>NZ_JBCMFH010000018.1:0-86343 GCF_043848115.1 Salmonella sp. 2020_1395 | reverse complement strand
GTGGGCATCCTCTGCGTTGCCCATTCTGGCAATGGCACAGAAGTCGAATTGCCCCAGATAACCTGTGGTGGAAAGCTGAGTAACTTTGAGTTTTCCACCTATTGTCCTCCACGTACCGGATTGGCACGAAAGTATTGCCCCTGTATTATCGCGGCCTACAAGGCCGTTAGGCGAACATGATGCGCCAGCAACGGCAGTTCTTTCCAGTTGTAAGTATTCACCAGTATAAAGGCGACCATCAGCACGAACAGTACCGCCTTTCACCTGACCGCCGGTATAGATGCCCTTGTTGTTTACACTTCGAACCCATGATCCGTCGGACATATAAAATCCGCCACCGTGAGTTTCATTGAGCCAGCCTTTGCTGTTACGAGTAATTAACCAACCATTATTACTTCTGATATCACCGCCAGCGGTGACATTTACGTCAAAGTTTCCGCTATTGCCTTTTACCTGACCGCTGAAAGTGCCATTTACACCATTCACATTGCCGCTGAAATTACCAGTCTGGGCATTTACTGCCCCAATGTTATTCAGGTTATTTGATCCCATATCAATGGCCGTGTGCATTTTGTTTAAGTCAGGGCGACCATTGACCTGGAATCTGTAAAGACGATCAGTGTCCTCTGCTGCACCACTAAGTTCATCTGTCGATAACAGTACGGCAATATGCCCGTTACCGCTTTTGGCACCATAATTACTTAAAGCTACTGACCAGGAACGTAATGCACCTGTGGCTGTTTTGCCGTCCTGGATATATCCACCAAGACCAGTGGTAATATCCTTAGCCATCTGGATAAGTGCTTTCACTGGATAAGGGGTGCCACCACTGGATACAACCATTGCCTGTAGTAATTCCGGGTTTTGGGTGTTTCGAACTACATATGCCTGTAACCGCTGCCCCTCGCTGTTTGTCTCAGTAAAGCCGCTGGACAAAAAGCCGGTATTTTTCAGCATGGTTGTCGTGATAACGGCAGGGGTTGTTGTGGTACTACTGGCCTGGAGAGTTGTGTAGTTTTTCCCTATATAAGAGCGGGCTGCACTGGCCCAGTTGCTGACAAGACGAGCTTCAGCCTGCCAACCTTTGGTTTTTAAATAGTCCTGCCATATGCCTGCACCCCAGGCAACTATGATCATAACAATCAATAAAGCCGCGCCAATTTCCAGCGATGCCCAGCCTCGGTCATATTTTTTCATCAGATTACCCATAGTGGTTGATAAAGATTATCCAGTAGCAAAAGGACATGGCCAAGACACAGCCATGGACCCAGTGGGCCTTCTTTATGTCCTTTTATGCACCATGTTGAATGCCATAAGACAAATCCTCCTGCGCCCAGCAACACACTCCATATGGCGTTATATAGCCCTGACCATGCGGTAATACCTGCAATAAGCCACAGGTCTCCTGTGCCAATATTAAGACGATGGCGGTTAACCAGTTTATGCAGACAGAATAAGACAATTGCGGCAGAGACAATTTCTGTTGCACGGAGCCACCATATATCAGTTGTGATTTGTGATAATATTCCAGCGATTAAAAAACGCCTGGTGAATGTACCCGGTAAGAGGCCTGTTAGTGCATCCGTTACTGCCATTTGCAGCATGAACGAAAGAATAAGAACAGCATGAATACGGTAGATAAGTGGGGATGACGATAAAATAATTAATGCCACAGCTATACTATATAGCCATATTCCTGACAGAACTGCAGTGTGTGTCTTATACCAGAGATGTTCTGTATCAGATAAAAAATAACGAACTCTGAATAACAGAGTTCGTCCAATAATGGAAAATATGAACATCAATGGGAGGATATAAACAGGGGAGAGACTTATGCCTACGATTGTCTGCATTGTCTGCCTCCCT
This sequence comes from Salmonella sp. 2020_1395, assembly GCF_043848115.1. NCBI lineage: Bacteria > Pseudomonadati > Pseudomonadota > Gammaproteobacteria > Enterobacterales > Enterobacteriaceae > Salmonella > Salmonella sp. 2020_1395. The sequence continues at coordinate 84,477 of NZ_JBCMFH010000018.1, read as the reverse complement.
GCCCGGGAAGGCATATCCCTTTCATGTCACGATAAATTCTCCATACTTTATTAGCATATTGCTCTCTTGTTTCATGTCTGTCCTTACGGAATCCGGCATTGTATGACCCAAGGCAATTCCAGCTGACGCCACATATCTGAAAATGTCTTGCCAGTATCCAGCTTCCTATATGGATATTAAGACATGGTTTGGTAATTAAATCCTCAGACTTTTTGATTACGCCCATCTTTATAAGCTTTGGAATATGGGTTGAGTTTATTTGCATCAACCCATAATCCGTACTACTGGCTTTGCCTGTTTTTCTGTCCTTATTTATGTTAATTGCGCCCGGCTTCAATGAAGATTCCCCGGCAGAAATGGCCTTCAACAATAATGGTTCAATTTGATAGCGTGCGCCGGCGGCGGCAAAGCAATTGTCCCACTTGTTAGTCCAGATTTGTTTGGGGGCGATGTATGAAGCTCGGGCGGGATAAATAAGAGAACAAAGCAGGATTAATGAAATAAGTCTGAGGGGCACTTTACCCCCGGACATTAAAACTCCTTAGCCATTGATGGTGAAGATTAGTTTGTTTGTACCGGTGCTGCCATTATCAGCTGTGCATTGCGCACTGGCTTCTTCAGTAGTGACTTTTCCATCACTGTGAGCCGTACTGTTCAGGGTAATACCGTTAGTTAAACCAGTACGACTGATTTGTGTGGCAATCTGGATACAGGCATCCTGTGGGACTTTTTCATAGGTGACGGTAAAACCATTGTTGAAACCTGATGTTGAAGCCGGAGCAACAGTTACGGCACCGCCCCATGAGTTATAGAGCGTTGCTGTACCTGATGATGGAGTACCACGCACTGTCATGGTCTTGGGTACGCCACCCATCTGAATGAGAGCACCCGTCATTTTGGCTCCACTGGTAAACGTATATCCATCGCTACCTTTTAGCAGCCCCTGAGTACTTGTGATGATTGTCTGTATGTTCGAACTTTCATTTGCCACACCGGTTCGTGAACGCAACATATACAATCCACCAAAAACAAGGGCAAGTACGATAATTACAACAAGTGCTATTGCACCCTGTTCCATAATACCCCAGCCTTTGTCATGAGACGTTTCTTTCTCATTTTTCTTCAGAACGTTAGCATTAATATTTTGAATTAACATAAATACCTCGTTTTATTTAAATACTACCCATACTGTTGTCGCCAATAGACTGAATGTCTACAACGGCCATGACCAGTAACAGGAGTGACATGACAAGAAATATCAGCATAATTAAACGCACAACAGCTGCTCGTTTTTTTACACGCTCCAGCGTTTGTACAAGCCACCGTTGGCCATAATTGCCGATTAGCTCCGTTGCACCATCTCCCTGTAATAAAGACAGAAAGTTGGCAGACTCCCTGGAAGGGAAATGATAACCGCACTGTCGTAAAGCCAGCCCAAGGTGATCCCCCTGGCGGACGCGGTAAATAATGCTGTCAAGGCGTGTACTTAACCATGGTGATGCAAATTCCTGAAGAACGTTCAGTGAGTTGAGCGTTGTCATTTTGGCTTTCAGAAGTGCAGCCATATTCAGGAGGAATGCTGCCCCCTGTATATCCTTATAAATACTCCATGGCATTATATTGTCAGCCAAAGAGCGGCTTTTCCAGTTTTTCAGAGACCATGATATTACACCTGTGACCACTGCAAAAAGAACGGCACATATAGCGCCGTAATTATCGACAAACAAAGATAATCCATAGAGAAAACCAAGAGCACCACTCCATGAATCAGGGGAGCTTATTTTGCTCAGTACAGGTATTAGCTCTGTATTAAGAACATATAATGTCCCCGTCATCATGATTAACAATCCCACCGGGTAAATAGCCATTTGCCATATGGCCTGATGGAGTTGCTTTTTGGCATCTGTAAGCGTGGTGGCAAATTGTAATGCATCCACAATGGAACCACTTCTTATTCCGGCACTGATTACTGCAGCCTCTTCCTGGGGAACCCATAAACCAAGAGTATATTCCAGAGAGTTTTCGCCACTGTTTTCACGAAGAGACTCAATACAGTCTGTGGCCAGTTCAGCAAAGGGGTGCCATTTTCGTCCAAAGTCTGTCCAGGCATCCCGCATCTGTTCCAGTGCGGTCTTTAATGGCTGTTTATTTTCCAGCAGAAAACGCAGAGCTTCGTAAAACTGCACCCTGTAGGGGGCGCTGAACGTTTTTCTGACAATGAAACGTCTCAGCCGTTGACTGAAATTCATTTCACGCATGTTGTTCTCCTGTTAGGCATCATCGATGCTGAGGCGTTCGTCTTCGTCCAGAGGGATGATTCTGTCGGCTTCAAGAGGGTCCACCAGGCCTTCATTGATACGGCGAAGCAGATGCTCCACACGACTGATGCCATGCATGTTTTCAAGCCAGTATTTACGTGCTGCAACTTTGCCGCGTGTTTTCAGAATCTGAAATAAGCGATTATCAGGTTCTATCACTTCAGCAATTACGGTCCTGCCGGTGAGGCCTTTACCTATTTCACCGCGCTTTCTGCCGTTAATAATTACGTCGTGATTACAGTCGGAGCATCCGTGAGGATTTCGGAACCAGATATTATCTGTACTGCAGAGTGAATCTTTATTGCAGTGCCGCTCAAGGTAAGCGCGGTCGTCTTCGCTAAGTTCAGGTACTCGCTTTTCCCATGGAATACGGCAGGAGGGACACAGCGTTGGTACAAGGCGCTGGCTTATCATCCCAATCAGTAATTGCGCATCACAAATAAGATCGGCATTCATACCCATCGTAATCATTCGCTCCGGTATACCCAGAGCTGAGTTTGTATGTAATGTCGTCAGAACGATGTGACCGGTCTGAGCCGCGTAGGTGGTTGACATCATCGAGACAAGATCGCGCATTTCCCCTTCCATGATGGCATCGGGGTCAAGTCGCATTGCCGATGAAATAGCACGACTCCATGCCAGTTTGACGGCCTCTTCGTCGGATTTGTCACAGATAATCGGGGTTTGTGTTGCCCCCAGTATCTGTCCTTCCAGCGGATCTTCGATCGTCAGCAGGTGTCGCCCCTGATTATCGTCAAGATATACACGGCAGGCACTGCGTAACGTTGTTGATTTACCCGAACCTGTTGGACCAGACAGAACAATTTTCCCTTCCGGGCGGCGCAGCATGACGTTCAGCAACCGGATTTGCTCCGGTATAAAGCCCAGTTGCTTAAACGTGGGAACTTTGTCTCCGTCATCGGGTATCAGGCGCATAACCGCAATCAGACCATCTCCCGTAGGTCTGTGACTGTATCGTGCACCAAATATTCCTATTTTTCGCATTAATTGTGGGGACAGGCGCGCATCCTGTTCCCTTTGAGGGAAGAAACTGGTTTCAGTGACATCAGCCATTGACAGAATGGCTGTTGCGCAAAGTGAATAACCCAATGCAGGTTGATCTTCATCTACAGTCTGCAGTTCACCGAATATTCTCATGCGAACTTTGAAAATAGACTCTGAAATTAAAAAATGAATATCCGAAGCACCAAGTTTTCTGGCCGTTTCAAAATAGGAGAGAACTTTCTTCTCACTTTCACTGACATCTGCAAGATCTTTCAGATGAATAATCCGTTCTTTCGGACCTTTATTTTCATCATCCTGACCGGCTTCCTGTAACTCAGACAGCGAGACTACTTTTGGGGTGATGTCAGGGTATAACTTTAGCAGTTCCTGGAGATTACTCTGTACGTCAGGTCTTGTTCGCTGATTTGTTTCGATGAGAATTTCATGGGTGTCTCCCCGGGATATAAAAAGGAGAGCATCCTTCAGATTATATTTGTCCATATCACATCACTCAGAAAGTAAGGGTGGTGCCATCACTTAACGTGACGCCAGACAATGAGATCGACTTCACCGTGACGGATGTACCCGGAAGCTGGCTACCAGTGGTGACGCTTGTCTGACGTCCATCAGCCATGCGAAGAACGGCATGAAGACGTTTATCTTTGCCGTTTATTTCCATAATAACGGGCAATTCCTTTCTGTTTTTAGATGTCGGCTGCTCTGAAACTGATGGCAAGGAGGCAGTCACACCAGAGAAACCTGAAACAGTTTCTGATGACAGATTAACATCTGATTCTTCGAGTTGTTTCTGTAGCTGTGCGCCCTGAACTTTTGCCTGTAAAAGAATATTCCGGTTTTGTTGTGCTTCAAGTTCTCCTATTGTGACAAGAGGTTGTGTTGTTGCAAATGAAAAACCAGAGAAGAAAAATATGGATGGAATAATGAGTAATTTACCTGGACGCATATATATGACCTTCTGAGGAATAACTGAAAGTACCGCCGTTTAATTCAAAATGGATATTGCTCAGACGAACGCCGGTATCCTGAAATAAAGGGAACAACTCATCAGGATTTACAGGCGTTGATAAACTGAACTGATATTCTTTCCATTTCTGAACAGGGGCTGGTTCACCATCGTTACCTGGTAATGGTTCCGGTATGGCTATTTCATTAATGGCCGGCGTTAACTGTTTTTTCTGAAACCACGTGAACACCCGCATCAGTTGTTCTGAGGGGGCAGGGACTGCCTCATCCCTGCGGGGCAGGGAAGGCAGTGGCCGGGTTACAGAAGCCAGGCGTGCACCATCTTTAAGGTTAAAGTCAGGAATAACATTAAAGATTTCTTTGCTTCTTGCCAGAAAGCCTTCAATAGTTCCTCCTGGCTGTCGTTCGTAAATCAGTGTGAATGTCTCGGGAGTACATGTTCCACCGGTAAGTTTCCAGCCTTCTAGCGCGACCGGTGATGGTTTTCGAAGGTCCGCGCAGGCTTTCAGAAAATCACTGATTACAGGTTGTGACGCCCATGGATGCGGGAGCTCCGGTGGTGGTTCGGGCTTTTTAAACTGTAATCTTGCCCGTGCAGCTATCTCCTCGGCGGTCGGTCCTACATCAGGCTCTGGCTGAGTCATCCAGAATACTGTGCCTGCGCCGGCTGCTACTAAAAACAGTACGGCAGGAAGTGTGAATTTGCTGCGATTGCCGACAGTAAGTTTGCAACGGCGGAGGTCTGCTGATGATAACCGGGTAATAATACTTTCCCAGTTATCAGGATGTTCCAGAGACGATACAACCTGCCATTTTTCGGGGGGCTCTTCGTTCATCGCCAGAAAAAGGCTGACCTTTTGGGCAACGTCGGCATCATTTCCTGATAAGTCAGCCATAACGGCAGGCTGGCCATTAATGGAAGCAAGGAATAAGAGCTCCTTATCGCTGTACCGGAAGACACCGTATCCATTTCTGACCCATGAGCAGAAAGCCAGTGCCAGGGAAAAATAATGATTGCGTTCTGGCCTGGTCAGTATTCCTGTGCCGGTAAGGCGGCTGATCTCTCCACGGGAATTTCTGCTGCCTACAGTCACTTTCAGGGAGGTAAGCCGTCTGGGTTTTACATGAGACTTGTGTTTATGATGTGAGGGGACGCGCTGTTTTTTTACGACAGGAGTCCATTTAAGACAGGCAGCCCACACGCGATGATTTACTTTAGGATCTGCGAGAAGCACTACCGGGTTGATATCTTCATCAGCCATTATTGCCTCCTGACGGGAAAGTCGGGGTAATGATGATCACAAGCGTGCTGCGTTCATTTTTCCCGGTTTGTGAACCACCAAATAATGGATTTGCTGGCGTAAACGTACCGGCTTTACTTGTCGTCGTATTGTTCTGATCGAAACCAGTAACGACAAGTGATTGCCCTTCTTTCAGATTGACCTTCTGGCTCAGTGAACGCAGTTTGGTATATGGCATTTCGATGTAACTGTTTCCGTCTTTTGACGTAAAGCTACGGATAGTTGGGGGATCAGACAGATTAAAGTTCATCTGCAACTGGAGATTGCCTGTTTTCTGAATTAAAGGCAGCAGGGTCATATTGAATCCAGTGGTGATCATGCCCGGTGTTAATGTTGTTGTTGCTCCTACATCCGTAGTCGTAGTTGTTGCTGACTGGGCGACGTAAACTGTCTGATCTGCCATCTGGATAGGTACCGGCGTCAGGTTTGTGACCGTGCTTTCTTGTGAAGTTACAACGCTGACATCGCCTTGTTCACTCAGTGCTTTAATCAGAAGGCTGGAACCGCTGAATTTGGCGGCATTCCCTGTTGCCGTATCCAGAATTGATACGCCTGCAGATGTAGCGCCTGTAAAATCTCCGCTTGCATTGTTCAACGTTGCTCCGGCGGAATGTAGCGATTTGTAAACAAGGTTCCAGTCCAGACCGAACTGCTCGTTTCTGGTATTGCTGACGCTCAGAACCTGTACGTTCAGGGCTACCTGGCGGTTCATAATACTGTTTTGTTCGTCCACATATCGTGCGACGGCTTCCTGGACAGCAGGAGTATCAGTGACTGTTAGCGTTGAGCTCGATGCAGATAACCAGTAACGGCCTTTTTCTGGTGTCAGCATCGCTTCAATAGTTTTCCGGATGTCTTCATACAGGTCGTATTCCTGACCGACGGTTGTGCTCTGAGAGGACGTAGCATCACCGGATGCTGAGTTATCCTGGCCTCCTGTTGCCCCCATTGTGCTTGTTGAGCCAGAGCTGACGCTGGAACTGCTGCTGGTTTTGGTGTTCAGCATATGAAGTGGATACGTTCTGGTTTCAGTCAGATAGAATACAATCCGACCATTATCCATGCGCCAGTACAGACCGCTTCGGCTGGCCATCAAATCCAGAAGACCATTGATATCTCCCTGCCACATGAGGTTATTCAGCGTTAATGGCTGAGTGGAGGTAGTCATTGTTGTGCTGCCCAGGCTGCTTAACGGCAGACGACCATTTTCATCAGGTGCTGGTAGTGTCCCAGTCATCTGGCGGGTAGCGCCTCCTTCAAGAGTTGAATTGGCTGCGTCAGGGGTGATGATTACGGGGATGCCGCATACGGCAGTAATACGTTGCCCCAGTTCCTGTAGAGTGATCTCTCCTTTTCTTGCCTGCGTGATGTAGCAGGCCGGAGCTGTTTGTTTTTTCTCTCTTGATACCTGAGCGACCGGAACAGGGTTTATCCATTGATTATCGAGCCAGGTAAGAGCCTGTGATTTGCGGGCAGAAAGGGCTGATACCTTTTCCCGTGCATGTGCTGAGTCCTCCTGTGCTTTTTTCTGCATTTTATTGATTTCGCTGAAAGTACATCCGGAGATGGAAAGAGCGACGGCGATCATGCAGGGGAGCACCGCCAGCTTCATTGAACGCTGGTGTGATTTTTTCATGAATATATCCAGATTAGTTAACGTAGACGACAGAACCAGCAGTAATGCCTGCCGGGGGTGTCAGACCGGTTGCAGTTCCTGATAGCCAGGTGAGTTGCCCGTTTTGGAAGATCCCTATTAGTGCAGAACCACGACTTTTTGAACGCAAAGTTTCAACAAGTCCTGGTTGTTCAGGCATCCATACCCACAGACGTCCCTGTTGTAACTGATGTTTAATTCGGGAGTCCGGAGTGACAGGGAGAGCCAGTTTATCTGAAGAAATTACTCCGTCCTGCTGGCCTGATACGTATCTGATATCATTGATTCTGTTAGCAATCATTAGTATCTGACTTGCCCATACAGACGCACTTGCATATTGCTGGGCGTTCGTGGTTTCAGACATCTGCTGATTCTGGTAGCTTCCAGTGATAATCAGAATGGTCAGGCCGACGGCCATGACCAGCCATCCCATTAGCGACCATCCCTTGTATCAGAAACTGTAATGATGCACTGCATGCGGGAGGCCTGTGCGTATAAAGGTTTTTGCGCGGTCCGATATAACTCAAATACCTGCTCCATGGCTGATTCAAATGATCCCCGGAACATCAAAGGCGCATCAAGACGGTAATCGGTTACAGAAAGTGGCCATATGACCATCCAGTGCGTTGATGCCATGCTTTCGCATTTTGTTTCTTCTGCCCACTTAATAATGTTTTCCCTTAATGTAGTGCCTGCCGGCGCACGCCACTCTTTACCCTGAGATACCGGTTTGACAGGTGTCCCGGTCATGAGTGGGATAGACTTGACTGTGGAGCCGGTCGGAGTCGGGATTGCAGCGGGCGTAGACGGAGATACGCTGTTTCCCCTGAATGGGTTTCGTGGTTTGTTCTGGCTATTTGCTGTCGTTGAAGACTCCGGGGAAGTGGATGTGGTTACCATGGCTGCTGGCGAGATAGTGGTTGCCGTGTCCTGTGCCGGTGCAGTAGCCGATGTTGTGACGGTCAACGTTTTATTATCCCAGTCCAGATGGCCCCAGAGGTGTTGTTCTTCCAGCAACCGGTTCAGAGAACGGGTCCACTGATCATTGGCAGACCATGAAACCAGTTTGGTATTCAGTTTGGGCGTGGCTGCATTCTCTTGTCTGAATTTCCATCCTTCCGGTAGTAATGTTTTTATCCACTGACTGACGGTCCGGTTACGGGCCGTCGGCGATAGTGTTACAGGGGCGCTACCAGGCTTGCCTGTAATGATTAACCGGGAGAAATTCTGACTTATTGTTGGTGAAGGTAACGGTCGGGATTCGCTTACTGGCTGTGCTGTTTTTACTGTCTCTGGCACGCTGACTCTCGGGGGCGGAGTTATTTTAGGTGGAGAAAGTCGTTGTTGCGTAAGTGCCAGGACGCCAGCACTCTCACTGATTTGTCCGTCAACAAAAACCAGAGCAGGCGTATCTGATGGTGCCACGTTATTGCCGCCGGAAATTCCGGCACAGCCGGACAATAATGACGGCAGTATAAGTGTCAGACAGTTTTTTTTCATAACGGAGACTCCGTGTTCGTATATACGAGTTTGTTAATTGATGTGAGGCGGCTGGAGAGGACGAATGACGACTGTCATTCCGTCCGAATGCAAATGCGGGAAAGACCACTGAAATAAGAGATATATAAAAGGAATTGATAATTTTTCGTACAGACTTGTTTTCCGTGGGTATGTAATAACTGAAAAACTCAAATCATAAGATTTCAGTCTCTTTATAAGTTTATTTATTCTTGCTGGAGTAAAGAGATGTGAATGCATGACAATGATTTCATCATTATTAATTGCTTTTGATATCAGAGAAAGCAATACATCCCAGTGTTTCCTCATTGACTTCGGGCAACGTGTGTCAGCATAGGGGCTAAGATGTATAGTTGATTTCTTGCTTCCCTTTTTCTTCTTCACAAAGAATGTGAAGTCGTATTTAGATGCAGACCTTACAATAAGAAGTACACATCTGAAAAGTAGTGGGAAAATGCAAATCACAACCACCACACAGAAATATAACATATAAGGCAATGATAAGTTGTCAGTGTATGGATAACGTAAGTATTGCCATGGGGTAGTGATGTACAGACAAAGCGTACACCAAAGCAACCAGAGATATAATGGTACGTTATTATTTTTCATGTTGGCTGAGGCAGGCGACTAAAATAACAGACTAAGGAGGATTAACTGTTTAATTCTTTGGAACAAAAAAATGCAGTTCCTGATCATCACACACCATTGAATAAACATTTTGCTTCGGTTGCGTTCATGATAGCCAGTCCTGTAGATGCTGATGGCGGGAGCTGCTGCCCTTGTGCCAGCGGCAGTGGCTGCCGGGAGCACGCTCCAGTCGGAACAGAAATCGGTTGTCGCGTAGTACCACCACGAGACAGTTATCCGGCGTGCAGAAACGTCGGGCAAGCTCATCGGGGTCTGTCGGTGTTTTCGTTGAAAACAGCCTGCGTTTGCAGTGTGCGTCGACGACCAGTATTTGCAGTCGTCCGGGATGTTGCTGTGGCATCAAAGACTCCTTCCGGAACGGGAAAAGAAGCAGCTGTACCGTCATAACTGCACGTACCGGTTGCGAAAAAACGGCACAAGCGAGTAGTGACAGAAAGAATGTCGGAAACGGCAGGAAGGGCGGTACAGGCTGCGAAGACTGGAAACGGGGTATGCCGGGGATTACACATCCTCAGTGTAATGTGATAGTCGTCTGCTCCTGTGTTGCACCCCAGACATCTTCTGGCAAGCTGGGCAGCCCGATAAATAGGGTGTGAAAGAGGGTTTCTCTGCGTTCGATCCCGAATTGATGTTCGTATCCTCTCACCACCTGAAATCCTTCGTCGGAGAATATTAACTCTGCCGTTTCCAGAAGCTGCATAGTTTTGCGGTGTAGTGGAGTGATCAGCTGCAACGTAACTGGTGCCCTCATATCGCCTGTCGGTAGAAAACACTCTTCGGTGCGACTTAGTTGTAGCAGATGGCGTTTCCCGGAACAGGCCCGTTCAATGGATTCATTGAACACCCTCTCAGGCCATGGGCAGACATAAGTGCGCCAGCCTGCTTTCTGTAATTTACCCAGCGCAGCCCGAAAACGAAACAACGGACATTCCCCGACAGTGGCAGAGCTGAGAAAGAGCGTATTCAGCGTTCCGATGATGGGAATATTGCGATCTTTTTCGGTCAATGCTTTTAACGCCATGATTTCGCCAGGGAGACTACGGAACTCAGGATGTCTGCTGGCACCAGAAAGCCATTCAAGCAGGTAATGCCGTAATCCGGTTTCACTGGTTATATTGTGGTTTTCCTGTGCCGTTTTCAGGGCATTCAGTGCACACCAGAGCAACTGGCGCACGGGATGTTCTGTCGTGGTCATGCGAATGTCCTACTGTGAGATGAAAAGAAGACCGGTATCCGTTCTCTCCGCCACACGTGATGGCACGGGCCGGCCTTTGATAAAACGAATCAATACTCTGGGGTGAAGCCTTTTATTTCTTTCGCCATTAAGAAATACACGGTTCCATCAAAAGACAGGGGGAGTCCATGGTGGGGATGGCTTCGTGCAGGCTTCACTCCGGAATATTCTCTTGAATTGAAAAAAGCCCGGCCCGAAGGCCGGGAAATACTGGCTATGGGATGTTTACAAGGCGCTCCATAAAGCCGTGATGTTCGGCATTTGATACCAGTTCCAGGAGCAGGGATATCCTCGACTCAGGCTGGAGAGTATTTTCCATTCTGAGGAGATACTGATATTGTGCTTTTGTCAGCCATATGCTGGAAGCCGCATTCAGCTCTTCCCTGGCTCCCGGATTTAGCACAGGGTCCGGGTAAATCTTCATTAATCCATCAACAATATCTTTATTGACGGGTTTTATTTCACCGCCAAACTTCACGAAATCAATGAAGGCGCTATGGCGACGTAATGCCGATACTGGTTGAATGTCAAAATTAGCCAGAATAAAAAAGTACCCTGGAAAAATAGCGAATATTCTTTCACGGTAACAGCACCTGGAGTCTGCCCGTCTTATCTTTCTTGTTATTAATGGAGTCCATGGTACGACGTTTTGCTCATTCAGCCATGAGAATAAAGATTCTCTGTTTTTGCCGGCTGTATTATATTGCGCAAGATACCAGTTCCGGTTATTCAGGTGTTCTATATTCACGAAGTTCAACGCTCCGCGCAAAACCGATCCATGATGGACGATTTTGCGATGTCAGGCGAATATGCTAAATCATATGTCTGAAGCAGTGTCCAGCCCATATCTGGATAAACTGCAGTTCTGACAGGCATATAACCAGCAGACTCTAGTACGTTCTGTATCGGTGATTTGGCGAACTCACAGATAAAGAACGGCTAAGCACTAATATCAGCAATACAGTGGCACAGTATTGTGATACGCGAAATAAAACATCAGCACGTCAGTTCAGAGTAAGGTCGCCATATATCGGGCATGAGCCAGATACAAATAATTGGGACACCGTCTGAAGTGATTTGCTTTATTAAAGTAACTTGTGCTTGGTGTTTATGTTTATCAATTTGGGATCGCCTGTAAAGTGCAAAATGCAATTTCCATGAAAGTGTCCCCTTTAATGGGGACACCTGTTCACATTTTTTCGTTTTCTTTAGCTGTATTGCTAATCATGAAAACGAACGTTCGCATCAGCACAGCAGAGCGAAGTGCATCATATCCTTCCAGATTTAAGTTCTTCAGGCTTCGCTTCAGGTAGGTTCGTACCGTTTCGGGAGAAAGCCGACAGTTCTGAGCAATGGCGTCGTAAGGAACACCCATTGCGTAAAAAACGCAGACTTTAAGCTGGTTTGTTGATAGCTCGGGAAACATGCCTTCCAACAGAGTGATGGCCGGGAGTTTCTGTATCAGTTGAGGTGACATAGCAAAGGTCTCCGATGACAACTAAAAACGCTATCACTGAGTTCCTACGCTCATTGGTGATAGCCCAGACGGGGGTAGGAATACCGGCGTCATCGGAAACCGGCCAGGCTAATGCCTGCCCCGCCTGAGCTACCATAGATGACGACAAGAAATACAAGTTCCTGTCTTTATGGTATGGCAAAAAACGACGCCAAATGAAGAAATTAACTTCTGCGCCGACGATGACTACGCGGGTTCCTACGCCCGATCACAGTTTTGCCTGTGACCAGTAAAGGGTACTTAGTATAACGCACCGAGTCAACTAACAGCTTAAAAAACATACAAAAAAGCGTCAAAACTTAACGCTCCGCGCCGAAGCGATCCAGGCGTGATGCTTCTGCTTTGTGGCGTTCGAACATGCTGGTCCATATGCACGAAACGGTGTCTGACCCTCGTCCAGACAATCCGCAGTTCTGACGAACATATGAACAAATATGCTCTTGTAGAGGCTGTTGTTACACAATTGGCGGGTTGTGTAACAAATGGTTTTATCATCTAAGAATTATTCTATTTACGATCGAATGATCTACAAAATGATTTTTTAAAGGTTTTTTAGATCGTTTAATTGCATTAAAACAGAATATTATTCTGTTAGGTGGATCGGTTGTAAGATAAATGATCGTGAGCAGGACAAAAGTCGATCTTTTAATCCAAAAGAAGGATCTAAAGCAGAAAAATCTGCTTTTAAAAATAGATTTTATTTTTTTGACGCAGGTCAAGATTAACTTATTAGAGGTATCAGTGAGGAGGCACTGGAAGAGAAGAGATCGTTGTAATGCTTTTCAAATTAACGTAAAGCGGGTATATTTCGGCTGTTATTAGCTGTGCAGAGGGTGGCACTCTGTGGAGCAAAGCGGCGAAAGTCGGACGGCAGAATGCGCCATAAGGCATTCAGGAGAGATGGCATGTACGGGCAGTAAGTCAGAAGACTGAAGATGTTCCGGAAGCCATAAAAGGAAAACCCCCACTATCTTTCTTACGAACTTGGCGGAACGACGAAAGATAGTGGGGGCCTCACAGAATACGGGTAAAGTATAATGAAACCGTACCAGAGATTCAACCCTGTGCAGTGTATAAATACACGGCACAATCGCTCCGCCATAAGCGACAGCTTGTGGCAGGTCTGAAGAATACTCCATATAACGCAGTACACTGGTGTCAGTTAGCACCCGAAGAGCAGATCCGTTTCTGGGAAGACTATGAAGCGGGAAGGGCGACCACTTTCCTGGTTGAACCGGAAAGGAAGCGCACGAAGCGTCGTCGTGGTGAGCACTCCACCAAACCCAAATGCGAAAATCCGTCCTGGTATCGTCCTGAGCGCTATAAGGCGCTGAGCGGGCAGCTCGGGCACGCCTACAACCGTCTGGTGAAAAAGGACCCGGTGACCGGCGAGCAGAGCCTGCGCATGCACATGTCTCTGCATCCTTTTTACGTGCAGAAACGAACGTATGCCGGTCGCAAATATGCTTTCCGTCCGGAAAAACAACGCCTCCTCGATGCCGTCTGGCCGGTTCTGGTCAGCTTCAGTGATGCGGGCACACATACCGTAGGCATGAGTGTTTCCCGTCTGGCCAGAGAAATCAGCCCGAAAGACAGCAAGGGGAAGGTTATTCCGGAACTGGAAGTGACGGTCTCCCGCCTTTCCCGTTTGCTGGCCGAACAGGTACGTTTTGGTGTGCTGGGTGTTTCAGAGGAAACCCTGTGGGACCGTGAAACCCGCCAGCGTCTGCCACGTTACGTCTGGATAACACCGGCAGGCTGGCAGATGCTGGGCGTCGACATGGTGAAACTTCACGAACAGCAGCAGAAGCGGTTGCGTGAAAGTGAAATCCGCCAGCAACTCATCCGGGAAGGCGTACTGCGTGAGGATGAAGATATCTCCGTACATGCGGCCAGAAAACGCTGGTATCTGCAGCGCAGCCAGGATGCACTGAAACACCGTCGTGCAAAAGCGGCAGCCAGTAAGCGCGCCAGACGTCTGAAGAAACTGCCTGCCGACCAGCAGATTCATGAGATGGCAGAGTATCTCAGGAAGCGTCTGCCGCCGGATGAAGCCTATTTTTGTTCCGATGACCATCTGAAGCGACTGGCCATCAGGGAGTTGCGTCAGCTTGAACTGACGCTGGCTGCGCCACCGCCGCACTAGACAGCACCATTCCTTCAGCACTGAATCATCGCCAGCCCCTCCGGGGCTTTCGGCGCTGATTCCGCTCAGCCCAAAATCTGCAGTAATCACCTTAAATCCCCTCAGAGGGGCATATCTGCCCATAAAACCACGTATCAGTCATCAGAACATGGCCACGTTGTTTCAGTTATCCACATAAATCCGCAAACAAAGAACTTTAAAAAGCTGCAAACCTGAAACAGCAAACCTGCAATATAGTCCTAACCCCATTATTTAATCCCCTGCGTTGCTTCGCCGCAGGGAAAGTCTTTATCTCTGAAACCACTGTGAACAAATACAAAGAGGCCTTCGCTTGCAGCGGCCAAGGCCTCGCCGCTCAGAATCTAAAAGCACCTCCCACGCTAACGCGCGGGCCCCGAACCTCACCGTTCTGAAACCACCGCGAAAACATCAGGAATAAAAAACACCACACAAACGCAGCACCGTGCCCACCCCTCATAACTGAAAAGCGAAGCCGCCCCCGCCCGAAGGGCGGGAACAACATCGCTTTTAATTATGAATGTTGTAACTACATTGTCATCGCTGCCAGTCTTCTGGCTGGAAGTCCTCAGTACACGCTCGTAAGCGGCCCTGACGGCCCGCTAACGCGGAGATACGCCCCGACTGCGGGTAAACCCTTGTCGGGACCACTCCGACCGCGCACAGAATCTATTTCTTGGCTGAAAGCGGGTATGGCTTAGCAGGATGGGGATGGGTAAGGTGAAATCTATCAATCAGTACCGGCTGACGCCGGGCTTCGGCGGTTTTGTTTCTGTGCCATATGTAACAACGGAGTGCCGCCTTACATGCGCTGACGCGCATTATTTGCCTTGTTTCGTCTGAAAGTAATCACTATGATTAAATATGATTAACAGCTAATCGGATATGCAAATGAAAAACAATACCGCACAGGCAACAAAAGTAATTACCGCGCATGTGCCATTACCTATGGCTGATAAAGTCGACCAGATGGCCGCCAGACTGGAACGCTCCCGGGGCTGGATTATCAAACAGGCGCTTTCTGCATGGCTTGCCCAGGAGGAGGAGCGTAATCGCCTGACGCTGGAAGCCCTGGACGATGTGACATCCGGACAGGTTATCGACCATCAGGCTGTACAGGCCTGGGCGGACAGCCTCAGTACTGACAATCCGTTACCGGTGCCACGCTGATGGAACTGAAGTGGACCAGTAAGGCGCTTTCTGATTTGGCGCGGTTATATGATTTTCTGGTGCTGGCCAGTAAACCTGCGGCCGCCAGAACGGTGCAGTCCCTGACACAGGCTCCGGTCATTCTGTTAACTCATCCACGTATGGGGGAACAGTTATTTCAGTTTGAACCCAGGGAGGTCAGACGGATTTTTGCTGGCGAGTACGAAATCCGTTACGAACTTACTGGCCAGACTATTTATGTATTGCGCCTGTGGCACACACGAGAAAACAGGTAGATTGTGTGTGGGGACAACTTAACATAGCCTGCAGATATTAATTCTGGAACATTATTATCAGGCCAGATATTTTGCATTCCATTAAATAATCTTGTAGGAGATAAAATGAATTACGATGAAATAACGAAAATTACCGCTGAACGTATTAGCGACTACATGACTGAAGCAGTTAATACAGACTCTATAGCCGTTGCGGAAATGTTTCATAACGCTGCATGGGGAGTGCGAACATTGTGGTTTGAACTCGTCACAAAAATAGATATAGATATACATAAAAAGAACAGGTATGCGAGTTATGATCTTAGAAGGAAAATCGAAATGCAGCATGAAGAGTTTCAGAAAATGACAGAGCGCGAGCAAGTGCCTTTATTGAAATCGCCAGAATAATAGAAACAGAACAAGTACATTGCTGTATTGTTTTTTCCTTGAATATTGAATCGCGGTGCCCATGTACTACGATTCCTTTCGTGTCATTTATCATTGCACACTTTCCCTGACTGAGCGTAAAACACTGACTACTTTCCCCTCAAACTCCTGGACGGCGAATGCAAAATTGGTCTGTTCCAGCCTAGAATATGTTACTTTTTCATGACCGAACCCGAAATTTTGCGCGTCAACAAGAGACGTTGTGTAAACTCAGTCCTTTTATCTGGCAGGTTAACCCCTATCAATCTTAGGATGAAACCACGCCATCCTCTGTTTGCCTTGTTATTAATTTCATAAAGACGATTGTTTTCCTCTCGTAGTTTTGTCCACTCTAAACAAAGTGTTATATAATCCAGTTCTGTGATGTGTTTCACTTTTCCATTGACAGTTACAGTGTTTATTCCATTTCCTGTGATCATCATCTTATGCCTTTTTTATCTTCATTTGGGACCGTGCTTTTCTTCGGAGTATCATTATTCGTTAACTGCTGTTTATCAATAAAATTCCTGATGTTATCAAGTGCTTCCTTTGTTTTTAGAATGCGCTTGATATCCATTTCATCCCGCCCGGTCATTCTTTTTCCGGACAAAAGACGCTCAAGAAGCTCCTGTTTCGCATCAGGAGAATCTTTGGCGAGATCCATCAGGTTAAGCAAATCTTCACGATCGAGAGGAAAGAAGTATTTTACAAAATACTTGAAAAGCGAAAGAAAGTAGTATGCTGTCCATGCAATACAGAAACCGATTCTGAGAAACTCATTGTCAACTATACAGAAATACAGGTATATAATCAGGAGAATAGGTAAAATCCATAATACTATAGCTAAAAAAATATATACGGGGATCAGGCGTCTGTATGCCCGTTCATGTTTATTCAGGATGAATAAAATCTTCTCCGCTTCTGAATCACACATAACATTCTCTTCCCATTTTTTCTGATACGTAATGTCCACCTGTTATCAGGAGTGTTTATTGCCCAGAAATATTCTCCTGCTGTGCCTGCATCCTGAGCCACTTTTGTTCTAATGTCGCCAGTCTGCGACCGGCACTCTGTGCTTCAGAGTCTGAGACCTGCCCTTTGGGGTGACCATCCAGGCCATAACGTGGGACGCCGGCGACAGCTGTCCGCTGCAGATATACGCGGCGGGATGTGATGCAGGACACTGCACAGAGCCATTCGTCCATGGTCAGTTCTGTCTCCGGGTGTTCTGCCAGAAATGCCGAAATATCATTGTTTATGCCAATTTTCAGGGGAATAAATCCACCACCTTCAGCACGAAGATGAGGAAACAGGGCCTTTATTTTTTCCACGCACTCGTGAGTATACTCACGGGTCCAGTGGGAGGGACGTGGAAAACGGTGTCTTTTCTTTTTCTTCTTCCTGGCTGGCGCTTCGGGGATATGTGTTTCGACGGCAGATGAATTTATTCCGGCGGGGGCTGATTCTGCCGTCTGTTCAGTAAATACAGGTGTGATAATATCTGTTTTTTCGGATAAGGACGGTGGCGAAAAAGTACGACGTTTTTTCACCACAATGACGGGAGTTTTCCTTTCTTCCTGATTTTTTCCCATAAATACCTCGGCTGGCTGGTTTTACTCTTTAATAATATCACAATCCATAAATTAGTAAATTTTCCATCAGGTGATTTTTCATGGCTAATAAGTCCGTTCTCTGAATATTTATACTCGAGGTAGTAACAGTTATGGCGTGACAGTCGAATTGATATTCTACTGAACCCTGACAGAAACATGGTTGATATATTATCTCACTTTAATGTTGTCATGATATAAATAAAAACAATTCATTCGAAAGGATATCAGAAGAAGATACCGGGGCGCACAGTTCATCTCTGCCTTTGTTTCATGGGGTGTTCTTTGTATATTTTACTTACTGTTTAAGCATGTACATAAGGAGTGCTTTCATTATGCCAATGATACTTGTAAAGAAGAATCCCCGGGGCAAAGTGATTCGGGAGCTTAGCAGTGAGGAAGAGACTGCAGTAAAGACGGTCTGTGGACTGAAAAAGCCAGCAACCATGGTACTACATAACCTGGCCAATGATATTCTCCGGGAAATGCGTGAGTATGATGCATGGTTACAGTGTGACTGTATTCCGGGAGATTCGCCGGCCATGAATTTTGCTGCTCTTAAAAACAATACGGGTACTCTTTATCTGTCCAGTTTTAATCATGAGCATGCACCTGAATGCCCCATGTATCGTCAGTTATCCGGAAATGAAGAGGAAACATCCTTCGGAGCAAGCCGGCATCCCGTTAGCACCCGTATAAATTACAGAAACTTTTTACCACCTGATGACAGTAATTCTGTTATCAGACTGCAGGCCCGCTCTGCTTACCATAATGGTGAGCGCTCCTCCGTTCGCAAGAAACGTCCGCGCCTTGGCCGTTTACTCCTGTCGCTTATTGAAGATGCAGGGCTGAATAAACTGGATTCCCTGGCTAATCCCCGTATCCGGACTAATTATCGTGAGTGTCTTGATGCCATACGGCAGGTTACACTACAGCAGGAGTATATTCGGGGAAGAGCCTTATCTGAAATTATCCATTTCCGGCCAGGAATGTCTGAAAGGTCTCAGGAGCGGTTAATGGAAACGCTGGAGAATTCAGAACGACACTGGCCTGCCAGAAGAAAGCATATGTTCTTTCAGATTTTTATGGCGCAGCACATCTGTCGTGATGCTGTGGAAATTCACTGGGCGAACGGTAATATTCAGGTCATCAGACCTGTGCGGGGGATCAGTATTAATGGTGAAGCGCAGGGCGGAATACGTCCCCCTTACTGGGTTATTCTTGCTTTTTGCCGGAGTGCCGATGGCAGAATCATCTGCAGTGAAGGGTATGCTCATGCTCTTTATCAACTGACATGTCCGGTGCCTGTGGACAGCAAACTGGAACGAAACACGCTCACTGCTCTTCTGAATGTGGCCAGCTGGCTTAAAAGAAAGCCAGGTACGCCGGAATTAAGTCTGGAAAGGCCCCTGTTTGATACAGAAGTTTATGTTAATGGTGAAAAGAAATATGTACTGCCGGATTTCATTGTCACAGCAAGGGCTCCTGACGGAAAGACGGCCAGAGTGGTCATCGAAACGATGGGATATGAAGACAGTGATTACTGCGCGAGAAAATCCAGGCAGCATACCGGCATGAAGCAGATTGGTGTTCTGCATACCGATCCACCGAAATGGCTGGATAACGATCATCCCCCTTTTAAGAAACATATGTACGGTGTTTTTATGCATCTCAGGTACTGAGATATTTTGTGGCTCAGTTCTGTAACTTTTCCCGTAACATTGTCTGTTGTTACGGGAAAGTCCGGTTTTTGTATTGCACCAGAGAATACCCAGACTGTGATGCTGCCACAGCGTCAGCAGGCTTTCTGAACGGTGTAACATCACTTCATGTTAATGATAATCACTATCATCAAATCTTGACATGCCATTTTCTCCTTAATAAATTAATACTGTATATGTATCCATATGCGTAAGCAGTTAATTCATTTGTTTTCCTCAGAGGATGAAGGAGATACCGAATGTCTGACCCTGTACGTATTACAAATCCCGGTGCAGAATCGCTGGGGTATGATTCAGATGGCCATGAAATTATGGCCGTTGATATTTATGTAAACCCTCCACGTGTCGATGTCTTTCATGGTACCCCGCCTGCATGGAGTTCCTTCGGGAACAAAACCATCTGGGGCGGAAACGAGTGGGTTGATGATTCCCCAACCCGAAGTGATATCGAAAAAAGGGACAAGGAAATCACAGCGTACAAAAACACGCTCAGCGCGCAGCAGAAAGAGAATGAGAATAAGCGTACTGAAGCCGGAAAACGCCTCTCTGCGGCGATTGCTGCAAGGGAAAAAGATGAAAACACACTGAAAACACTCCGTGCCGGAAACGCAGATGCCGCTGATATTACACGACAGGAGTTCAGACTCCTGCAGGCAGAGCTGAGAGAATACGGATTCCGTACTGAAATCGCCGGATATGATGCCCTCCGGCTGCATACAGAGAGCCGGATGCTCTTTGCTGATGCTGATTCTCTTCGTATATCTCCCCGGGAGGCCAGGTCGTTAATCGAACAGGCTGAAAAACGGCAGAAGGATGCGCAGAACGCAGACAAGAAGGCCGCTGATATGCTTGCTGAATACGAGCGCAGAAAAGGTATTCTGGACACGCGGTTGTCAGAGCTGGAAAAAAATGGCGGGGCAGCCCTTGCCGTTCTTGATGCACAACAGGCCCGTCTGCTCGGGCAGCAGACACGGAATGAAAGGGCCATTTCAGAGGCCCGGAATAAACTCAGTTCGGTGACGGAATCGCTTAACACGGCCCGTAATGCATTAACCAGAGCTGAACAACAGCTGACGCAACAGAAAAACACGCCTGACGGCAAAACGATAGTTTCCCCTGAAAAATTCCCGGGGCGTTCATCAACAAATCATTCTATTGTTGTGAGTGGTGATCCGAGATTTGCCGGTACGATAAAAATCACAACCAGCGCGGTCATCGATAACCGTGCAAACCTGAATTATCTTCTGACCCATTCCGGTCTGGACTATAAACGCAATATTCTGAATGACCGGAATCCGGTGGTGACAGAGGATGTGGAAGGTGACAAGAAAATTTATAATGCTGAAGTTGCTGAATGGGATAAGTTACGGCAACGATTGCTTGATGCCAGAAATAAAATCACCTCTGCTGAATCTGCGGTAAATTCGGCGAGAAATAACGTCAGTGCCAGAACAAATGAACAAAAGCATGCAAATGACGCTCTTAATGCCCTGTTGAAGGAAAAAGAGAATATCCGTAGCCAGATTGCTGACATCAATCATAAAATAGCTGAAGAGAAAAGAAAAAGGGATGAAATAAATATGGTAAAGGATGCCATAAAACTCACCTCTGATTTCTACAGAACGATATATAATGAGTTCGGTAAACAAGCATCCGAACTTGCTAAGGAGCTGGCTTCTGTATCTCAAGGGAAACAGATTAAGAGTGTGGATGATGCACTGAACGCTTTTGATAAATTTCGTAATAATCTGAACAAGAAATATAGCATACAAGATCGCATGGCTATTTCTAAAGCCCTGGAAGCTATTAATCAGGTCCATATGGCGGAGAATTTTAAGCTGTTCAGTAAGGCATTTGGTTTTACCGGAAAAGTTATTGATCGTTATGATGTTGCTGTGGAGTTACAAAAGGCTGTAAAAACAGACAACTGGCGTCCATTTTTTGTAAAACTTGAATCACTGGCAGCAGGAAGAGCTGCTTCAGCAGTTACAGCATGGACGTTTTCCGTCATGCTGGGAACCCCTGTAGGTATTCTGGGTTTTGCAATTATTATGGCTGCAGTGAGTGCGCTTGTTAATGATAAGTTTATTGAGCAGGTCAATAAACTTATTGGTATCTGACACATAATGATGCCCTTTCATTTTCCTGAAAGGGCTTTGCAGAATATAAATATTAAGTAAATGGCAACCACAGGAACTGATATAACGAAACAGAATAATTCAAATATTGCAGTTAAGCTTCCGCCAACTGGATTTGTAAAGAAGTCTTTTTGCCAGAATTCTTTCCCTGTAAACCTTATTACCATTTTCTGTATTATCCTCATTGAAAAAGGAAAAGTAATGGCGCTGATAATGCATCCGATGAACGCATAAAACATTCTTGCATTTTCCTGGTTATCTTTCCATCCCAGATAAAAAACTGTAAGAATAATGAGGCTTGGTATCAGGCTCTTCAGTAAATACTTTACAGATATATCCAGTTTCATCTGGTTTCTCCTTTATTGTTATCGTGTACCGGTGCGTGATAACATAATCACAGTATGATAATAATAATCAATAACAATAAGCTGTGTCACGTTTACATCATGGAACGGAGGTGCTCCTGTGACCTTTGAGCAGAAAAAAGCCCGGGCCATTGCCCTGATGGACAGCAAAAAGATGTGGCGGAGCAATTATGCCCCTCCTCTTCTGCGTATTCTCTGGCGGCTGGGTATCCGGCTTCCGCCATTACCCTTTATGCCGTTCTGGCAGGTCACACTGTTGATGGGGAGCTTATGGGGCATTTCCTGGGGATGTGCAATGTGGTTTATCTACTGGGGGCCGTCAGGAATGGTGGCAGGTGAGGCCATTATTATAAGTATCACGGGTGGTTTTTTGTTCGGACTGCTCATGGCCTCTTTCCACTGGTGGCGCAGGAAAGTTAACCGGCTGCCATCATGGGATGACGTGTAAACCGTGCTGGTATGTTTTTACGGGGTGACGCTTTCATTAACCTGTACACGAACCGCCATTCCGGCATCGTGACAGGCCTGCAGCCACTGCGCCACTTCCAGCGGATCGCCCTCCAGGCGTACCACCCTGCCTTCTTTATTCCATAACTGCAGACAGGTGCTGCCGTCGAGACGTACCACAAAATCCCCACGGCAGGCCTGATACGTCATGCCGTTCAGCTCCACCGCCAGATCAGTGGCAGAAGTGCCGTCTGCGGGCAGACCTGCGGCCGGGACCAGCGGCAGTACGACGACTTCTGCCGCACGCTGTTCTGCCCGGAGGCGGTCCTGTTCTGCCAGCAGCAGAGGCTGTGCCACGGCCCGGCCGGCGTCCGTCAGCTCGACAGCCAGCTGCAGATTCGGGGCGCGCAGGGTACGAAGCCAGCCGGCATCCTCCAGACGACGGCAGGAGGCGCGCAGGTTTGGCCCGTAGACCGGGGCCTCCCCGCTTCGTTCCAGCACCCGTTCCAGGTCCCGCGTCAGCACGGGTCCCGGCCGTTTTTCATCAAGGGCAGCCAGCACAATCAGCACTCTCCGCTGCAGTGGCGACGGTCGGCGGCTCTGGGTCATTACCTGTCATCCTCCGGCCAGATGAGGTTTCTGAGGCGCTGAAAGTCGGCGTCAATGAGCTCCTGTCTCTTTATGGCATTCATTGAGGCATAGCCATTTATGGCCAGTTCATGCCAGAAGATCAGCACGGCTCCGGCTTTGGCTGACTCGCAGAGATAAATCGCGCCCTGGCTGTCCAGATTGCATTCCCGGATGCGTTTTTCCGCAAACCGGGTCAGTTGTTCATAGCTGAGTGAAAACACCCTTTCTTCATCCATCCTGCACACTCCATCTGATAATCTCCTGTTAAGAATTAAATCATATATGAACTGATTTATTTCTGTGTATGTAAATATCATATCAGGTATGATTGTATGATTAATGATAAATATCATATCTACTATGATTTTATATTTTTTATCTTATAATCATATTAATTGCCCGTTTCCCGCCGCGCAGATCCGGTTTCCGGCGGTTACGGATCTTCCTCTCCCCCCACACAACGCCTCCTCCTGCCAGCACAACATGTAGTGCCTGATTCAGCTGCTAATGACACTATATGTTGTGTCATCTCCCTGACCTGTGATGCGCCGCGCAGGGGCGGAAAACAGCAATATGATTTATTCCTCAGCGTGGTACACTTCCGGAAAGTTGTGATATTCAGGAAAGTCGGATCTGACGAAAACAGCTCTCCGGTAATTTAACGGCGTGGTTATATGGATGCTTGTTATCATGGTGATGATGATAACGGCATGATGTTATCAGACGGCGTGACGGTAAGGGCAGTGATGATGGATGACGTTATCGCATGACCGTCCCTGCCCGGAAAAGAAAAAAGGAGTCGCCCATGTTTTTTATTGAGAATGAAGGTCAGGCTGTCGCCGGAACGGATTACTGGCAGTCTGTACAGGCGCAGGCCGGATATGTCTACCTCAGCTGGAATGCCGGCGCAGCCAGGCTGCTTGTCCCGGATGCGGCAAAACATTTACTCAGGGAGATGCGGGGGGCTGAGTACGTCATCATCAGTAAGGGAACGCTGAATGGCCGCGATGCGCTGGAACTGGTATTTGAAGACGGCAGCGATGCGCCGTTTGTGATCCACATGCTGAGTGAGCAGTGCGATCGCCTGCTCCCCGAAAACAACCAGGGAGGGGGTTTTGTTGTCACCGTCTGGACGCGTGGCGGTAACCAGCTCCGTTATCCGGGAAAGTACCGTGTTGTGGAAAACCTGCCCGACGTTTCCCCGTGGAGTGAACACTGATATGCAGCACCTGCCGGCACCGATCCACCATGCCCGGGATGCCGCTCAGCTTCCTGTTGCCATCGATTATCCGGCAGCGCTGGCACTCCGCCAGATGTCGATGGTTCATGATGAACTGCCAAAATACCTGCTGGCCCCTGAAGTGAGCGCCCTGCTCCATTACGTCCCGGATCTGCGCCGCAAGATGCTGCTGGCCACACTGTGGAACACCGGTGCGCGCATTAATGAAGCACTGGCGCTGACGCGGGGGGATTTTTCGCTCACGCCCCCGTATCCGTTTGTGCAGCTGGCCACTCTGAAGCAGCGGACAGAAAAAGCCGCCAGGACGGCAGGAAGAATGCCCGCCGGTCAGCAGACTCACCGGCTGGTTCCGCTCTCCGACGCCTGGTACGTCAGCCAGCTGCAGACGATGGTGGCCACACTGAAAATCCCCATGGAACGGCGTAATAAACGAACAGGCAGGACAGAGAAAGCGCGGATCTGGGAAGTGACGGACAGAACGGTCAGGACCTGGATTGGGGAGGCGGTTGCCGCCGCTGCCGCTGATGGTGTGACGTTCTCTGTCCCGGTCACGCCACATACGTTCCGCCATTCCTATGCGATGCATATGCTGTATGCCGGTATACCGCTGAAGGTCCTGCAGAGTCTGATGGGGCATAAGTCCATCAGCTCAACGGAGGTCTACACGAAGGTGTTTGCACTGGATGTGGCTGCACGGCACCGGGTGCAGTTTTCGATGCCTGAGTCCGATGCGGTGTCTATGCTCAAAAGAATTCCATAAGCTCTGACTTTTTTAAATCCCTTTCGGATATCTCATGGATATATTATCGGTATTTCATATTCTGTTGACATGCAGGACCGGTATAGAGTAAAAAAACATCTATTGAGTACCTCTTGGATATCCGAAAGGTGTCTTATGGGGGCTTTATGGGTATTACATGTGGATTCTGGAGATACACTATGCCTGTTATTGCTAATACGCATCCCAAAGGTGGTGTGGGTAAGACAACTTCATCCGTAAACATTGTTGGTGAAATGAAGTCTGATACAGTTGATCTGGATACTCATACCGGGCTTTCTATCATTCTGGGGCTGAGACCTGAAGGAAAAGAAATTTCCGTGAAAGTACCCAAAACAGTGGATGAGTTAATCGAAATTATGACTCCCTACAAGAACAGCGATAAGACGTTACTTATTGACTGTGGGGGATTTGACTCAGATCTTACCCGTACTGCGATTGCCTTTGCAGACTGCGTTATTGTCCCTTCAAAAGACTCCCTGACTGAACGTATTGGTTTGATGCATTTTGATGGAGTACTGGACGAAATCAGCTCTATCATGGGGACCGATATAACTGCTCACCTGTATCTCTGTAAAGTTAATCCTAACAAGAAGAAATTCCCTAAGCTTGATGCAATCCTGCCATCGTTCAAACATCTGAAGCTGATGAAGAGCCGCATTTCTGCTCGTGCAGAATTTGAGGATGTCATTGAGACTGGGATGGGAATCACTGAGTCTGTTCATGGGCGCTATTCGGCAGGAGGTAAGGAAGTTATTGCCCTGATCGAAGAAATCAATCATCTGATTGAAAATAACAAACAGTAAGGTGTGTCTATTGGGTATCCATATAGTATCCTTTGGGCTTTTAATGGATATCTTTTAAGTATCTAACAAACATCCTGGGTTATCTCATGAGCAAAGCGAAATTTAGTGCACAGGCTGAAAAACTGAAAAACCTGGTGGATTCTGCCAGATTACAAACTTCTTCTTCTGCCGTAACAGCAACAGCCCCGTCTCAGCCAAATGAAGGTGCAGAGGAAGTTTCAGGTCGTCCCGTGGCTGCCAGGACGAAGGCTAAGAATCTTAAGGCCATACCGCTGTCGTATTTTGAAGCTCATGCGGAACTTAAAGCGACCAGTAAAACATCTCTGGATTTTAGCTCATATATTATTGAGGCTATAAGAGAGAAGCTTGAACGTGATGGTGCAATAGGTCAATAAACTATCGGATACCTTAAGGGTATCTGATGTGTGTCTTTTAAATGCGTTATGGGGATTCTTCACGTACCTAAAGAGTCCCCATTAGACATCTTTCTGTTTATGGTGACATGATTCGTCACCGCTTTCCTTTCCTCTCAGTTTCACCATTTCATTCCTTTCCCCTAACCTGAACCATGATGTCCACGATGTTTTTATATTGCATTTATGTATCACATATAACCTTCATAATGTTTTTGTATCTATGATTTCCTCTGGTCTTAAAGTTGTGTGTACAATGTACATGCAATTTATCGTGTTTTTATGTTGTATTTGTCCTTTCAGAAAGACCGTTTTTTCATTATAATTGAATATACATTGCATGTATGAAGCATGTTTGTTTTTTCTATTTGTTTATGAGCAACGGAGACTGGTTATGAAAATCTTTATTGATGATGGTTCTACCAACATTAAACTTGCCTGGTTGGAGGATGGTGACGTGAAAACGTTAATCAGCCCTAACAGCTTTAAACCGGAATGGTCTTTTAGTTTACTGGATGATGCTGCCCCGGCTAATTACGAGATCGACGGCGAGAAGTTTTCATTTGATCCATTAAGTGCTGATGCTGTCGTAACGACTGAAACACGCTATCAGTACAGTGATGTGAATGTTGTGGCCATTCAGCATGCGCTACAGCAGACCGGCCTGAAAGCGCAGCCTGTTGATGTCATCGTCACATTGCCGATCTCTGAATACCTTGACGCCAACAATCAGAAAAATAAGCAAAACATTGAAAGAAAGAAAAAAAATGTGATGCGTGAAGTACGGGTGCAGGGGAGTGATGCATTTGTTATTCGCAGTGTTTCCGTTCTTCCTGAAAGTATTCCCGCTGGTTTCAGTGTTCTTGCGGGGCTTGAGGATGATGAATCCCTTTTGATCGTAGATCTCGGTGGTACAACTCTTGATGTGTCGCATGTTCGTAGCAAAATGACAGGGATTACAAAAACCTGGTGTGATCCAAATATCGGCGTGTCCCTGATTACATCCGGGGTTAAGGAACAGATGGCTGTACATGCTAATACAAGAGTGAGCTCATTCCAGGCTGACAATATCATTGTGCACCGTAATGAACCTGACTACCTTTCCCGTCGCATTTATAATGCTGAACAGCGTGAGTCTATCATTAATGTTATCAATGAACGGCAGAAGTTGCTTATTAAACGAGTTAATGATGTCATCAGCCGTTTCACCGACTATACACATGTAATGTGTGTTGGTGGTGGGGCTGAAATTGTGGCCGAGGCTGTGAAGAACCTGACTAAGGTTCCTGATGAGCGCTTTTATCTGAGCTCATCCCCGCAGTTTGATTTAGTCATGGGAATGATAAAAATGAAAGGTGGTGTGACTAATGAGTGATGAAAATAAATCCAGACGCTGCTCATTTGAACTTTTCCCGGATGAACGGACAGGAGATAAGATAGCAGATGAGCTCATTGCAAATGAAAAACTGAAGGAGCGGGGACGTTTCATGCGCGCGATGTTAGTTACTGGTGCGGCGTTTGCAGCTATAGATAAACGTCTTCCTTTGCTGATATCGGAGTTACTGACAGAAAATACGACTCTGGATGATATTAATAAGGTGATTTCCAGCGTGATACCAGGTGCTTTTTCGGTTGAAAAGAAATTGCTTGAATTACTGGAAAAACAATCTGGTCTCCATACGTCTGTGGATTGCAGTACTCCTCTTACAGAGCAGAGTCTGTCGAGAAATGACGGTGAAGACCAGACCAGAAGAAACGCTGAAAATATGTTCGGAGATGACTGAACTAACCCAGCCTGGCCAGGGGAATATCTCGCCATTTAGTTGTATAACACTGACTCAACATTTCCCGTTTCATTTGCCATTCAGGGGCGGTTCCTCGCCCCGCAAACCACACTTTCCCTTTTCCCGACTGGTTCAGTTCATCGAGTGTTTTCATTAACTTTTCACTGTTTTTACGGGGCTGGATTTCATCAAATAATCCCGGCTGCGCTATACCCGATGGTGTGAAATCAGCCAGCATGACTCCTGCCTTCATATAGCGGTACCCTTCACGCCAGACATGGTTTAAGGCTCTGCATGCGGCGGCAATAATGTCCCGGCTGTCCTGTGTGGGCAATGGAAGCTTTTCCACAGCGGCATTGCTGTAACAGGGTTCTTTTACTGCAAAGGGGGATGTCCGTACAAATGTCGTCACCTGCCGGCAATACTGACGCTCCCCACGTAGTTTCTCTGCGGCCCGCTCTGCATACTGAACAACAGCCTGGTGCATGGCATCTTTGTCTGTGATTCGTTCACCAAAACTGCGACTACAGACAATCTGCTGTTTTGCCGGTGGTGCTTCTTCCAGGGATATGCAGGACTCGCCGTTGAGTTCGCGTACCGTACGCTCAAGAATGACGCTGAAGTTTTTCCGGATGAATGCCGTGTTAGCCTGCGCCAGCTGCAGTGCTGTGTTAATACCCAGCGCATTCAGCTTTTCCGTCAGTCTGCGTCCTACTCCCCAGACCTCACCAACTGGCTGCAGTCCCAGTAGCTTCAAGATCCGATTACGGTTTTCTGCCGTCAGCGCGACCACACCGGAAAACTGTGGCCATTGCTTTGTTGCCCACTGTGCACTTTTAGCCAGCGTTTTTGTAGGCGCAATGCCCACCCCCATGGTGAGTCCTGTCCAGCTCTTTACCTGTTCCCTGAGCTGATGACCAAAAAACTCCGGAGAGATGCAATGATTTATCCCCCGCAAATCAATAAACATTTCATCAATTGAGTAGGGCTCAACTGCGGGAGAAAGCGACTCCAGAACAGCCATGACCCGTTGGCTCATGCTGTGGTACAGCGCATAATTGCTGGAAAATACATGTATTTTCTTCTCCAGGCGCATCTGTCTCACCTGAAACCAGGGCTGCCCCATTCTGATGCCAAGGGCTTTTGCCTCCGGGCTGCGCGCGATCACACAGCCATCGTTATTGCTGAGTACGATGACCGGTTCGTTGCGAAGGTCCGGGCGGAAAACTTTTTCACATGAGGCGTAGAAACTGTTGATATCAGCCAGTGCAAACATCAGCGTAACTCCCGCGTCCTGTGTATCACGTGAGTGACAACACCAAAAATACAGATGTTTTCCGGATACAGTGTGCGGAACTCCGGGCTGTCTGAAACCGGCTCCAGTGCCGGGCGTGGGCGCAACAGCAGTCGTTTGACGGTGAACTCACCGTCGATCTCAGCGATAACGATGTCCCCGTGTTGTGGTTTTTCGGCCCTGTCCACTACCAGCAGATCACCATTCTGCACGCCAGCCTGGTTCATCGATTCACCGCTGGCGCGCAGAAAGAAGGTGGCTGCAGGTCTGCTGATGCAATAGCTGTTCAGATCCAGTTCCTGCTCAGCATAATCAGTGGCAGGCGAAGGAAAACCGGCCTGGCAACGATCGGCAAACAACGGGCGCACGTAACTGTCATCGCCTGAAGGGTCAGCCGGACGGTGATAAACGGTACTCATGCTGCAGGCAGCCAGCTGTCGTCCTGCCAGATTTCTTCCAGCAGAGACAGGATACGTTCTTTATCCTTGTCGTTGCGGGCTCCTGTGACAGATACAGACGGGGCGCTGCCCTGGTCTATACGCAGCCAGATTTCCGGGTAGTGTGGTTTCAGACGTTGTTCGATTTCATTCTGTAGCGCCTGAAGTGTGCCTGATTTGAGGTTTTTTGTGCTCTGGCGGTCGAAAAGAATTTCAATGCGGATCATGTTCTCATCTCCCTTTTCTATTGCTGTATGCATATACAGTATTCTAATAACTGAATCCACACACAGTCAAATGTCATTATTGTGACTAAAAAACGCTCAATTCTCTGAGGGTGTGGCGGTATGCCTGCTGTGGACTGCTGTGTCCAGCTTATCCACAGCATTTTGCGCACGGTTCTGTGAATAAAATACCTGGTTACCCAGGCCGTGCCGGCACGTTAACCGGGCTGCATCCGATGCAAGTGTGTCGCTGTCGCCGGCCTCCTCACCCGGTCACGTTTCGTCGTTCCTCCTCCACGCGCTGCGGCTTCGGGGCCGCACCTGCATTCGTATGCGGTCGCCCGGTTACAGGTGCGGCACGGCCTGATGGAGGCCGCATGTGAGAGGAGAATTCCCATGCCAAACTGGTGCTCAAATCGTATGCATTTTTCTGGTGAACCGGCACAGATTGCTGAGATTAAACGACTGGCCAGCGGTGCAGTCACACCGCTTTATCGCCGCGCCACAAATGAAGGTATTCAGCTGTTTCTGGCCGGAAGTGCCGGACTTCTGCAGACCACTGAAGATGTGCGGTTTGAACCATGCCCCGGACTGACGGCTGCCGGGCGTGGCGTTGTATCGCCGGAGAATATCGCGTTCACCCGCTGGCTGACATACCTGCAGGACGGTGTACTGCTGGATGAGCAAAACTGCCTGATGCTGCATAAACTCTGGCTGCAGAGCGGTACTGGACAGTGTCGCTGGGAAGGATTACCGGACGATGTCAGGGATACCATCACCGCACTTTTCACCGCAAAAAGAGGTGACTGGTGTGGCTTCTGGAGTAACGAGGATGTATCGGTGTGGTGGAACCGTCTGTGTGACAACGTACTGCCGGAAAAAACCATGCCGTTTGACCTGCTGACGGTTCTGCCCACCCGCCTGGATGTTGAAGTGAATGGCTTTAACGGTGGTGTTCTGAACGGTGTTCCTTCTGCATATCACTGGTATACGGAACAGTATGGCGTGAAGTGGCCTGTGGGGTATGAGGTGAATATCAGTAGTCAGGGAGACAACTTCATTCAGGTGGATTTCGACACGCCGTGGTGTCAGCCGGAAAGCGACGTTATTGCAGAATTAAGCCGCCGTTTCAGCTGCACGCTGGAGCACTGGTATGCCGAACAGGGCTGTGATTTCTGTGGCTGGCAGTTGTATGAGCGCGGAGAGCTCGTTGATGTGCTGTGGGGGGAACTGGAATGGTCTTCCCCGACAGATGACGATGAGCTGCCGGAAGTCACCGGACCTGCGTGGATAGTCGACAATGTGGCGCATTATGGCGGATGAAGTATGACGGAGACGGGCGGGAAACCGCCCGTTTCTTTTCCGACAAAGGATGTCGCCGTGCTCCTCTTTTTACTGCGCCGGCTGACGCGGCGCGGCATAAACGCTGCCTGTGGTCAGTGTCCCGCGTCCGGCCGGGCACGGGACGGGCGCTTTTACCGCTCCCGGCTGGCATCGGTGACAGTGTACGCCAGCCCGTCGCCCTTTTCTGATGAACGCCCTTCAAGCCGCTTTCGCGGCATATTCTCGCCGTCAAAAAGACGACGGCTGCGATATTCCACGGTCGGCCTGACCCGTTACCGGACGCGGTGAACAGCCCACAGGCAGCGGGGAACGGGCACCACAGGGGTGCCCTCCCGGTGCCCTCTGTAAGAGAAGGAGTTTCGTATGTCCCGTTTTGTCCTCGGTAACTGCATCGATGTTATGGCCCGTATTCCTGATAACGCCATTGATTTCATCCTCACCGACCCTCCATATCTCGTCGGTTTCCGTGACCGTTCCGGGCGCACCATCGCCGGCGATAAAACCGATGAGTGGCTGCAACCGGCCTGTAATGAAATGTTCCGCGTGCTGAAAAAAGACGCGTTAATGGTGAGCTTCTACGGCTGGAACCGCGTCGATCGCTTTATGGCCGCCTGGAAAAATGCGGGATTCAGCGTTGTTGGTCACCTGGTCTTCACCAAAAACTACACATCGAAGGCCGCATATGTGGGCTATCGCCACGAATGCGCCTACATCCTGGCAAAAGGCCGTCCACGTCTGCCACAAAAACCGCTGCCGGACGTGCTGGGCTGGAAATATTCAGGCAATCATCATCACCCGACGGAAAAGCCTGTTACCAGCCTGCAACCGCTGATTGAGAGCTTCACACACCCGAACGCAATTGTGCTGGACCCGTTTGCAGGCAGCGGCTCAACCTGCGTTGCCGCCCTCCAGTCCGGACGCCGGTATATCGGTATCGAGCTGCTTGAGCAGTATCACCGTGCCGGACAGCAACGACTGGCTGCCGTACAACGGGCCATGCAGCAGGGGGCCGCGAATGATGACTGGTTTATGCCGGAGGCTGCGTAAATGAACTATGCCGGACACGAAAAACTTCGCGCCGAAGTGGCGGAGGTGGCCAATGCCATGTGCGACCTGCGTACAACCATGAATGAGATGGAGCGGCGGTACAGCTTTAATGCTGACACCCTGCCGGAACGTCTGGTGCGTCAGACGTTGTTTCGCGCAAACCGCCTCCTGATGGAGGCATATACCGAAATTCTGGAACTGGATGCGTGCTTTAAAGATTGAGAAGGAGACGAGAATGTACGGAACATGCGAAACGCTATGCCGGGAGCTGGCAGTAAAGTATCCGGGAGACATGCCGCTGATGCTGGTTATCTGGTCCCCGGAAGAGATTCAGGCCCTCGCTGACGGAATGGATATTTCCCTGTCCGATCATGAAATCAGAACCGTCCTGGCGCGCCTGGAGGACATCCCGGAAGACCAGCGGACTGAATCCGGTATTTCTTCCGGCGTGGCGATGGAGATCATCAATAACGTGAGCGAAAACCGCCAGGTGACCGTCCCGGCTGAACTGCTGGCGTCCCTGATTCAGACCGCTGAACAGGCACTGTGGAAACGTGAGTGGGCCGCCCGTGATAACGGCCTCGCCGTCCCGGAATGCGTTACCCGCCGTCAGGCGGTGGTTAATCAGGCCCGCACCCTGCTGAAAAACAACACACACGAAAACAACTGATGTTATCGCCGCCTGCCCTGCGGGCGGCGATACAGGGAGAACGCTTAATCATGAACGAAAACAGCACGCTGAACGCACTGATTTGTCGTCACGCCCGCAACCTGCTGCTGGCGCAGGGCTGGCCGGAAGAGACGGATGTTGACCAGCGTAACCCGAAGTATCCGGGCTGGATCAGCATTTATGTTCTGCTGGATGCGCCCCGGCTGGCGACCTTACTTATCAACCGTCACGGCGGCGTACTGCCGCCGCTCCTGGCCTCCGCCATTCAGAAACTGACCGGAACCGGAGCGGAACTTGTTCTGTCCGGCAGTCAGTGGCAGTCGCTGCCGGTACTTCCGGCAGACGGAACGCAGGTGTCTTTCCCGTATGCCGGTGAGTGGCTGGCAGAGGACGAAATCAGGGCAGTTCTTGATGCGGTGCGCGATGCAGTATGTAGTGTCAGTTGCCGGGTGGCAGAAGATGCGCGGTGTATCCGGGCGGCGCTGACCACCACCGGTCAGACGTTGCTGACCCGCCAGACCCGCCGCTTTCGCCTGGTGGTGAAGGAAAGCGATCACCCCTGCTGGCTCGATGAAGACGACGAAAACCTGCCCGTGGTGCTCGATGCCATCCTGAACCGGGGCGCTCGTTTTTCGTCGGTGGAAATGTACCTGGTCAGCGATTGTATTGAGCATATCCTGTCCAGTGGGCTGGCCTGCGATGTGCTGCGTATACCGGATGAACCGCCCCGCCGCTGGTTTGACCGTGGTGTTCTGCGGGAGGTGGTCCGGGAAGCCCGGGCCGAAATCCGCAGCATGGCGGATGCCCTGGCAAAAATCCGGAAATGATGACACTGGCGGGGTAAATCCCCGCCTTTTTCCTGCCGGTCCCCGGACAGAGCACAAAGGAAGTCGCCGCCGGCTCCGCTTTACCCGGCCATGCGGGGCATGGCCTTGTGGTTTTTCAGTTATGTGGCCTCAGCGTCGTGTGCGGGCTGTGCCGTGCCTCCATCTTAGCCGGGCTGGCGTTGATGCAAGGGTACGCTTCGCCGCTGCGGTCACCCGGTCCCTCCTTCCCGTCTGCCGTGATTTTCCGGTCGTTCACCCGCTCAGATTTCGCGGTCTCACCCTGCAACTCCCGTCAGCCGTGTGCGTCAGGCTGCGGCTTCCCTTGCGCCCCTGCATCCCCGCCTGTTCGCCCGGCTTTTATGGAGGCACGGCACCGCCCGGTGTCGCGGAATATGTGAACAACGGAGGAAAACATCATGCAATATGCGAAACCTGTCACTCTGAATGTTGAAGAGTGCGACCGTCTCTCCTTTCTGCCGTATCTGTTTGGCAACGATTTTCTGTATGCCGAGGCGTATGTGTACGCGCTGGCGCAAAAAATGATGCCGGAATATCAGGGAGGCTTCTGGCACTTCATCCGCCTGCCGGACGGTGGCGGTTACATGATGCCGGATGGCGACCGTTTCCACATGGTGAACGGTGCAAACTGGTTTGACCGTACCGTGAGTGCTGATGCCGCAGGCATCATCCTTACCTCCCTTGTGATTAACCGCCAGTTGTGGCTGTACCACGACAGCGGGGATGCAGGACTGACCCAGCTTTACCGGATGCGCGATGCGCAGTTGTGGCGTCACATCGAATTTCACCCCGAATGCAACGCGATTTACGCGGCTCTGGACTGATTAACGGACGGGGCGGCAATGCCGCCCCTGTAAAGGAGACGAGAACATGTACTGTACTGTTAAAGAAATTATCCGCGAAGTGCTGGATACAGACGTGCCGGACAGTGAATGCGTTTTTGCCGTGGTGCTGACCCGTGGGGATGTGCGTCACATAGCCCAGGACTGGAGTCTGACAGACGATGAGCTGGAAACCGTCATGCAGCGGCTGGACGATGCCTTTGAGCATGGTGCGGATGTCAGCGTTGTTCACGACGTTGTTCGTGAACTGATGGAAGAAAAGCGCGCCAGCCGTCATGTGACAGTCCCGGCGGTGATGCTGGAAAAAGTGTTGGCGCTGGCAGGCAGTGAAATGAAGCGCCTGTATGCCGTCGGGAGTGAGAACGGGGGCGATGGTGATGCGTTCGTCAGGGAGGAACGCGAAGCAATGGACGTTGTGTTACAGGCGCTGGACGGGGAGCACATGTCATGAATATCAGCACAGAAACCCGCGAAATTCTGCGCAATTACAAAGCCGTGATTAATGCACGACGTCGTGAGATGGGGCAGAAACCGCTCACCACCGCGCAGATTGTTGATGAAATCTGCGATTTTGTGGCGAATCAGCAGGCGGTTTTCCTGGGCGGTCACTACATCTTACAGGGCAGCAGAAACAGGTGATACAGGGCAGGCGGTGGAGGCCGCCTGTCAGCCCGCGCGAAAACCCCTGGCAGGCTGGCGCCTGCCGGAAATGCGGGGTGCAGCGCCTGCGGCGCTGCCGGCCCGGCTTTCCGGTCAGAAGGTAGTGTATGGCTGTATGCAGGGAACAGGTGTGATATTCCGTGACACTGTCACCGTTTCTGGCTGTCTTTTATTGCGCCCACTTCGGCTCCCGGCTGCCTGGCGGCATCCGGTCGTCAGGCCCGACTCCGACGGGCAGCTGCTGGCGCACCCGCCAGTCTCCGCCGAACCCGCTGGCGCGGTTTCGGGCTGCCGCTACGGTCCGATGCGTGAAAACCCGGCTTGCAGCGACCGTTCCGGTCGCGCCGCCCCTGTCGCGCCGTGACCTGCGCTCCCTGCACACCTGACGGTGTGTGAGGAAACTGCGCCTGATGGCGCAGCAGTCCTCCCTCCTGCCGCCACCCCTGCGGCCTGTTTCCCGCTGTGGACTTTCCGGGGGGCAGACGTAACCCCCTCCCGTTCCATCTGTCCAGGGTGAGATGCACCGGCCACAAAATTTTTAGCCATGAACCCGGCTAAAAATTTTGCGTCCGCCCCCGGACAGCTGTCCCGTGAGGCGGTAAACGGGCCCCCATCGGAAAGGTCCACTGCGGGGAGAAACCCCTGTGAAGTGGACGGCAGGAGGAGCTTTCGCTCCTCTGAAGGGGCACATGAACGTCCCGTCGCCGGTATCCGGTTTATCTCACATCTTTCAGTCAGGAGGTTCTTATGAGTGCACGTGGTATCAACAAGGTCATCCTCGTCGGGCGTCTGGGCAATGATCCGGAAGTCCGTTACATCCCCAACGGGGGCGCAGTGGCAAACCTGCAGGTGGCTACGTCAGAAAGCTGGCGCGACAAACAGACGGGGGAGATGCGGGAGCAGACAGAATGGCACCGCGTGGTGCTGTTCGGCAAGCTCGCGGAAGTGGCTGGTGAATATCTGCGCAAGGGCGCGCAGGTCTACATCGAGGGGCAACTCCGTACCCGTAGCTGGGAAGATAACGGTATCACCCGTTACGTCACTGAAATTCTTGTTAAGACCACGGGCACCATGCAGATGCTGGGGAGTGCACCACAGCAGAACGCTCAGGCGCAACCGAAGCCTCAGCAGAATGGGCAGCCACAGAGTGCTGACGCGACGAAAAAAGGTGGCGCGAAAACGAAAGGCCGTGGACGTAAGGCCGCGCAGCCCGAGCCTCAGCCGCAACCGCCGGAGGGGGAGGATTACGGGTTTTCAGACGATATCCCGT
The DNA here is from genome assembly GCF_043848115.1 of Salmonella sp. 2020_1395. Lineage (NCBI taxonomy): Bacteria > Pseudomonadati > Pseudomonadota > Gammaproteobacteria > Enterobacterales > Enterobacteriaceae > Salmonella > Salmonella sp. 2020_1395. The sequence continues at coordinate 47,720 of NZ_JBCMFH010000018.1, read as the reverse complement.
TCTGACTGGCCTGACTGTGATAACCGCCCCGCCCTGCGCGGGGCATCACCGGAGATATGAGGATGAGCGAATATTTCAGAATACTTCAGGGACTGCCTGACGGTCCTTTTACCCGCAAACATGCCGAAGCCGTTGCCGCACAGTACCGGAACGTCTTTATCGAGGATGACCACGGAGAACATTTTCGCCTGGTTGTCCGTAATAACGGAACAATGGTCTGGCGTACCTGGAATTTTGAGGACGGTGCCGGGTACTGGATGAACCATGCCATCCGTGATTTCGGGATTCTTAAGTAAGAGAGGTGCCGGACGCGCGAACGTCCGGCAGGACATAAGCAATTATAAGGGGATGATTATGCCTGTAACGAAGTGTGAACCAGAAACCACCCGCAAAGCAAGCCGTAAATCTGCAAAAACGCAGGAAACTGTCCTGTCTGCCCTGCTGGCGCAGACGGAGGAAGTGAGCGTGCCGCTGGCCTCACTGATTAAATCACCGCTGAATGTGCGCACGGTGCCGTATTCTGCGGAGTCCGTCAGCGAACTGGCTGAGTCCATTAAGGGCGTTGGCCTGCTGCAGAATCTGGTCGTGCATGCCCTGCCAGGTGACCGTTACGGTGTCGCCGCAGGCGGTCGCCGACTGGCAGCACTCAACATGCTGGCAGAACGCAACATCCTTCCGGCTGACTGGCCTGTCCGCGTGAAAATTATTCCGCAGGAACTGGCGACGGCTGCATCGATGACCGAGAACGGTCATCGTCGGGATATGCACCCAGCCGAACAGATTGCCGGATTCCGCGCAATGGCGCAGGAAGGCAAAACACCTGCGCAGACTGGCGACCTGCTGGGCTATTCACCCCGCCACGTCCAGCGAATGCTGAAACTGGCAGACCTTGCACCCGTCATCCTTGATGCGCTGGCAGAAGACCGCATCACCACCGAACACTGTCAGGCGCTGGCGCTGGAGAACGACACCGCGCGTCAGGTGCAGGTGTTTGAAGCCGCCTGCCAGTCAGGATGGGGCGGTAAACCGGATGTGCGGGTTATCCGCAACCTGATTACCGAAAGTGAAGTGGCGGTGGCGGGGAACAGTAAATTCCGCTTCGTGGGGGCTGATGCCTTCTCGCCAGACGAACTGCGCACCGATTTGTTCAGCGACGACGAGGGTGGCTATGTGGACTGCGTGGCGCTCGATGCCGCCCTGCTGGAAAAACTCCAGGCTGTCGCTGAACACCTTCGGGAAGCCGAAGGCTGGGAATGGTGCGCCGGGCGCATGGAGCCTGTCGGTGAGTGCCGTGAGGATGCCGGAACATACCGCTGTCTGCCGGAGCCGGAAGCGGTGCTGACGGAGGCAGAAGAAGAACGCCTGAACGAACTGATGACGCGTTACGACGCGCTGGAAAACCAGTGTGAGGAATCCGACCTGCTGGAAGCAGAAATGAAGCTGATGCGCTGCATGGCGAAGGTCAGGGCGTGGACGCCGGAGATGCGTACCGGAAGCGGTGTGGTGGTGTCCTGGCGTTACGGTAATGTGTGTGTCCAGCGTGGTGTGCAGTTGCGCAGTGAAGATGACGCGGCTGACGACGCTGACCGCACGGAACAGGTGCAGGAGAAAGCATCAGTGGAGGAAATCAGTCTGCCACTGCTGACGAAAATGTCTTCCGAACGCACGCTGGCAGTCCAGGCGGCACTCATGCAGCAACCGGACAAATCTCTGGCACTGCTGGCATGGACGCTCTGCCTGAATGTGTTTGGCAGCGGAGCGTACAGTAAACCAGCACAAATCAGCCTGGAATGTAAACATTATTCGCTGACCAGCGATGCGCCGTCAGGGAAGGAAGGTGCCGCGTTCATGGCGCTGATGGCAGAAAAAGCCCGTCTTGCGGCCCTGTTACCGGAGGGATGGTCACGGGACATGACGACGTTCCTGTCGCTCAGCCAGGAGGTGCTGTTATCCCTGCTCAGTTTCTGCACCGCGTGCAGCATCCACGGCGTTCAGACCCGCGAGTGTGGTCACACGTCACGCAGCCCGCTGGATACGCTGGAGAGCGCCATCGGTTTTCACATGCGCGACTGGTGGCAGCCGACAAAAGCAAACTTCTTCGGACACCTGAAAAGGCCACAAATTATCGCAGCCCTGAATGAGGCCGGACTGTCCGGTGCCGCACGGGACGCGGAGAAGATGAAGAAAGGTGATGCGGCTGAACATGCAGAGCACCATATGAAAGACAACCGCTGGGTTCCAGGCTGGATGTGTGCTCCACATCCACAGACAGATGCCACTGAACGCACCGATAACCTGGCTGATGCCGCCTGATGAACAACCACACCGCCCCGCCGGAGACGGGGCGGCAGCAAGGGAGATACCGTGATGAAAACTGAACTGACCCTGAATGCCCTGCAGTCCATGAACGCACAGGAATATGAAGATATCCGTGCTGCGGGAAGCGATATGCGCCGTAATCTCACTCACGAGGTGATGCGTGAAGTGGACGCACCGGCTAACTGGATGATGAATGGCGAGTATGGCAGTGAGTTCGGGGGCTTTTTCCCCGTCCAGGTTCGTTTCACGCCAGCCCACGAACGTTTCCACCTGGCATTATGTTCGCCGGGAGACGTCTCTCAGCTCTGGATGCTGGTTCTGGTGAATTGTGGTGGACAGCCTTTCGCCGTCGTTCAGGTGCAACATATCTTCACGCCTGTCGCTATCAGTCACACGCTGGCGCTTGCCGCGACACTTGATGCGCAGGGGTACAGTGTTAACGACATCATCCATATCCTGATGGCAGAAGGAGGTCAGGCATGAGCGCACGTTCACGGGCACTGATCCCCCTCAGCGCAGAGCAACAGGCCGCCATGCAGGCTGTGGCTGTCACAGAACAACGTCGTCGTCAGGGACGCACACTTTCAGCATGGCCTTATGCCAGCGCTTTCTTTCGCTGCCTGAATGGCAGTCGCCGGATTTCGCTGACCGATCTCCGCTTTTTTGCCCCTGCGCTGACGAAGGAGGAATTTCATGGCAACCGTCTCCTGTGGCTGGCTGCCGTGGATAAACTGATTGAAAGTTTTGGTGAAGTCTGTGTTCTTCCCCTGCCATCCGATGCGGGGCATCGTCTGTTCCCGTCCGTTCCTTTTCGTGAAGGTGAGCGGCGTCGCCAGAAAACCACGCTGACAGAGCAGAAATACAGCCGCCAGCGGGAACGTGAGGCAGAACGACGGGAACTGGAATACCAGACATGTTTTGCTCAGGCGCAGATTGACCTTGCGTTTCATACTCCCGCCACGGTCGGAAGCTGGTTGTCCCGCTGGTCTGGTGTTGTTGAGGAGCATGATCTGGAAACGATTTTCTGGGGGTGGTGCGGGCGTTTTCCATCACTGTCATCATTTGACCGGTTTTTCTGGCAGGAGGAACCACTCTGGCGGCTGATTTTTGAAGCCGGTGAGGCCGGTCGTGGTGCACCGGTACAGGTACGTGCACTTGAGCAGTGGATGATCCCGAACAAGCTGGAGAACGCAATATGATGAAATCAGACGAACAATATCAGGTTCCCGTGTGGATGCGACCTCTGTTGCCGTTGCTCTGCAATACCGGTGGTAATGATCCGGAGGAACTGCTGAATGATACAGAAACCACCGCCAGTGCGAATATTGTCCGTTATGTACTGATAGTTGCAGTGCGGTCGCAGATTGATCTGCTGCAGCTACTGTACAGGAAAGGACTGTTGCGCACAGAGATACCAGGTGGCTTTTCACCGGAAGAAGCGCAGGAACTCCTGGATAATCTGGTGCGCAGCCATATCAGCAAGGCGCTGTCGGGTGAGCGAATGGCAGCCCGTGACAGAAATGCCGATCTGACCTGGATTCGCCAGCAACTGGTCGATGCCGCCTGGTTTGTCCGTGCCACACTGGAAGCGCATGGGATGGGCGTCGGAAATGAGAGTCCCTCTGCTCCGCCGGAGACAATGCCGGACATACAGACACGGGAACTGGTTATGTTGATCAAGCGACTGGCATCATCGCTGAAAGCGGTGAAACCCGACAGTAGCGTGGTGCGTGAAGCGCAGGACTGGCTGTGCGACAGAAAACTTGTGGATATCACAGATATTCTCCGGTGAACCAGACATGTATATTTTACGCAGGGACACGCCGATCATGATCGTTTCATATCATGGGGTGGTCTGGAGGTCATGCGGCGTGTCCTCTGCACTCGCCGGAATAAGGAAGTCGCCGGCGGCTCCGCTTTTACCCGGCCATGCGGGGCATGGCCTTGTGGGTTTTCAGCTCTGTGGCCTCAGCGTCGTGTGCGGGCTGTGCCGTGCCTCCATCTTAGCCGGGCTGGCAGGGATGCAAGGGTACGCTTCGCCGCTGCGGTCACCCGGTCCCTCCTTCCCGTCTGCCGTGATTTTCCGGTCGTTCACCCGCTCAGATTTCGCGGTCTCACCCTCCAACTCCCGCCAGCCGTGTGCGTCAGGCTGCGGCTTCCCTTGCGCCCTGTGCATCCCCGCCTTATCGCCCGGCTTTTATGGAGGCACGGCACCGCCCGGTGCCGCAGAACATGTGACTATGGAGGATTCGGGAATGTCTGTTGTTGCACCTGCTGTATACGTTGGAACCTGGCACAAATACAACTGTGGAAGCATCGCCGGACGCTGGTTTGACCTGACCACGTTTGATGATGAGCGCGACTTTTTCGCCGCCTGCCGTGCTCTTCACCAGGATGAAGCCGATCCTGAACTGATGTTTCAGGATTATGAGGGATTCCCGGGGAATATGGCCTCTGAATGCCATATCAACTGGGCCTGGGTTGAAGGCTTCCGCCAGGCACGGGATGAAGGCTGCGAAGAGGCTTATCGTCTCTGGGTGGAGGATACCGGTGAGACGGATTTTGACACCTTCCGCGATGCCTGGTGGGGCGAGGCTGACAGTGAGGAGGCTTTTGCGGTTGAGTTCGCCAGTGATACCGGCCTGCTGGCTGACGTGCCGGAGACGGTGGCGCTCTATTTTGACTATGAGGCGTATGCGCGGGATTTATTCCTGGACTCCTTCACCTTTATTGACGGTCATGTGTTCCGTCGGTGATTTACTCCCCCGCTCCGGCGGGGGTATGGCCTGCCAGGCCGCCGGAAAACCCTGGCAGGCTTACGCCTGCCTGAAATGCAGGAGGGCCGCGCCTGCGGCGCTGCCCTTCCTGCCCGTCATGGTGTGAGGCATTTTTCTGTTATGTCGTTTCTGTTGTTCTGATTTCCGGAGGCGGGGACACCTTCGGCTCCCGGCTGCCTGGCGGCATCCGGTCGTCAGGCCCGACTCCGACAGGCAGCTGCTGGCGCACCCGCCAGTCTCCGCCGAACCCGCTGGCGCGGTTTCGGGCTGCCGCTACGGTCCGATGTCTGAAAAACCAGGCTTGCAGCGACCGTTCCGGTCGCGCCGCCCCTGTCGCGCCGGAAACGGCGCTCCCTGCACACCTGACGGTGTGTAAGGCCACTGCGCCTGATGGCGCAGTCAACCCTTCCGCCGCCACCCCTGCGGCCTGTTTCCCGCTGTGGACTTTCCGGGGGCTGGAGTAACCACATCCCGTTTCAGCAGTCCAGGGGAAGATATACCGTCCACAAAATTTTTAGCCATAAACCCGGCAAAAAATTTTGCGTCCGCCCCCGGACAGCTGCCCCGTGACGTGGTGACGGACGCCCCATCGGAAAGGTCCACTGCGGGGAGAAACCCCGAAGAAGTGGACGGCAGAAGGGGCTTTCGCCCCTCCGGGGAGCAACCGGTCGGCCCGGCGACCTGATTCAGCAGAAGGAGACGTTTTCATGACAGTCAGCAGCACGATTTCCGTTTTTTGCCGCGACGGGGTGTTCCGTACCGTTTACTGCCACCTGCACGGGGAGCCGACCTGGAACGGTCGCATCCTGCATACCCACTATGCCACCGGTCAGCAGGCCGAAGCCCTGGTTGAACACGGTGATATCCGTTGCCTTGGTCCCCGTTGCGACAAACCCGCCGGGCATACGCTTCAGAACCCGGTGGACGGTGTGACGGCTTATTACGGACGTGACAGTGGTTTCCGGATGGACAGTGAGGCGCGTGAGTACCGTTCTTTCATGGAGGCTATTGCCACTGAAAGCACTGAAGAGGTGCGCTTCCATTATGTGTTCATCGACGGCTACTGGAAGGTGATGTACCGCACGCCGGAAGGCTGGAAGATGAAAGCGCTCGCGCTGGCACTGCGCCGCTGTCCGAAATGAAAAAAAGGCAGGGCGATAAACCCTGCCTCTCTCCGCCGTTACTTCCCCGCCAGGAAGAGCGGCAGTCATCAACAACATAAGGAGAAATATTTGTGAGACCATCAATTATCTTCGCAACCGCCGAGTATGTAAAGCGTCTGCGTGAAGAGTGCCTGCGGGAGAATAAACCCCTGCACCGCCATACCCGCTTCAGACGTCAGGAGCTGGCACAGGATGAGATTAACCCGGACGTCCTGGCGATGAGCGGTCATATCGCCAGACGCTGCAGTGAGCAGAAGCGGGTACGTATCCCCGCCATGAAAGTCAGCGAATGGGGCCACCTGCTCCGCGCGCTTGAAATTGAGCGGGTCTGCCACTGATTAACCCTTGCCGTCTGCCTGTGCAGGCGGCAGGATACGTTCAGACATCTCACCAGGAGGAACCGTGAGTAAGAAGAAAACCACCACGACGCCCACGCCGCATGATGCCGCGTTCCGGTCGTTCCTGGCGAATCCCGACGTCGCCAGAGATTTTCTGGAACTGCATCTTCCGGCGGAGTACCGGCAGTTGTGCGACCTGTCCACGCTGAAGCTGGAACCCGCCACCTTTGTTGAGCCGGACCTGCATCAGTACGCCAGCGATATCCTCTGGAGCGTGAAAACCACCGGGGGTGAAGATGGTTATATTTATACGCTCATCGAGCACCAGAGCACAGAAAATCTGTACATGCCTTTTCGCATGTTACGTTACAGTGTGGCGGCGATGCAGAGACATCTGGAGCAGCACAAAACGTTGCCACTGGTCATTCCGGTGCTGTTCTATCACGGTGAGCGCAGCCCGTACCCGTACAGCATGAACTGGCTGGACTGTTTTGAGAATCCGGCACTTGCGGCTAAAATATACACAAAGCCGTTTCCGCTGGTTGATATCACTGTCGTTGATGACAATGAAATCATGAACCATCGCCGGATGGCCGCACTGACGCTGCTGATGAAGCATATCCGCCAGCGGGATATGCTGATGTGTCTGGACAACCTGGTCAGGGCACTGCAGGACATCCAGGATGAAGAGCAGATTACAGTTCTTTTCAACTATCTGCTTAATGGCAGCGAACATGTAACGGTTAAATTTTTGCAGACGCTGGCGCAGCGACTGCCGCAGCATGAGGACAGCATTATGACACTGGCAGAACGTCTTAAGCAGGAAGGTATCCAGCAAGGTATCCAGCAGGGTATCCAGCAGGGTATCCAGCAGGGAGTTCAGCAAGGGGCGCTTCAAAAAGCACGGGAAATCGCCCGGGAGCTCCGGAACGCGGGAATGCCGACAGCACAAATCTGTCAGCTGACCGGACTTTCTGAAGCTGAACTGAAGAACATCACTCACTGATGAGAACCAAAAGGCCCGGCAAAATGCCGGGCCTTTTGCCAGCAGGAGCAGACTAAACAGAATGACGATTGCAGAACGTCTTGAGCAAAAAGGTCGCCAGGAGGGCAGGATGGAAGGTGCGCTTGAAAAAGCCCTGGCTATTGCGTGCCAGCTTCAGAAAATGGGGATGACGCCGGAGCAGATTAAGCAGGCTACCGGGCTTTCCGATGACGAACTGAATAAAATAACTCACTGATGAGAGTATCACAGCCCGGCAAAATGCCGGGCTTTTTTGCCAGCAGGAGCAGAGAAAACAGTATGACGATTGCAGAACGTCTTGTTCAAAAAGGCGCTCTTGAAGTGGCGCGGGAAATAGCCTGCCGGCTTCGGGATATGGGCTGGCCGCCGGAACGGATTCAGGAGGCAACCGGACTTTCCGGTGAAGAACTGAAAAAACTGTTTCCTGATGAGCAGTAGCCTGGCATTCAGCCAGGCTGTGAATCACGCTCACACATCCTCTGCCGTTTCCCCCAGTTCATTTTCCAGTCGCCTGATGATATCTGCCTTACGCATCCCCTGCATGTGAGGCAGCAGGTCACGGACTGAAAGTGCCTGGGTGGTCCTCCAGACGGTGACGTCCACCTGTTCCGCATTTTCCCAGGCGTGCCATGTTCTCTGCGTCACGCCAAATTCTCTGGCCGCTTTTTCGCGTGACCAGAGCATGCTTTTTCGCCAGATTCGCAGTTCCCAGCCGGTCATAAAACACCTTTGAAAAAGTGAAAAAACTTCACTTTATTTTATCATCATAATCACCAAATCAACGCGAAAAATAAGCGTGAAAAAGTGAAGAAATTTCACTTTTTTTGGTTGTAGAAGTCGTGCTGTTTTCTCTGTTTTCACCTGTGCGGGAGTGGTGTACCAGTGACCACCACATGCCATTGCTGTGCCGTCGGTTTTCTCCGGTCGCGCCGCATCCGGCGCTCCCTGCACACTTGACGGTGTGTAAGGCCACTTCGCCTGATGGCGCAGCTGTCTCTGCCTGCCTGCCGCCGCACTGCGGCCTGTTCTCCGCAGACGGACTTTCCGGGGGACATACACGACCACATCCCGTTTCAGTCGTCCAGGGGAGAGATGTACCAGCCACAAAACTTTTTGCCGCAGGCGTCAAAAACTTTTGCGTCTGCCCCCGGACAACTGCCCCGTGACGTGGTGAGCGTCCCCCGTCGGAAAGGTCCACTGCGGGGAAATCCCCGAAGACCCGGACGGCAGAAGGAGCTTCGCTCCTCCGGGAAATGACCTGGCTGACCCGGCAGTCGTGACGATGAGGAGACAATGTGATGAATCAGACTTTACCCACTGCTGACCTGAATACTGCCGGCACGACAGATGTTATTCCGTCTGTGGCTATCGATCGCATCATCGCGCAGCGTAACGAAGGTATTGCACTGTTTATGCAGGCGATGGAATGCCTGGCGACAGCGCGCAGGATTCTGCTCGATGCGTCAGGTGATATTTTTCTTTACGGGTTTGAAGACTGCGTGACTGATTCCGTTCGTCGCATAGATAAACCGGAAGAAGCGAAAAGGAATATCACCCGTCTTGCCGACCGGAAAATCTGGGACCGCCTGATGACAGATACGGGCATGTACACCTTCATGAGTTCATGCCAGCGTGATGAGTGGAACAGCCAGCTGATGAGCGACACCTGTCCTGAAATCACCCTGGACAATGTACTGGCAACATTCCGCCATCTGAATGCCAGCAAGATGCAGACATTTGAACAGGGACTGATTGATGTCTACCGGAAATTGTCATGGGATTACAGAACCAATAATCCCTGCCGTCTGGGCAAGAGAATCATTATTGAAAACCTGCTGTACCGCTGGAGTAACGGGCGTGTGACGCTGGACTGCAGCGGGCGGGAGGCACTGGATGACCTGGTACGTCCTTTTTATCTGCTGGAGGGGCGCAACGTTCCTGACTTCCGGAGCAGCATCGGGGCGCAGTATGGTGAATTTCTCGGGAACGGTGACAATGTCGGTAAGCTGTTAGAAGGGGAATATTTTACGGTGCGTGGCTACCAGAAAGGGACCGTACACATTGTCTTTAAGCGTTCTGACCTTGTTGAAAAACTGAATGATATTATTGCACGGCATTATCCTGGTGCATTGCCGCCACGAGTCTGATTAAACAGAAAAGCCCTGGTATTTATGCCGGGGCTTTTTTTTCTGTAACCATCATAATCTCAGAACACAATGTGACATTGTCACATCAATTGTTGTTCATATCGATGCCATCTTTCCTGCCTGAATCTGTCTTTTTAGGTGCTGTTTTAGAGGAAGAACGGCGGGATGGTTTTTTCGATTCTGCTTCCCGAATAATGTCACGAAGTGCCTTCTCTCCTACTTCATACCCTGCATTTTTGAGCGTGTCACGAACATCTGCCAGTGTATAACCCTTTGTCCTTACCAGGACAATAATGTCATCACGAATGGCATCAAGAAAATCACGCAATGTTTTCCGTTGAGCGGTGAGGTCCGGCAATTCCGATAAAGCAGCTTTTGCCAGCTGGATGTCATCATCTGAGTAAAATTTTTTAGAAGCCATTGGCACTTTCTCTCCGTTTCATGTTGAAGTCTGATTTTATCATCAAAAACTGACTCCTGGCAGGGCTGCGCCCTGCCTCTGCCGTCTGCATAAGACTATGATGCACAAAAATAACAGGCTATAATGGCCTGAAAAACGGGACAGGATGTGTAATTGTAATACCGTCACACGCGACGCTATTACAATTACCATCTGGTCAGGGCTTCGCCCCGACACCCCGTAAGGAGCCTGAAGTGAGTGATAGTGCGGTAAGAAAGAAAAGTGAGGTACGGCAAAAGACAGTTGTCAGGACACTCAGATTCTCTCCTGTTGAGGATGAAACCATCAGGAAAAAAGCTGAAGATTCCGGACTTACTGTATCTGCTTACATCCGAAATGCAGCACTGAATAAGCGAATTAACTCCCGTACAGATGATGCTTTTCTGAAGGAGTTAATGAGACTGGGAAGGATGCAGAAGCATCTGTTTGTTCAGGGAAAAAGAACCGGTGACAAGGAATACGCAGAAGTGCTTGTTGCCATAACCGAACTTACAAATACATTGCGTAAACAGTTAATGGAAGGTTGAGGATTCTCCGGTGAATGCAGTCATTCCGAAAAAGAGAAGGGACGGCAAGTCTTCGTTCGAAGACCTGGTGTCCTACGTCTCGGTCCGGGATGACATGACCGATGAGGAACTGAATTTATCTTCTTCTTCGCAGGCTGAACAACCGCACCGGAGCCGTTTCAGTCGTCTTGTTGATTATGCGACACGCCTTCGAAATGAGTCATTCGTGGCACTGGTTGATGTCATGAAGGACGGCTGCGAATGGGTTAACTTTTACGGTGTGACCTGTTTTCACAACTGTACATCGCTTGAAACTGCTGCTGCAGATATGGAGTACATTGCACAGCAGGCACACTATGCGAAAGATAATACTGATCCTGTTTTTCACTACATTCTTTCCTGGCAGGCCCATGAAAGCCCGCGTCCGGAACAGATTTATGACAGTGTACGCCATACCCTGAAATCCCTCGGGCTGGGTGAACATCAGTATGTTTCTGCCGTACATACCGATACTGATAACCTGCATGTTCACGTTGCGGTCAACCGGGTACATCCGGTTACAGGTTATCTCAATTGCCTTTCATGGAGTCAGGAAAAACTCAGCCGTGCCTGCCGTGAGCTTGAACTGAAGCATGGTTTTGCCCCGGATAACGGTTGCTGGGTCCATGCGCCGGGAAATCGTATCGTTCGCAAAACTGCCGTTGAACGTGATCGCCAGAACGCTTGGACACGCGGAAAAAAACAAACTTTTCGCGAGTATGTCGCGCAGACAGCGGTCGCTGGTTTACGCAGTGAACCTGTAAATGACTGGTTATCCCTGCATCGTCGTCTTGCGGAAGATGGTCTGTACCTGTCTCAGATGGACGGAAAATTTCTGGTGATGGATGGCTGGGATCGCAACAGGGAAGGTGTACAGCTTGACTCGTTTGGACCCTCCTGGTGTGCAGAAAAACTCATGAAAAAAATGGGTGACTACACGCCAGTGCCAAAAGACATTTTCAGCCAGGTGGAAGCACCAGGACGCTATAATCCGGACTTCATTGCAGCTGATGTTCGCCCGGAAAAAATCGCTGAAACAGAAAGTCTGCAGCAGTATGCCTGTCGTCATCTTGGAGAACGTCTGCCGGAAATGGCACGGGAAGGACGGCTGGAAAACTGCCAGGCTATTCACCGCACACTGGCTGAAGCGGGATTATGGATGCGTGTTCAGCATGGTCACCTGGTTATCTGTGACGGTTATGATCATAACCAGACTCCCGTTCGTGCTGACAGCGTATGGTCACTGCTGACGCTCGACAATGTGAATCAACTCGATGGTGGCTGGCAGCCTGTACCAACAGATATTTTCCGCCAGGTTACGCCAACAGAACGCTTCCGTGGTCGTCGTATGGAGAGCTGTCCTGCGACCGATAAAGAATGGCACCGTATGCGTACAGGTACGGGGCCGCAGGGGGCTATCAAACGCGAACTGTTTTCTGACAAAGAAAGTCTGTGGGGATACAGCATCAGCCATTGTAGCCCTCAGATTGAAGAAATGATCACACAGGGTGAGTTTACCTGGCAGCGTTGTCATGAGCTGTTTGCACAACAGGGACTGATGCTACAGAAACAACATCACGGGCTTGTTGTCGTTGATGCCTTTAATCATGAGCAAACGCCGGTGAAGGCCAGCAGCATTCATCCTGATCTGACACTGGGGCGTGCAGAGCCACAGGCCGGACCTTTTGTGAGTGCCCCAGCAGATTTGTTTGACAGGGTGCAACCTGAAAGTCGCTATAACCCGGAGCTGGCTGTCAGTGACAGGTACGGGGTCAGCAGTAAACGTGACCCAATGCTGCGCCGGCAGCGACGTGAAGCCAGAGCTGAGGCCCGTGCTGACCTGCGTGCCCGCTATCTGGCATGGCGTGAACAATGGCGTAAACCAGATCTGCGTTATGGGGAACGTTGTCGGGAAATTCATCAGGCATGCCGTCTGCGGAAGTCACACATTCGTGCGCAGTACGATGATCCGGCATTACGTAAGCTGCATTATCACATTGCAGAAGTTCAGCGAATGCAGGCATTGATCAGGCTGAAAGAAGACATCAGGGATGAGCGGCAGAAACTTATTGCTGACGGGAAGTGGTATCCACCCTCTTACCGTCAGTGGGTCGAAATTCAGGCTGCTCAGGGAGACAGGGCTGCTGTATCGCAGCTGAGAGGCTGGGATTATCGCGATCGCCGTAAAGATAAGTCACGCACAACGACAACAGACCGCTGTGTCGTGCTTTGTGAACCGGGCGGAACGCCGGTATACGGTAATACCGGTGATCTCGAGGCCCGTTTGCAGAAGAACGGGAGTGTTCGTTTCCGTGACCGTCGGACGGGAGAGTTTGTCTGTACGGATTATGGTGACAGGGTTGTTTTCCGTAATCACCATGACCGCAATGCGCTGGCAGATAAACTGGATTTGATTGCACCGGTATTATTCGGGCGTGATCCACGCATGGGTTTTGAACCAGAAGGAAACGACAAACAATTTAACCAGGTCTTTGCTGAAATGGTTGCCTGGCATAATGTGACAGGCCGTACCGGTCACGAAGACTACAGGATTACGCGACCGGACGTGGATCATCACCGTGAAGGAAGTGAACGCTACTACCGCGATTATATCGCGGCGAACAGCAACGATGACGCATCACTGCCTCCGCCGGAGCAGGATAAACGCTGGGAACCGCCTTCTCCAGGTTAAAAAAAAGGCCGCGCCAGAATCCGGCGCGGCCACTGTTCAGTACATTCCGTCCCAGTCCGGACGGTTGGTTTTTTTATGATGAAACCCGTTTACAGGACGCCCTGTCAGGTGGTTATTGTCCTGTGGAAGCGTTAACAGGTTTATACCTGCTCTTTCTGCTCTCACTGATATCTGATTTTCCTCTTTTGTTTCAGGTAGTTCTGGTCTGTTCAGCGTGATATAGCGAATTCGTCGCTCTTCCCGTGTGGTCGTTTTAAGCGTATTCACCGCTGTTTCCCACAAGGCACGTTCACGTGCGTTGATATCTGTGTCGTACTCTTCCAGCATTGCCATAGCCGCCTGACGTCCTGCAATGCGTTGCTGGAATGTATCCACGATCGTGTGCGGCTCTGTGCGAATTTTTCGTCTTTTTCTGGAGGGTTTTGCAGTCAGGACGCCAATGATGGCACTGACATTTTCCGGTGACGGTATTCGACGTTGAGTAGTACGGGGAACAAGACGGCGGAGACGGTCCAGGCGTGGCGCATCCACGCTGATATACCTGTTTATAACAACGGGATCGCTGCTGCAGCTTTTCTCATCGTCAGGGATGAAGAATGATGCTGATGGTACGGTTTCTCCCCGGAAAATAGAAAAGAACTCGCCAGGATGAAGTTCAATCAACTCCTGAACATTTATCTTGCTTTCCATCAGGATGCTGATTTGTGGGCTGTCAATCCATGATTCACCAAATATGCCGTCCTGACGCTGCAGGTTGTTCATCCTCGCCCTGGCTTCTTCACCGGCGGCGCTTTTCAGCGTTCTGGCCGTACTACCCTCGCTGACAATCCTGCCGGCAAATTTTGTCCCCGTGTTCTGCATCAGTGTTGCAGTATTCGTGGCTGTTGTCTGTCCTTCTATACGTTCCTGGTCCTGTGCCATCAAAATCAGAGCAAAATCCAGTGAACGCACCTGAGTGGCTTCCACAGCAATACGGTCCGTATAGTATGCCCCCACTTCATCAAGGAAACACAGATAAGGGAAACGCCCCTTATATTTTTTGACTTCCAGTGCATCGGAATCAGTTCCTTCGAGGCGGTAGCCCAAATCACGGGCGAGAATCATACTTTTCTGGGTGATAAACATTCGTCCAAGAGCAGACGTTGTATGCGCTGATGTATCCAGAGCGGGGATCATTACCATCAGAATCCTGTCGCTGTGAATGCTGTCACGGATATCGATATCACCGGAATCTTCAGCAAAAATATCCCCGAATGCTTCCGTGAATGTGCTGAAAGTTTCAGAAAACTGCCCGGAGAGATAAGCATGTTGTTTTCTGGGTTCTTCCGTCCAGGCTGATGGTGTCCTGACCAGCGACAGGTCGAAACCGGGAACGTCCTGAAGGTAGTTACGTAACGGTGCGATAGCTTCTTCCGGCCACTGATCATCGAGGCCACGACAGTAAAGTTTGGCCATCCCTTCGAGAGTCATATGTTCACGGAGCATCTGCAGCGACATTGTTTTGCCTTCGCGCACACACCAGAATTTAGTACCAAATACCAGTGCCTTATTCATGGCAATGGCCCGGGACTGCCACTCGCCCCCCTGGACGTTCTGGGGCAGCATTGACTGCATTGTCTCCGCTGTGAATGCCTCAGTGCTGTAACAGAAGGGATTCCAGGTATTTGACTGAGGACGCGTTTTTTCACCACTCAGAATGATTTCACTGCGGGATTTTCCTCCGTTCATGAAGTTAATGACTTCCACATCGTCTTCACGTCCAAAGCGTCTGGCCAGATACCAGATCGTTCTTGCCGTATCATTCTGTGCCTTGCCATCGACAAGGGTGAATCCTCTTGCCCAGCAAAGTGGGTTAATCGCCCAGGCAAAGATGGTTTCCGTTTTACCGCCACCGGTGGTGGCGAAAAACATTATATGGCGGGTCAGATCGTCCATACTCAGCCATAACTCCCTGCCAATATCCCTGACGCGTTGATAACCAACATAGAATATGCCGCTGGCCGGTGATTCCAGAATGACCTCATACTGGAACAGGGTTGGCCAGAAGCTGAAAAGACTTCTTTTAATCATTCTGTCCTGTGACGGGTCAGCACATTCCAGCGTCATGGGCATACGAAGAGGGCAGCGCCATCGCTGCAGACTAAATACCAGCATTGTTATCAGTGTGAACAACAGACATGCCGGTAATGCAAGTGGCCAGATAAAACTGGCCACAAGACTTGCCACCAGGCAAAAGCCATAGATATTGAGACTCTGGAGTGCATTCCAGACAGGATTTCCCCAGGCTGTACGGTGTAAAAGCTCGGGGTTAACGCGATGTTCACTCATGGCCAGACTCGCTGTCGGTGGTTTTCAGGAATAAATTAAGCGTGCCAGTTTCCTGCAGAATTCCTGTAGGCAGATGCCAGCCGGTGTCGGACAGCACCCATGGGGTACCGGCAAATCCGAACTTACGGAAGGCGACATTGTTAACATCAATCGCAGCTCTGGCTGCTTTCAGGCATGTTTCATCTGCAGGCGTTGTTTCTTCTGATGGCGTCATCATTCCGTTATCTGCGGAATACAGTCGGTGCCAGCCGGCAGCACGTTTCTGAGCATCTTTTTCACACAGCAGTGGTGCCACACGGTCGGTGGATTCCTCTCCACCAATAACTGAAACCGGGTAGATAACGACATTGAAGTCGCTGGCCAGGCGTTTTAAGGCCGGCTCCAGAAGTCTGCAGTTAGGACAGGCAGGATCGAGAAATGCGAACAGGGTTCGTTCATGACCGGATGACAGGTTGATGGTAAACATGCCCCGATCGGCGTTCCGCTTCAGAACAGTAGCCAGATTATGTCGCGCAGCTGCGGCTTCCGGATTTTTGCTTGTGATTGTTTTCTCCGGGACCTGGACGTCTTTTTTCGGGGGAACCGGGAGTTGAATGCCTTCATTTAATGGCACAGTGTGATTCAGGTGAGGGGGTAGCAGTCGTGGCTCACCTGCTGTCTGTACTGCTTCAGGCGTTGTATCATCCCAGAATACACGATCAACATAGCGGAACAGAGAGAAGCCAATCGTTGCCATTACGAACAGCACAACGCTGGCGATTATGCCACGGAACAAAGGTGTTCTGCTGAAGCGGCGTTCCATCAGATATTCAAGGCGCAGGCAGGAATCAATAGCTGTAAGTATCTGGTCAGCGTTATGCTCCTCTTTATCAATCAGGACGGTTTCTCTGTTACGGGTGCCCATGGCGTCAAAGGCTATATGAATCAGTTGATTATTTCGTGTTACCAGCCCTGACAGGGCATCCCGTGGAAGGACAGCAATAATTTCTGTCCTGCCATCCGGCCAGATTGCCTGCACGGAAATATGTTTTGCAATGCGTGTTGCAAAGTACTCGATTGTCATTTTCAGTTCTCCGGATAATCAGAATTCGTTGTCTGTAGCAGGTGTGCGGGGCAGGATGTCGTCGGTGAGGGACCAGTTGGTCAGGATGCGGCGTTTCCGGTCGCGATCTGGTTGTGGTTCATCCCAGATAAGACCGAGACTGAGCATATCCCGCCGTAAGCCTTCCACCGCTTCATCAACACAGGGTTCAGGGCAGGGAAGACCAAAACGCATGGCTTCGGCCTCTGCACGTGCAACGGCCACCACGCCAGCGCCTTCAATAAATCCTTTCGTGGTATTGGCGCGGTGTAATGCATAAAACAGCGTTCTGTCCACGCCTTTCAGCCAAATCCAGTTGGGTGGCGTAAGCCGCAGGTCATGTGCATACAGCCAGACCAGCCCACTGCGGACGTAGCGATGTTGTTTCAGCCATTGCTGTGCTCCGTTGCTTTTAATCACTCTCTGGAAAGCTGATTTGGCCAGTGAATAAACAGGGGTACAGAATTTCCCGCTGTCCCGTTTGCTTTTAATTCTGCATGAGAGGTTCAGTGTATCCATGAGCTTTAATGCTGCCTTCCGATCATCCAGGAAATACTGAAGGCCAAATATGGCAAAGAGCGCTTTTTCATGTGGTGCCATGTCTTTCCAGGACGTTAAAGGTTTACCCAACTGGGCCATGAAACATCGTCTTGCAGCTGCAACATCGAGCTGCATATTGGTGATGAGAGTATGCTGTTCGACAAATGCTTCCGGGGTGAGAGCAACCCGCCGTTCAGGTCGTTTACCACCATGAAAGAGTTTTTTCGGATCACCATCTGCCAGTACAGGGGCGATAGCAGGGGATAACGAAGCAAAGATGTGTGGCAGTCGGGTAATATCTACTGGTCTGCGGGTGAAACGGCTTTGTCCCGGATGTTGATACCATTCCCACAAACACCAGAGTGTCACAGGTAAGAGGTACATCCACAGAATACCTATGGTCTGTTCCATGACGTTAACCCACTGGCTATAGCTTATGTTGGCGGCGTTGTTACCGGTCATGGCAAGCAGGTTGTATCGTGGTGCTGCATAGTTATGAAATGGTCCCCAGTCGACCAGTCCCCATAAGGTATGAAGAATCAGGCAGCTGGTGTAAACCACTTCCGGCAAGAATAACCATATGACGAATAGCAGCAGGATAAGAAGGACACCAACAGCGCCCCATATCTGCATAGGATCTTCTGCGACAGGCTGTCGATTGTAAGACATGACAAAGTCTCCATTTCTGGAATTTAAATCGAACGGAAAGATTAAAAATTGTTTTTGGGTCAGGCTGGTAACACATCAACAAAAAATATTTTAATGTGTCACCAATGTGGGGGTATATATTTTTTATAAGCCCTTAGTAATTCTTCTATTAACTCACCAAGGGCTTTGCAGTATGCGTGTACGATGTTGTTTTAGCTAGATAATCTTTAATTGGTGTTTAACCAATTAGTGGCATATCTAACTCACTGTTTGGCTTTAATCTGTTATTTTTTTGAAGTTCTTTATGAAGGCTATCAATAAGAGGTTTGTCACCATCCCAGAAGTAGGACTCATTATTCCTCGATTGAGCTATCATGTCTTCATGCCATATGTCTTCCCACCAGGTACTTGTCTCACCTGCACTACATATAGTTATGGGGTGCTTTTCTCCGCTCTTATAACAGGAATCCAGTACATATTGGCTAATGTTATAGCTTTTCACTAACAGATTGCTATTTATATATTTTAAATAAAGGGATTGTAAAATTACAAGGAAATCGACCAGGTCGTGGAATCCGCCCTGTCCTATTTTTTCTTTGTCTGATAAGTAAAGGTTTGTTGAGAAAAAATCTGTAGTTATGCTGTTTTCAAATTCTCTCAGTATTAGTATATTGCCAGATTCATTTACCCTGAAAATATGAATAGATGAGACTTTACGACCTTTGTTGTCAGGCTCTAAAAGTGCATCGATATCTTTTTCTCCGCCACGATTCCAGTTTATCCTTCCTTTAGAACTCTTTGGATAAGGTACATTTTCGCCAAACTTTAACCAATCTGGAGAGCATCCAAAGATATCGCTTAATTCGTCAAGCTCTGTAAAGCTAGGAACAGCATTTCCGGTGAACCAATTTTCGGATTCTATGGCGTCATGATGGCCTAATTGTTCTGCAATTCTTGCGGGAACAAGATTAATGGCTGTTATGACCTCATTAGCTTCTGATAACGCTTGATTAAGACGCGCGGTTATTTCTCTTTGATAGCGTTCACCACCAGTTAATTGTTTTTCATTATCTACGGAGCAACTAAGGATATATCTGGCCTGTGCTTCCAGGGAGCGTTCAGAATGCAGAGCTGTCTTTTCCAGAGCCTCATATATTGCATCAGGTATTAATCGAATCAATAGTTTCTTCATATATATTATCCTATCAACATACCGTGATCTCATATTGATTTCTCAAAGAGGTCTTTTCAAGATCTTAGATGTAACAATATGTTTCTATTGGGCTGTTTGAGTTATTTCAGATATGGAGAAGATAATTGTAAGCATGAATAGCTACTGGTTTTGCTCAGTGGAACACTGGCTCTCTTTGTTAACTAAACCATATACAGCAGAAAGCCCCTGGAGATTTTTTTATCAATCAACCAAGGGCTCTACTGTAATGCCTAGACAACATTATAGTAGCCCGATAACCGCCGTAAGGCAATGGAGGGGCTATGATGCCACAGCGAACGTTTTTAATGATGTTAATCGTCATCTGTGTGACGATTCTGTGTTTTGTCTGGATGGTGAGGGATTCGCTTTGCGGACTCCGGCTCCAGCAGGGAAACACAGTGCTTGTGGCAACGTTAGCCTACGAAGTTAAACGTTAACGGGCAACACGGCGGCAGGTTTTCTGCCGCCGCTTTGTTGCGAAGGCTGACCTCATTGCGCCCTTTCTTCTTCAATGAAGCGTATCCGGTATTGTTTCATTTTCCCTGAAGCCGATTAGCTCCAGCCGAATGCCTTTGCCATCGGGGGCCACGTTCTGCATTTCGCAGATACCACGTCGGGTCATGAGTGTGAAGGCTGTCATTGCCAGCATGGCTAACGCATTTTCCTCGCTTCCGCTGCGTTTCTCGAGAGCATCTGCAATTTCTTCTATGCTCCCCACCTGAAAGCAAGAGTCGAATTCTTTACTCCACTTTTCTGACATCGGATTTTCTCTCTGTATTTATGGGTAGTTATCGAACTGAATGTGCCAGTTTTTTCAGGAGACGGCAAAGTTGAGATGGTTGGTTCTGATTCAGAGCATGAGTTTCCCCGGTGTGACGGGCATGTTGGGCGGATTTTGAGAAACAACAGATGTAAAAAAACCGACTGGTGAGGTCGGTTTTTTTACTGTTCCGTTACAGAGTGGGTGGCCCTGACCGGAGGAAATCTCTTTTCAACTAACGTTCTTATAATAGCGAGCTGTTCATTTGATAGCAACCATCCTTATAATCCGCAGGTTAGCTCTGTCTGGCGACACTTCTGCCGTGATATCCATCGGGACTATGGATGCAAGATTTTAAGTCCTGGCTGAACAAACAGGTGGTGCTGTGTTCAGTGCTCTGGCAGGAGGAAGTCTCTTTTCAACTAACACTGAAAGTGCCGTTGTGACAGGCAATGTAAGAGTAAGCAACGGTGATTTCCTCCAGTGATGGAGAAGCGGATGATTAATCTGTTAATCATCGTTCTCAGGGCAGTAGTTGCCGTTGCAAACGCGCTGATTGCTGTTCTGGAACTGATCCGGGAACTTGTCGACTGATAAGCCTGGAAACGTAACTAAGGGCAGGGAGTTACCGCTTCCTGCCCTTTAACAAAAAGAGATCTCACGTTAAAAATTTGTACCCTTCTTTAACTTCCAGTGCCTGCTCCTTTGACTCAAACATCAGTCTTGTTTTCCCGGGAACACCCCATGAAATGTATTCAACATCTATCCACCATTTTCCATATTCTTCATATGGACCGGATATTACTTTTTTGACAAAGGCGTCTACCAGATTCATTGTTTTTTCCTTTTTGTGTTGAAAATAATTAATGCCAGAACACAGCGAAAATAATGAATGCGCTGGCTGTGATAATTGCGATTTTCTCCCATATGATATTTTTCTCATGGGGGATTCTACGGAGATTATTTCTTCGCATTGAGATACCGGTATTCATTTTTTATCAGTTTATGGGGTTAAATGGTCACGGACATCATGCGGACGGTTCCCTGTCACATGCCATCTGGTTTTTTCATTCAAATTGAGAGATATTACTAAGTTGAGTCGCTTGCGATAGTGGACTCCTGTTTGTAAGTGAGTGCCATTGTTTATTTCATGAAGAGGATTGATTATGAGCATGCCTCCTGCGATAGCTAATACTTTCTTGTTTGAAATGATGAAGAGTAAATCAAAAGACATTACGCTTGCTGCGATCTATGCATTAGGTGAAGGTCGATGCCAGGCGGATAACATCATTCGTGAATTAGAGAGATTGAGTCAAAGTGATGATATGGAAATAAAAATTGCTGCGATTAAAGCACTTGGTCGAATTTATCGGTAACGGCATAAGTTATCTGTTGTAATGAACAAAAGCCGGCTCATTTGAACCGGCTGTTATGGGGGGAGCTTATCTTAAAAAACTTCGGCTACAGGCACGCCTGCAATCTGCTCCCACTCCTTACGCTTTTCCTGAATCAGACGAGGAAAGTCGACAGGGTAATCATATCCTCGACTTGCCATAGCGTGCATGGTGTTTGATGCGGTTTCTGGATGAGTACACCATGATGGAATAGGAACCATTGGCAGATTGATGTATTTCGTATGAATTTCCAGTGTTTTGTCGTCTGTTACAGTACGAGTGAAATTATGAATGTCAAAACCGATAACATCCATAATGTTGCCTGGATAAATACGGACATACAACATTGTGCCATTTTTAAGGTCAATACCGAAATAAGCTCCCTGAGTTAAAGATAATCCTTCATACCCCTTCTCTGGAGAGTAGAAGCCTGACTCTTTTATTGTTTGTACAACTTTTCTTATTTTTTCTCTCCTTGTTTTTGCACGTGAGTACATCCATATGCCTGGCGCAAGTAATAAGAACCAACTACCAAAAGTGACAACATAATCTTCGACCTTATTTCCGAAATAACGATCAGAACATAGCATTTCGGTAAAGCCTAATGCGCAGAACAGAAAAAAAGGGATTCCAAGAAAGAAATAAGCTTTTCTTAATACATAATAAAATAGCCACCAGGTTGGAAATCTGTCTGTTGTTTCTCTTTTAGCTTTCATATAATGCCTCCCCTCGTACTATCTATTATTTTAATGCCGATGGGGAGGTTGTGCAATATTTATATTGATATTATCCTTTTATTCCGTCCTTGTCGTCACTTCCTTTTGTATTATCTTTAAGACGATCTGTTTTCATTCCAGGAGTATGTCGGATATTGCGACTTCCTCCAATAAATATTTCTTTAACAGAATTTGCCATGCTGCCAAGCGTGTTGGCTCCATCACGTCCCCCTAGGAAGTTAATAACATGATCAGGTAGGTAGGCCTGAAGGGCAAATATGGCAGCTACAGTGGTTGTACAAATTCTGGCGTATATCAGCAAGAAACCAGCAAGACTGAAAATACCGGTCAGCGAATTGAACTGTACGTTAACCAGGGCAGCGCCAAATAATGCATTCAGTATTGTGCCTACGGCGATGATGGCTACAGAAGCAAAGAAAAAACCAAAGACCATGATGGGCGGCCTTATCATACTATCAATTAAGTATATATAACCGTAGGCTGCCCGACTTCCTCTGTCTTCTGATGTCCCGAGATGTGTTGCAGCCCACAGCGGCCCGGCGGTACATCCTATTAATACGCTGACTATCCAGTTCCCGATGCCTGTCATCCAGAAAATAAACGGAATGAATGGCAGGTAAATTGATAAGGAAAATCCAGCACAGAACATCAGGAACAAAAGAAAATAAACAGGTGGTGCAAGTGCTTCAAACAGCGCGGTAAGCATCGAAGCGGCACCTGTTAGTGAGTTAAAGAATTTTACAAGAATTGAATCTTTGCCACCGGCAACGACAACTCTGGCCGTTGTATATATAGTCCAGATTCCTTCTGCACTTACCATTGTTATATCTCCGATATTTTTCATTTTTATCAGAGGATTAATTTGAGCACTGGTTGTGCCTGTGCCACTTGTTTCCGTTGCAATCCTGTTAGTGAGACTAACAAGGGGGCCCATAATTTCAGACAAGGCAGATTTCGGATCTTGTGCATTTGCCATGCGTTGTTCACTGGATGATACTACTGTGCCCAGCGGTGGCGTATAGGAGGAATTCTGCAGTTGCGTCCTATAGGCACTCATGACCGCACTGAATAAGTCAGTATCACCAACTTCTCCCAGTGATGACATTGAAGTTACAGCTGGAGCTCTGTCAGCCAGCTCTGCCAGACGCTGGTTAGCAGTGGCAAAGGTCTGATACCATGCGCCAAGCGTTACCCACCCGTAGGTTGTGAGATAAGATTTAAGAGCCTCTTTTCTGGATTGCTCTCCGTTATCAGTGGGTAGCGATTTTTGCACAGCACGTTCGTATTCGTCGGCTGCTTTCTGAATTCGTGTCTCGATATCCGGCAGTGTTCCGTTGCCAGAATTTCTTTTTTCCAGAAATGTTGTCACAAACTCACTGGCAGCGTTGTCCATGTCGCTAATCATATTATCCATGGCTGCACGTTGTGCTGAGATAACACCGCTATACTCGTTTTTACTGAAGGGATTAAAGAATTTTCCAATCGTCGATTGATCTGTTGTTCCGTTTCCTTCTACTGACAGGCTGGCTGTACCACAGATACCGCTGCCATTGGATACCGTGACAGTGTAATTACCACTGGCAGTTTTAGCTGATTCTGTCATCAGTGAAGTCGAGGATTTGGCCGTCTGATTAAAATCATTTAGTCCTGCGTTAACCGCATACTTACACAGTTCCATTTCAAAAATGCCACGCGCTGCTGTTCGTGTGGATGCCTGAACTGGCTGTACAGTCATTGAATAACCATTTGCGATATTATCAGCGGCAACTTGCACCATCACATTGGCGGACCCAACCCCCATTATCGATGCGCCCCATAACATAATGAGCTGAGCGAGACTCCAGCCATTTCCGGTAGGAACGATCATCAGAAAACCTGCGACGAAACTCAGTATGCCGACAATATCGCGCCCGACGCTGAATACCTGTCCCTGATGCCCCGAACGCACAACATGGCGGATACTAATGAAGATACACCAGACGATAGCAAGTACGGCAATGATATTGTTGAACACCCAGAACATGCTTCCGATCAGGGTAGGGTCGCTGGTTGACAGTGGATTGGTAACCACATCACCGAATATCGTGACCAGCGCCTGACGGGACAGATCGTCAGGATTGGTGGCGGCAGACACAATATCCTGATAGGTCACTGAAGCCATTGCCGGCAGTGAGGATATAGCAAGGCCTGCACAGAGTGCGCGAAGTAAAATTTTCACAGTAACTCCGGAATAGAATTGCGTATGGGCAAAGGCCACACAGGATTTAATTAAGGGGGATGGCGACATGCCAGTGGTACTGGCATCCGGACGTGATCAGTATTGTTTACTGGTTACGGCAATTAATGTGGCATTGCGCCAGCCATTGCGGTCGTTCAGAAAATCACGAAAAGTCCCCTGCTCGGGTTCGCTGACTTTTCGTTCATGCAACTGCCAGAGGCGGTATGTAACTATCAGGGCTCTGGAAGCACAAAGAGCGACGCCTGACAGTATCAACACAAGAGTGCTGATGGCGCGTACCAGTGTCATCAAAGGTAATGAGGAGGCGGCAAAGAGCATACCGCTGAGGAATAAAGCGATGGCCAGCAGACTCCAGCAGCATAACCGCCATGCTGTTCTGCGCCGGCGGAAACGGCGATCCAGATCGTCTACTGACATATGGCTGGCCTGCAGAGCTTCTTCCCACGAGAGGCAGAGTTGCGCCTTTTTATTATTTACCTGACGAAATCTGTCCAGCCTGCTTTTTTGTTGCTTTAGCATATGCTGTACAGAATTCGTTATCAGGCGAGTCTCCATCAGCGGAACAAAAATGTTAATAATCCTCCGGGTGGCTATGCGGGTTATGGATGGTGATTTTTTGACGTTTTTCGTCTGGTCTGAATTTTCCGGTAACTTATTCATTTTTTCAGTCCTGTTCTGACGTCAGCTTTCAACGTGCGTTTGCCTGATTGATTGTTTTCTCAAGGCTACCGAGTTGTTTTTCATAATACTGGCGGGCAGTCAGAGCCAGTTGCTGGCCAGAGATAACATTACCCTGGCGGATCTGTTCTTTCAGATCGTTCAGCTGCCAGTTCATTTGCGCAGTGATTCTTACCAGTTCACGGAGCAGGTTATCCCCCTGCATTTCCTGTAAATCCACCAGGTATGCTGTGTTGGCGTAGCGCCGGCCAGCCTCAAAAGCTTCAAACTCACGGGTACTCATATATCCCCGTGCTTTTGCTTCTGGTGAAGCCACCTGGTCGAAGTAAGCGGCCGCTGAGTCTGACTGCAGTGTTTCAGCCAGTGCTTTACGTGTGCTTTCATTAGGCGTGCTGTCAGCAATCAACGTCAGTTGGGGATTCGACGCAGAATCAATGATGCCGTTGTATTCGTTCTGGAGTCCGACGTAGGTTCGCCCACTCTGGGTATTCACTTCTCCTTTACCCAGAGCACGACCGGCAGAGGGGCGGGAAGTGTTTTTCATGTAAGCCGTCGCTGCATCTATTTGCTTCTGATCCCATGTCAGTGCCGCAGGTGTGTCCGCTGTACCTGCGCCGTGGTAAATCGAGCGTACCTGACTGTCTCCACCTGGTATTTCGCCCACAGAAGGACAAACGGCGGTTCCTCCAAAACGTGCATATTCTGCTTCTGTACAGTAACTGGCGTGTATGGCCGCGCCATCATAAGCTTCCCGCACGGGAGAGTTTGCTGCGCTGGCCAGACGGTCGCGGATGCTACGGTTGCTCACACCGCCACCTTTACTGAGTTTTGAGGCTGCGGATGCTGAGGCACTTTTGCTTTCTGTTGCAATCCCTGATGCGGATTCACTGCAGATGGAGTCTGGCACGGTGAAGCTTTTCCGTGCCTCCTCGAGGCGCTGAGTTTCATTACTGAAAATCATCTGCTGACGTGTCGCCTGTCCGTTCTGGGCAATGACACTTGCCAGCTTTTCAGAGTTCTGATTGATAGCGGTACCCGTGGCTGTCTGGGTACTCAGTATGTCACTCAGCACACCTTTGATGGCCTCCATTCTGGGGACGACCTGCTGTTCAACGGGACGGCTGGCGACGACGGTGACTGAATAAGCATGAGCCTGGTATGCCGTTCCATTCAGGATAGCTATAAGGGCTGCGAGTAATGTTTTTCTTTGCATTTTATTGTCTCCTGCTCGGGGTGGAGCACAAGGTCAGGAAGGCTGTCGTATTTTCTGTCTTCAGGTAGTGGGGCCAGTGGGAAACACTGATATCGCCTGGTGATATAACCTTTCCTGTTCCGGTTATCGATGATGCTGAAAGAACGACGTCTGACGCGCCGTAAGGTGGAAGGGTCAGTATCCATTACAGGCCAGTCACCGGCACTCAGTGCCGGCGTTCCGGGAACGGATGGCCATAACCAGGTATCATCGGACATCAGCGAAGCCAGCGGTGAAGGGAGTATCCACTGGATGACATGCTGAACGTCGAATGGTGCTTCATCCGGGACAGAAACCTGCCATATTGCCGTTGTTATCAGCTCATCTGTGCTGGACGGCAACAACAGCCGCATGCCTGTAACCTTTCCCTGTGTTCTGGCATCCGAGGCGTATATCACTCTGGGATTGGGGGCCGGATGTAACCTGAAGACACGTGACGGCAGAGTGAATGAGAAACTGTCACCTTTTACCTCAAGTTTTTTAAGAAATACCTGCCCTCTGGCAGGTCTCCGGCAGCGTGGGGTGATATGAATTGTACACATCAGAGATTGTATCCCTGTTTTCGGATGAGCTCCGAGGCCAGTTCTTCAATAACATTGTCACTGTTATGTTGGCCCGCCCGGTGCTCAATTAATGACGTTGCAGAACCTCTGGGGAAGTTTTCGGCCAGAATCTTACGTGCCCGAACTGAACCTAACTTATTTGTCAGTGTTTTACGCAGGGCACTGTCTTTTGGCGATGAGTTCAGCGCCCATAGCTCCAGTGGACCGACGGTAAATTTGAGTATTCTCGCAAGCGTGCCACTTTTTACCCTGAATACTCCCAGAACAGGAACACCACTACCATCTGGTGCCGGGCCTTCCGGCATTTTCAGGAAGCGTTTCAGCATAAATTCAGGAACGTTGAAGTTATCCCTCAGTACGGGGATATCTTCGGGTTTGTAGCGCAGTAACCAGAGAGTATTTGCTGACTTAAGAACGCTTTCCGGGTAGTCCCTCAGATACTGCGTACTCAGAACCGTGCGGATAGCAAACTTGCGTTGCTCACGCTCCTGGGTATCCAGATTTTCCCAGATGAAGTCAATGCCCCGGGCGTTATGCAGTTCATCATAAACTTTTGTCTTAACCTCCTGATCAAGTTGGTTAATACGTTTAAGAGCGATTTCATGGTATTCCCGTGGAAGCTGCTTTAACACTTCATCCCTGTATTGTGGCAGGGTGAAGTCACCACCGGCGATCTGACCTGCAAGCAGGTACATGATGCCGGTTTTAAGCCTGCCTGCAGGCGTTTTGTCACCGGCAACATTATTCAGATCGACAGCGATGACCCGGGTTTCCGGGTTGATCATAAACCGGGTATACCCGGATATCATGGGGTAGTCGTTATGTCCCTGCTCGAGAGCGCGGCGGATGTAGTCCAGCAGAAGTTCGTTTGAACCATCACGCTGAACAGTACCGAAAACATCCCTGAGACTGGTATGGCCCAGCATCGAGGACACTTCGGGAAGCTGGGGCATTGCCTGATAATGTGCCCGCTGAGCCGCCATGATATACCCGGCATTGTGGAGCATATCCCGGACTTCGAACCAGGTTGATCTGGCCCACCAGGTTGCATCATGTTTTTCATACAGTCCCGAGTCCTGCAGTGCTGAATCCACCAGTTCTTCCGTTGAGGCGCGATAAAGTCGCGGATTATTTTCACCGTACTCTTTAAAAGCCAGCTCGATAAGCTGGTTGATAATTTGTCGGGTGTCTCCGGGGTTACAGGGTTGACCGGTACCGGTATCGACACAGAGAGCACACAGCACCGATGACATGAAATTCTTTTCCGGCGTAATAGGCTTTTTAGCGCCGTACATCACGTCAAAAAGGTTACGGGTGTATTCCGGATCATTGCTCAGAATAATACCGACAGCTTCGTCTTTTCTTTCCGGAGGAAGACTGTCGCGAATAAGCTGAACCAGTCCCTGAGCACTGTATCCCTTATCGATATAGGCAATGAAGGGCAGGTTTTTCTGAGCAGATGATATCTGTATTTCCGACAATGTATTAATCAGAACTGATTTACCCAGTCCCGGATCGCCTGGTGCGAGTTCTGTATGTTTATTTTGTTGGGATGACGCCAGACCAACCTCAATTGCGGAACCGTCTTCTGTATGTAACATAAGATTCCCTTTACCTCGCCAGACAGAGCCTGCCCTGTTAAGCGGGAAAAGCGAGATGGCATGTGACAACGGGGGATACAGGGGAACCGGGCCGGAGCCTCCGGATGCCGCGAGAATGGTATTCACCCAGGCGCGTCGGGGATCGCCAAATGTTGTCGTGGTGCCACATACGCCCCAGCCTTCAATGGCTGATTTCAGAATGGCCTGGTTTCGTGTGCATATTTCACGTGTTTTTCCCCACGTGGAGGCCATGATGGTCATTATGCAGACAGGTTCTTTTTCATCCGTTGCCGCCAGGGCCATAACGGATTCATACATTGGACGAACGGCAGAAATGAAGCTGCTGTAAGTCAGAAGCGTTTTCTTCAGATTAAGAGCCTTCATCCCGCCGGGCATCAGATCCATTCTGATGCGCCAGGGGACTGCGCGGGGGACGGCACGGACCAGTTCGTTAAACGTCTGCAGATTTTGCGGAGGTAAAGTAATCGATACCATTCCGTGCCAGAGTCCGCCCGCCTGAACCAGGTTGCCCTGTGTGGTCACCTGAGTGTTGAATAACTGCAAATGCAATGAAGGAGCATGTAGTACGGATTCATCGTCAGTCCAGCGATATCCCGCTGGCTGGGCATCTTCAGGCAGGTGGGGTTGCCAGTTACGTGGTGTGCTGTGCCGTTCTGTCTGACGACGTATTTCACGCCCGACCTCGTGTATATCCAGTAGCCGGAGAATCAGGCCATCAGATGAATGTCTCAGTGCCTGTTCCACATTATCAAGAAAAGCTTCGTGGCGGATTTTCAGTGCAGATAAGGTCCACTGCCAGGGGGACTGGGCAAAGCGTGCTTTCGGTACCCGTTCAGCCAGTTTTCTGACAAGCTCATCATGGGCGGTGCGATCGCTGTTGCTGATAAGGTCGGGTCCACTCCAGATCGCCAGCCAGCAACGCTCCCGGACCAGCCATGGGGACAGTGTTGTGACTTTCTCATCGACCACATCCTGTAACTGGATACCTGTATTAGCCAGTGAGCGCTTTTGTGGGGCGACCATGTCTTCGATTTCTTCTTTCCCCATGTCAGGATCACGCTCAAAAACGAAGCTGATTTTATGACCGCTGTTTTTATATGCCGTATTCAGGCTGTCACTCATGCTGGTGATCAGCGATTCCAGTGAACCCGGGCCAGTCTGGTCGGATGCTTCATCCATTTCCCTGAAAGCACCGCTGACTTCAAAGACAGAGAGATATTCTCCACGCTTTGTGGCTGCAATATAGGGCGAATTCAGCCATGGGCGACGTTCACGATCCTGTCTGTCCAGACCAATTACAGTACGTAAATCGCAATACTCAACAAAACTGCTTGCGACAGAGAAACGGGATAGCGTGTTCAGACAGTCTTCGATAGTGAAGATTAAACGGTTTATGTTCATAGGTGAGGGAACTCCGGACTTACAGGAGGGAGGTTTGTGCAGTTTGATTTTTTTAATGCCACCCCGCGCTGGAGTGGCATGAAGAAAAATCAATCAACGTATTCTTTTTTGATGAATGAATCTGGTGTCAGAATCAGGGCAATCCCGTTCATTTTTTCACGCAGGGGCGAACGACCGGAAGGTGGATAGCGACGAAAAACGTCAGCGAAATCGGCCGGGCGGAAACTGCGGAATTTATCCTCAACCGCCAGTCTGTTTTGCATCAGTGCAGAGAGCGCTTCCCGTCCCCGCCGGACCCGGAACTTATCATTACTGAAAACTTCCTGTAATGAACGACGGTTAAGGGCCACGACCGTGGATGGATGAAGGTCGGGTAGCCACACCATAACGCCCTGTGCTGCGGCATAACCATTCAGTGAATGCCAGGCGTGGCAGAAAGCACATAAGCTGTAAGGCGGGCCGTCTTCATGAAACAGTTCCTGCTCTTTCTCTGACAACGGCTCTGTACTGGTGATTTCAGCTTTCTGTACATGGCGGAGTGAAAGACGTCTGGCAGACAGACGGGCCTGCTCAAGCGCCCGTTCAGCGGCTTTTACTGCCGTGTTGTACTTTTCCTTTTCGCCGGTTGCGACTGGTTCACCACGCCTGATTAACTTAACCAGATGTTCTGTGGCCTTATTAAGACGAACTCGTGTGTCACTGATTGTGTCGGTAAGCTGTCTGAGTGGCCATGAGTCATCCAGTCTGAAACGGTGCCTGACGTTTTGCCGGCAGCAGATACATCGACCGGGCGTTGTTAATTCCGGTTCCGGTAACAGTGGCTCCTGTGTATGAACCACATCAATTTCTGGAAAGGGATACAACCACAAGTCTTTAATGCTGTGTTGCATGAGCAGGCTCCGTACTGGTGTAACGTTTCACGGCTTCCAGAATGATGTTTGCGATTTCATCGGAACAGCATTCTGCAAAAATGAATTCCTGATCGTCCCGACTGTCGTGGGCAATCACATTGCCGTTTTCTGTTCGTCGTAACGTTATGTGCTCCGGGCTCCAGGCAGACATATGTGCCTCCTTGTATTGCCGAACAGGAAGGGCACCGGATAAATGCCAGTGCCCTGGACAAGATTAGCCAATGGAAATTGAGGAAATCCCCAGTTGTTTCTGGCTGCGACTCATCATTTCAGGTCCGGCGACAAGTACCGCCCCAATGACGATAGATACAATGCAACTAGCCAGTCCCATCCCCCCTTGTTTCCCAACTTTTTTCAGGCCAATCAGGCCCCCGAGAAACAGAATTACGCCGATGAACTGCGCAATAGTCAGTGATGATGACTGTGCTGTTTTGGCACCTTGTTCGACATTGCGAACCATATCGGCAAGATCTCCATCGGCAAGAACGGCTTTGGGCAGCAACATCATGGGAATGAGCAGCAGGAACTTAGTCAGTTTGCTCCGGCATGACATTACAAACAGTTGTGCGTGGATAAATGCGGCGTACAGACGGGCCGCTACGACACGAATACGTGACATAGTTTCTCCTTAAATGGATATATCAGTGGTTTATATGAAGGTGAAAAAAATCAGAAGACGATTCCAATGCTTGCCAGCAGGGCATTGAGGACACGATCGATAAAGACCAGCAGGACGCCGGCAATAAATTTGACGTTTCCCTTACTGACGGATTCACTGGCACTCAGTGCGGTATGTCCATCGAGTCCGGCCTTGCGCCAGATGGATATCCCGTTCATTACAAATCCAACACCGGCCAGCTTGGCCAGCGACAGAACTGCATTTGCTGCGCCAGCAGCAGCGCCAAACGTCTGAGGTTGTACATATGCAATCGGGCCAAATGAGTCAGCCCTGAATCCCATTTGTACGCCTCCGGCGTTAATCATTGCCGGGAGTGATACGAGCATGCAGCTGGTTAACATCCCCGCAATAAATTTTCCGGGAGACATTTTTACCGGACCGGCTGAACGGGCGCGGGCAAACAGGGTAATCATGCTGATCACCCCGATGAATTCTCCCCAGGTAAACAGGAAATCCATTCCGGCACTGAAAATACTGCTGGCAAAGTTCTCAATGGCGGTCAGGGCATCCATGTTCATCAGCGTAACGTCCCTGCACTGGTGATGATGGTCCGGGTAGTCGGATCAATCCGCTGGATCACCACATTGCCCAGCGTCTGACCTTCTCTGACAGCCCAGGTACTACCCTGCCAGCGAATCCAGGCCATACCAGTTTCCATCGACATGATTTTCATTCCGTTAAGTACAGACGACGTTTTTTTCTTTGCTGGATGCGGTGTGGAAGAGGATTCAGTGACGCTTTTCTGTGTCATTATTCCGTTCAGGCGGCTCCGGATATCATCCAGCTGACGGCGTGTTTCCTGTGCGTATTCTTCATCCTTTTTTATAGCTTCGCCCAGCTTGTTAATGCTGTCGTGAAGCATATTCAGTGTTGCCTGAATTTTTTCATCGCGGTTATCCAGCTCTGTTTTTACATCCCGGGCAAGCTGGCTCATATCTTCTCCTGTCCGGACAGTCATAGTCTCAGTGGACTGAACGGAAGGTGATGATTCTTGTGTGGTTTGCCAGGTCTGTACGCCAGCATCCGCATCATTAAACGGAGGCATGCCTGTTTCCGATGGCGCTCTCAGGAACAGATACCATATGGCTGCGAGCAACACGACTGCACATAGCCCCCATGTTGCTACAGATATCCCCCAGACGGAACGTTTCCAGAAGGGGGCGGGTTTCTCTTCGGGTTCACCGAAGCTGCCGGTTTCATCTATTTCTGTTTCAGGTTTCATTATGGTGTCTCCGGTTGTTCATCATACCGACGTTGCATCACAGCTTTTCTTTGCTCCATGGCTGTCTGCATTCGTGCCTGCGAGCGTTGTTCCGCCTGTGATGTACGATTAACTGAAGGGGAAATGCCACTGGAAAGGGAAGATGACCTGGCGTCGTTTGTCATTACCGGGTCAACAAACAGAATTGATACGACTTCATGCTGATACACTTCTACCTGTTTATAGGGCTCACTTTCTGCCTGGCGGGTTAATATCTGACTTCCTCTTTCCGCCATACCACCGGCAATAACGCCCGCAACAGCTTCACCACTGGGCATTCCCACGCGTCCGGTAACCGTGCCATAGTTACCCTGAATAACCTGCGTGTTGGCATCTTTATAAAGTGTGCCAATACTGCCCACACCTCCTAACACTGACGGCAGAATGATATGTTTAAACCAGCGTGTATTCACATTGCTGGCCACGGATGACATCAGGTTGTCTTCCCGTTGAGCATATGCATTGACCTTAAGGTCCATGCCGTTCCAGCTCATCCGGTCGAAATGGATCTCCACGCCGTTACCCACCAGTTTGACTCCCGGACTGAACAGCGTTGCCCCTGCCCAGGGGCCAGCGGGAATGGTTGCGATAACCTTGGATGACGGGTTATCAGAATCCACTGCAGTATCAATATATGCCGGTATACGGGTCAGAGCAGGTATCAGTTGTATCCCTTTTTCTGCTACAGGCGTGGACAGGCTGGCATTCTGTAATGCGAATTGCTGCGTACCATTCTGCCCTGTTGTTTCTGCCGGAGATTTATTCCACATAGTCGTTGCTATGGTTGGTGTACTACCGGCAGGATGCTGATCTTTTATTCTTACAATCAGCTTTTGCAGCCGCTCCATACGTTTTTCACTGGCTGCTCGATCCTCCTGTGGTGTGCCGGAAGCCTGGCGATGAGCATAGTTTTCCGGTTTTGCTGCAGGCTGTTGTTGCTTTTCCGGAGTGTCCGGAATATCAAGCCCCTGTGGAAGACTGGCAATGAACGTCTGATTATTGCGGGCTGCAGCTGCGGCCCCTCGTTCATTATCCGCTCTTAACAGTTCACGATAGTGAGGCGTTTCGGTAACGCTGCGCGTTCCGCCGCTTGCTGCACTGTTAATGTTCACGGCTGACTGCATATCGCTGTTACTCCCTGATAGTTTGGAAAACGCGATATAGCCGCCGCCAAATAAGATGATGCTGCCCAGTCCAAGCAGGGCAGCCAGTTTCTTTCCGGATTTACCGGCATCCTGTTCAGCACTCATGATTACTCCAGTTCTGGTGTCACGTGAACGGACTGGCCATTCACAGAGAAAGTCAGTAGTGGGGTGACGGGAAGTTTCCAGAGATGAGTTCCGTCGGCAGAGGACAAGGTCTGTTCAAATTCATCGCGCAACATCGCCCGGGAACGAACCAGAAGGTCATCGCCGTGTTGCCAGATCGTTGTATCTGGGACATTACCTGTGAATTTCAGCCTCTTAACTGAAGGGTCCCGGGGAGGAATACCATCCAGAAATGCCTGTAATGTTGCATCATGCAGGGCGATCTTATCCGTCGGGATGGAGACAACCGGGCTGGTTGGTCCCTGCCGTGGTATTCGCAGATCCAGACGACTGTCCATTTCCTGACTGGATGACGGCGTATCTGTTTCGCCACTGGTTACGTTCAGGATGACCGGTACCGACAGACCTTTCAGGTAGACAGAAATATTTCCGGATGCCCATGGCCGCAATGGTGTGATTGTCACCATGTTCTCGTTGTACTGCACATCAAAGAGTTTTGGTGCCGCGTTATAAGGAGGATCGGATTGTGGCCATGGTGAACCGTTGATATCGGTAAATGTCACCACGCTCAGGTTGTTCATGGCTGTGCGAACAAGAGGAAGGCTGGCACCGGGGGACAGATTAACTGTCAGAGAGCTGATACGGGGTACAACACTGGTGATGGGCGCATTGATGGCCCGCTCGTTATCCGCCATGAGACTGCGTAGTGAGCGAATCTCATCGGCGGAGAGCTCAGAATCAAGCCTTGCCGCATCCTGTACCAGCGGGCTGGCCTGCCCGGGGGCAGGCAGCTCACCTTTTACCAGTGTTGCCGGAACACCTCCGGTGTTTTGGGAGGTGTTCTGAACGTGATCGCTGGCAGAATTTGTCGTTTGTGGTGTGCGTGCGTTCTGCCATCCTGCGTTATCTGCAGACGTGGCGGCGCTGCACACCAGGAGCAGTGTGCTCAGTAAATAACGTGATTGCATATTACTTATCTCAGGAGTTCGGTCCGGCGTTACGGGAGATCATCTGCCGGATTTCCATACCGGATGGTTTCAGTCTGGGGTCAACACGCTGGATGGTGATTTCGAAAACAAAAGACTGTTCTGGCTTGCTGGTTGTCTGGCCGACCAGACGCATACGGACAGGATACTGGAATGTCCAGAACCATACGCCGTCGGACATTTGTCCCTGTCGTACCAGAACGCCAGCACCTGTCGTGGCGGTCAGATTCATCTTCTCTTTCTTGATCGTCTCCAGAATGTTAGATGCCTGTAATGCATTCACATATCCGACAAAACCTTCGTCAGAAAAACGCGGAGACAGGGAGGAGATCTGTGAACGATAGTGCACAAAATCCAGGTTGAATGCGGTCGCCAGTGCCTGGCTGCCAAAGGCCATTGCATCATTCTGACTCCATGCTGGCTGACTTGTTGGTGCCAGCCTGACCAGACGACCATTGTCTGTAGCGAAATATTCGCGCTCCACATTCGTTGAGTGCCAGTACTGAATGGCGTTACCAGTAATACTGATAAGAAGACATGTGCCCGTACATAAAAGCGCTTTTATCAGCGCAGGGACATTATTTGCCCGCTGTTCTGACTGCTTCATAGCCCTGATTGTGCTCTTCAGTATTTCCGGGTCAGGTGCCGGATGTGATGGCGAGGATGGCTCGGTATTTTCGGTCATAGGTTGTAGTCCTTCCAGGGATCAATATTCCCCGGCAGCTTTTCATTCACCTTGTCCACGACCGCGTCGCAGACCTGGTTTTCCAGCTGCGACAGAATGTCGTCAAGGCTGGGGAACTGGGGGAGGTTTATGCTGATTTTTTTGATTCGTGACAGACAGGACTGCAGGGATGAGGAAACATCGTTTTCACGTTGTGACCATGCATCCGCAGCTGCACGTGCTCGCTCATATCCTGTATTACTACCGGCCTGTGCCGCGCTACCCGCACGACAGGTTGCAGCACTTGCCGTGGATGAAATCAGGATAAGGCCGAGCACGGCAACCAGAGACTTATGCATGTTCATATGGCTTCCTTACCGGCTCATCGGCCGGGGCTGTGGGAGAGATCCTGATGCAGAGTTTTTTCCTGCCTGTCCTCCGGCTT
The DNA here is from genome assembly GCF_043848115.1 of Salmonella sp. 2020_1395. Lineage (NCBI taxonomy): Bacteria > Pseudomonadati > Pseudomonadota > Gammaproteobacteria > Enterobacterales > Enterobacteriaceae > Salmonella > Salmonella sp. 2020_1395. The sequence continues at coordinate 11,585 of NZ_JBCMFH010000018.1, read as the reverse complement.
TTGGCTGTTGGACCACTGCTGCCATGACTGCTCGAAGCCCAGGTTCCGGTACAACGCATCAGGTTGTTTTTCCGGCGTGTAGACAGCAGCAAAAAGAGGTTCTTCCCGGGTTTTCAGATGAAACTGCATAAGCTCCGGTGCAGGGCGATTCGTGCTGTCAGCATCGTGGTTTACCGCTTCACCATAACCTGCAAAGCGTAAACCTTTGTCGGTCAGCGCATTGATAACCAGCTGACTGTTGTCGGCTGATGGGGTGGCCAGTGCCGGATACAATGTGCCGTTCAGCCGGACCACACCCTGCAGATGTTCATCGGCACTCTGGACAAGTAGCAGGTTGAGTTCACGCGTATCCTTATCCACTGATCCCAGAACAGGTGTCAGCTTGTCAGGGGCTGCGCTGGTTATTTCTGTTACCTGATTTGCGTTCTGTGGCGCGGAGACCGGATGTCGGTCTTCACCGATAAACAGATGTGAGCCGACGTTTTCTGGCATACGTAACGCTTTCATCTCTTCGGGCCACCCCTGGCTGATTTGCGCAGCCACTTTCATAAAGGTTTCGACCGGAATCGCCTGAATACGCTGACCTTTATCCGGATTATCATGTGATACCGAGATCCCGTTGGTAACTGACTCCATGGACCACTTATTCCGGAAACGTGCTTTTTGCTCTCCCGGGAGGATGAATTGTTCGCGGTTCTGAAGTGTCAGTGTCACCACGTCACCTTTCTGATGGTTTTTGACCAGACTTTCCAGTTGTTCCCCCCAGTAGAGTTTGCTGCCACTGCGGTTTTTAAGCTCAACAAAGAAACTCTCTCCTTTGCCGGGTGCATATTCAGCACGACCAAAATTGTGCAGTACGGCAGTCACGCTCTCTCCCGGGCGAAGTTTTCCTGGTGGTTCTTCACCTTGTGCCGCATCTGCCGTTTTGCCAGGTTCAGCCGGTGATGATGCAGGGACGGTGCTGACGGTTGATGCTTCAGGGGCTACTGGGGACGCCGGGGATTGTGTGGCTTCTTTTTCCTGAACAGGGTCTGGGACTGCTGGTTGTTCAGGGGTATTCCGGTTAAGTTCCGGTGTTGGCTTATGGGTGACAACAGTATCCTTACCGACAGCCATTTCCTTGCGTAATTTTTCGAGCGCCGCTCGCTGATCCGGGAATTTCATGCGCACTTTGATGTTGTGCTCGATGATCAACTGCATCGCTTTTTGCTTAAAGGCATCACTGCCCGTCAGCTCAATGACACCACCATAAAAATCAGTGGCCACAGCAAGTGCAGCCAGAACACTGCGATCGTCATTGCTGGCACCGTTGACCATTTCCAGCCGGTTTACCCGGTCAATGAAGGCAGGTTTGCCATCCAGTTTGTACAGGACGGTTCTGTCTGCTCGTTCTTCACCTTCCAGCGATTTAATGATTTCGTCCAGATTGAGCGATATCGGTGCATCAGGGCGTTCCGGGGCGTAGACAATACTGTCAGGTGCCGGTGTGGTCGTCGTGGTTTCCGGTGAGGGTGTGGGATCACTGTTCTCATGCGCCTGTGAATCCGTTTTTTTACGCGTAAAAAAGCCACGCGCTTTGTCGAGAAACGATGAAGTATTATCAGAAGATGATGTGCTCTGAACAGGTTGCTGTGGAGTGGGGTCATCCCGGACAGCCGGTTCTACTGTATCTGTTGTGGCCTGAAGTTCTGACTCATCAGCCTGAACGTGGCCTGTGTCCGGTTGCGACGGCATATCACTGTTTTCCTGCAGATGCTCAGGATTTTCATTGTTCATCAGCTCCTGATATGCGCTGTAGTTTTCGTATTCTTCGGGGCCATCTGACTCAGGAAGGAACGGCTCTGGCTGAAGGGGAATGTCTTCAGTTACATGGTTGACCGCCTCTTCCCGGGGAGTATCCGGGGATATTCCGGTGCTTTGTTTGTCATCAGGCTCCGTCATCACGGTCATTTCCTCTTTGACTGCATCAGGGGAAGGTGATGGCTCGGCTGATTCATTCATGGTTTCAGATGAGGGACTGTCTTCAGGGGATGCGGTGGTGGCAGCAGGGGCCGGTATTTCAGGTGAAGTGCCGGATTCCTGTTGTGACTCGTTTTTTTCCGGTTGTGACAGTTCAGCTTCAAATTCACGCCAGTCTTTATCTGTGGCCACCGAGACAACTTTTTCCGGAGGTTCCGCCGGATGAGCGGGTTCATCAGGGGCAGACGCCGTTGTACTTTCCGGGGACGCCAGTGATTCTGCAGGGGAGTCCTGAACTACAGAGCTTTCCGTTTGCGCCTGAACGTTATCAGCGTGCCGCTCATCTTTGCCGTTATTTTCAGTGGCGTGACTGGTAAATGACTGTGTTTCATCAGCAATGTTACTGCTGGAAGCAGCTGGTTGTTCCTGCTGCGTGGCGGACGGCAGAGAAGGTCCCTGGTCATGGCTGTGCCCTGTATCGGGTGATGTTTCAGGATATTCTGTCGGAGTCATGGTTTTTTCCTCAGTGTGGACCGGTGTAAAAACGAGGTTGCCTATCACCAGTGCCTCGCGCATTTCCGGGGTGTTACTGTTGGGGGTGGAAACCCCGATGTGTTCTAACTGGGCGTTGATGACATGCTGAAAAGCGGCCCGTCCCCGGCTTGCGTCCAGGTCATTGAAATCGGTCAGCCCCTGCGCTTTTTCGGCATCGGTGAACGCAGGAAAGATGACCGATCCTCCTGTCAGTTCTGCGGCTTTTGTTGCACTGACGATACCTTTGTTAACCCGGATTGCATGATCGTTGTCGGCACAGAAGATAAAGGGGCTTTGCGTCCACTTTTGCCGGGCATTTTCGGCAACGGCAATCATGTTGCCTCCATCCACCGTCATCAGTACCGGAAGGCCCGTGGCTTCGTGCAGGGAGGCCGCAGTGGCATAGCCCTCGGCAAACAGTACCGGCTGACCGTTGCGCGGTGTGCCCAGCGCAAACCAGTTACCGGTTTTCTCCGAATCTATCAGGATGCGGGCATCTTTCCCCCCGGTGACCGGAATACGCTGGTAAGAGCGTATCGCGCCGTTACGGTTACTGAAGGGAATAACCAGTTCATTTTTGTTGTTTACCCGCACCCCCGGTGCAGCCTGAATGCCTTTCCGGGTCAGGTATTCATGTGCTGTGGCCTGCGGCCATTTGTTGATATAGCGGCGGGCATACGCGGCCTGTCGGTTGTACTGTGCTTTCAGTTCCCGCTCCGCGTCCTCCCTGCGTTGCATTGAATGCGCTTTCAGGTGGAGTCTTGCGCGGGGATCTGTCTGTTCTCCGCCGGAGAAGGTCCAGGTGATCGGCGAATTATCCGCGCTGCGATAATCCCTGTACCAGCCGGCAGGTCTGCCGTCCAGGAATCCGCGATATGCGCCACTTTTTTGTCCTTTTTTGTCATCGGCGGTCGGGACACGGTGGATTTTCCCGTCCATGACCGGCAGTTCTTTCAGAACCAGTCCGGCATTCTCCAGAACCTGGGCAAACTCGGTGACCGGATCACTGCCGTTCATGGAGACGTCCTGTGGCCGGGGCAGCCAGCGGTCCAGCCTGGACAGGTCCGCCCCCGGGCGGGCGAACCAGAGTTTGTGCTCCTTGTCCCAGATGACGGGCGTGTGCCCGTTCATCGGGGGATGTGCTTTTTTGAGATCTTCTATTTCATCTGCAGGCACGGCAAGCCAGGTGCGGTAGCGGGATACAGACGGCATGAGTGCTTCTCCTGAAAAAAGACGGAAAAAAACCACCGCCGGAAGCCGGGGGTGGCTGGGGGGATAGAAAATCGGGGGAGAAATGTTTGTCAGGGTCTCCAGTCTGTACCCTTATTCCAGCGATCCTGCCAGTGTTCAAGATATTGTGCGGCTACATCCGGCATATTCTTGAGCACAACGACATTCTCTGAATTCTTGCGTGCAGCAGCACGAGAGAAGTTATAGGAGCCAGTTTCAACCGTGTTTCCGTCAACAATGATGACTTTGTCGTGATGGATGGGGAAGGCATCTACAGTCCGGAGAGGAATGTCCAGCAGGTTGATATATTTCATCGCTTCCTGACTTGCCCGGTTCGTATTCCCCTTGTCATCAACAACAATACGGACGTCCACTCCGCGTTTTTTCGCTTTTGCCAGCGCATGCATTACATCCGGGTCGGTGAAGGAATATGCCATCATCCTGATGGAGCTTTCCGCACTGTTGATTGTGTCAAGCACCAGAGCGGATGCGCTTCCTTCAGGAGAAAAGCCGACCTTCACGGATGGCGTGTCGATCATTGCAAACGATGGTGTCGTGAACAGTAACGGGCATGCCAGTAGCGATACCCGGAGCAGAGTAACGATAGTTTTTTTACCTGACATAAAGACTCCAGAATTTAATCGAGGCCAGTCCAGTCTCGTGGTGATTCCGTATGGTGGCGATACCACCATGGACGACCGGAGGCGATGGCCCCTCTCAGAATGCTGAAAATGCGAGTACAGATCGTCCTGACAGTCCAGCCTGAACGGTCGAGAATGACGAAAAATAAAATGATGCCGGTGCAAATCCAGAAGGTTGTTTTGGAGGGAAAGGGGCATATAAACAGATAAATCATGGTGAACGGCAGAGGTACGCCCTGGATGTTGACTGGCGGTGTTGCATATCGCCAGAAACCTTCTCTTTTCATGACCGTAACTCCCCTGGCGGGATAAAAAGAATCGCTTCTCTTCGGTCAACTTCATTCCGGATATACATTTCCAGAATCTGGTCCCGGATACGGCGCTTCTCCTGCCGGATTATGGCATCAATGTGATGCCCCCACTCTGCATGCGGCATTCCGGAAAGATTGTCGCGAAGCTCATCGTTAATGACGATATATTCCCGGACGGCTTTACGACCACCGTCATTTGTTCTGACCAGAACCTGAACCAGAATGAACTGCAACAGTGACAGGACAGCCCAGGCCATCGAATCCCTGATGACAGGGGGAAACAGCCCAAGAAGACGTGCCAGCGTTTCACCAGGAGATTTCGTATGCATGGTGCTCAGGCAGTAATGCCCGGTGTTGCCTGCCTGAACCGCTGCGTCGGCGGTTTCGTTATCCCTGATCTCACCAACACCGATAATTTCGGGATTACGTCGTACAGCAGAACGCAGTCCGGCAGCAAAACTGACCACATCACGCCCGATTTCTGCCTGATGCGGTGGGAGCAGATCGTTTTCATTTCCCAGGATATATTCCACCGGGTCTTCATATGTCACGATTTTGGCGTCGGGGAAATTGTCCATAATGTAACGGTACAGTGCTGAACACAGCGTTGATTTTCCTGACCCGGTTTCACCACATACAAATCCCAGACCGCTTTTGCAGACCATTGCTTCAAGCAGGTCTGGTTCAATGTTCATGGAGAGAATGTCCGGTATTTCTGTCGGGATGACACGCATGGTTATTGAGACTGCTTTCTCCTCTGCACCAGATGTGCCCTGAATGAGGTGGGAGCGTAACCGGATGCGTTCTCCGCGTTTAAGACCATAGCGACCGGATGCATCCCCGTTAATCTGTATCGTCCTGTCAACCGGATTGCCTGCCAGAACGCGGGGAACGACTTCCCGACCGAACAGTTCATCAATCAGGGAGGACATGAGTGTGGTTGGTAACGTTGCACTGGAACAACGCACCCGTCGGCCAAAGCGACTGACAGATACAGGTGACCCACCGGTCAGATCCACATCACTGACTTTATGTGCGGCACACCAGACAAAGAAATGCCGTAATTCATCTGCAGTGAAACGCTGAAACGGAAAAAGACCAAACTCATCAGGAATATTCATCGGGAGCCTCCTTCAGTGCCTATAAGCGGACGCCAGTGAGATTTCTGAAGATTGAATTCCGCATGATTTTTAAGGCGACGAACACGATCTCCAGTGACCAGTTTTTTCCCGTCACCTGTAACGGTTTGCATTTGATCAGAAACATCCGGACGGGTGATCATGCCCTGACGCCAGAGAAGTGAGTACAGCATCATGCCCCGGTAATCACGGGTGAGGGTTTTCTGGTTGGCTTCAAGCGTCAGGTCGGCGTTTTGTCTTCCTTCCTGCCATCCCTGCCGTAATGCGGTTTCCCACACTTTTCGTTGCACGCTGTCTTCTGGAACGACGCTGCCTTCTGTACCCGGAGTGGCTGTTGTTGAAAGCCCCCGGAGAAGCCAGTCACGCCAGCCCGGTGGATTGCTGACAAAGCGTTCAGGGCGAATGATGGTCCAGACCCGGGAAGAGGTCCGGATTTGATCTGGCGTGATATGAGCTACGTCCTGTGCTTCATCAATAACCGGTGGTAGCCAGCCTTCCGGGCTAATCAGTGGCCGGAAATCGTATAAGGCATTAAGTGTGCTTTCCCGGGCGTTGAGTGCCTGAATCAGCTCCCATGAACGCTGAGCCTTGCCACCACGAAATCCAAGCGTTTTACCTGCGTCGGTCAGCATTTTCCAGCGTGTTTCTGACAGACTATCCGGCTTTTCACTTCGTGGTTTAAGCCATGCATTAATGTCAGGTGGTGGCGTATTGACACCACCTGGCGAGATGGTAGGGGAAGAAGAACAACCAGTAAGCAGTATTACTGGCAAAATGAGAGAGGTGAGTGCTTTCATTTTTTCCGGTTCTCCGGCTGCATGAAGCTGACCTGTAACAAGCCCGGATATTGATGGATTGTTGCTCTCCAGGCTGTCTGGGCTTCAATAAGTCTCAACGTATTGGAAAACGTCATATCCCGGACGTGAAGGTTGACTGGTAACGGCAGGCGGACACCATTGTAGTTAAACTGCATCCCCCTGACTCTGGCCAGTTCGTTCAGTAATTCAATTGCATCACCTTCCCAGTCAAAGGAAAGGCGATCGCTGTTAGCTGTCAGAAGATGAGACCCCGTTGAAACCGGAAGTTGGCCGGAAAACACACCTTTGTCCCATAATGTGTACTGAGTGTGCCGGGTAACCGCCACATCAGAGGCAGCACCGTAGTTACGCGGAACAGGAGTATGCTGAGAAGGGGAGTTGCAGCCAGCCAGAAAAAGGGCGGCAAGACACCCCGCAGGTATAATACGGTTCATAATAATTCCTGAGCAGTTAAATCAGAATGGGATATACCGGTGCTCCGGTACAGACAGGATGATGTTTGTTTCCGGCTATACTTGCGTTACCGGAAATAAATGCCAGTGTGGCCAGGTAAATAGCCTCATAGTTTACTGAAGGTGATTATTCCTGATACTGGCTGGTTGATGTGTCGTCAGACATAAAACGAATATGAGCGTAATCTTTAACGCTCCGCGCCGAATCGATCCATGATGGATGACTCGACGATTTATGAATCGAACGTACCGGCGCTTGTCCCTGAAACAGTTCCCGGCCCTCGTCCGGATGACCTGCAATTCAGACAGGCACATGTGCCCGTACACTCTTGTATCTTACTGAGTATATCAGAATTTATGTAAATTCAAATATCCTCTATGCCTCTTTGTTGTATTTTCCGTCAAGTATGAGCCGGGTACCATCGTAATGCATGATCAGGGCATCAAGGTACGCCGGTTTGAATTTCTTGCCGAGCCTATCTCTGGCCAGAAATGATAAACAATGATTATGTGTCATTATTACTATGTTCCTTTTATGAGATTCTCTTGCGATTGATTCAAGCGTCTTATAAAGATCATTATTGCAGTCTGATAAACTGTCCATAACGACGGGGTCTTTACCGGAGAAGAATTTTGCAGTTTGTATGGTTCTTACCGCATTGCTGGAGTAAATATCATATTCACTGAAGATTGTTGCGAACTTAATACCTTCCTGCTGTGCTTTCTCTGTACCGGTAATAGTGATTCCGCTTTTATCCGAATAGCATGGCATATCTGAACGGTCGCAACGTTCTCCATGGCGGAAAAGGAAAATAACGGTGTTATCAGCATTAATTTCTTTTGCCTGTTCTAGGGTGATATCGGGAAGCGAGCTTTTTGCTTTTGTCACTGCAGCTACCAGGAAAACAGAAAATAAAAGAATGAATGCTGTCTTTGAATAAGAAGAACGTGGTTTCATCATGTTATTTAAAATGAATATAAAAATACCCCCGGGTTTAGTGCCGGGGGCGGGGACAGTAATCAGAAAGTGAACTGAAGTTGTGCCATTGCACCGTAATCGTGGTCAGTTCCTACCAGGCCGGAAACATCGATATGTACGACGTCAAATGGAGAGATACCAACGCCAGCGGTGAAGGCGCTTCCGGAGTTTGATGCCATGTTCTGACGATAACCGGCACGCAATTGCGCCCATTTCCATGCGTTAAATTCAGCACCAACACTTGCAAACTGACGTTTGCTGTCAGAAGTGAAGCCACTGGCAGGAGTCAGATCAACGTCAAGAGCAGTGGTAAACAGGTCATTATGCCAGGATACACCGGCGGTTGCCTGTGGACGAACTTTGAAGGTTTCTTTAAAGCCATTGACGACTTTAGTATCAATACTGCGTGGAATGATGTTCTGGGCAACAAGACCGACAGTCCAGTTGTCATTCAGGTCTGTATAAGCACCAATATCGGCGTTGAATCCGTTTTTCGTGTTGTGGTACTTGTCACCGTCAAAATCGTCTTTGTCGTAATCACGAACCGTTACGTTGTAGTTAAACAGGTCCACACGCTGATATTTTGGTGTGACGCCAAGAGACCATTTTTGTCCGGCCGTTTCCAGTTCTTTGGCAAATGAAATTCCGACGTCGGTAATTACAGCTGCACGCCCGAATGCGCGTGAGGTCAGGGCATTCTTATCGACGTCGGTAATTGTTCCATTGGCAACTTTGTCCAGATAATCCAGGTCTGCATCGTTTACTTTTCCGTTTACGCTGACAGTTCCGTAAGACTTGACCATAAGGGCAAACGGCAGAGTGTCATTTGCCATGGCTGCTACAGCTGATACACCTACCTGAGCATCTGCATTGATATTGCGGAATTCCTGCAGACGATGTTTAAGATTTGCCGCTGCCTGTTGTACGCCATGCTGGTTATCTACAGCACTGTCAAACAAATCCCAGTCATCTTTAACATCATCAGCTTTATTTGATACATCATTAGGATCAGCAACTTGTGCCCCAACAGACGGCAGAAGAAGGCTGAAATCATCATTGCTGTTGTGCTTTGTCAGTAAAGCCGGGTTTGCCAGAGGTGCCACACCATAATGGGAAGATGCTACCCCGGTGCCACCCATTGCATCGTTACGCGCTTCAAAATATGACGTCGCTGCTGCAGCGTTAAAGGAAAATAATACAGCAGATGCAATGATGGTGCGGGTAATATGATTTTTCTTCATCATTTAATTTCCTGTTTATCAGAATTTAGACAAAACAACGCTATGACACGGATGTGCCGTAATTTTTTACTTTGGTACTATCTGGTATTTACCAGGGTAATAAAGACGTATTAAATAAGCTAACAGGTAGTATTTGCCCTGTAATAAGGTTCTCGGCAAGGCCAGGTCTCAACGTGACGCGTCGCAAAGACATTGTTGTATTCTGCCTGGTTGTATATTCAGTTAACCATTTTCTTTTTTCATCGTTCAGAAGTGTTGGTGATAATGATAGTGCCGGATATATTACAGAGCCATTTATTTCTTTTTCCTGTCTCAATATTACCCCGCAATATTCTCTTTTCGTGTTTCCTGCGAAGGGGAAACTATGCCAGAAAATAACTTCAGTGTTGCTGCTATTATTAATAAGCATTCTGAAATTATCAGCAGTATCTGGCCATTCACCGGACAACGCTATCGGATAGTTTTCATGGCCATTCAGCCAGTCCGGATTGAGATTAAAACATTCAGCAAGATGTTCGAGAGCGTCAGCTGAAAGATAGTCTGCAAGTCTGGCCGGGTCCTGTATAACCGTGGAGCGGATATTCCATGGCGACAGCAATGTTGCCAGTAATGGCGCATTTATATCATGCGACAGCATGATGTATTCAATTCTGCTTATTATGTTTCCTGTGGTGTTATCCGCAGGCATAAACATATTATGAAGAGCATCCTCAAGCAGGATTCGGGTTAAATCAGCGGTGGATATGGCTAATTGTTCGCTCATTATCCCCAGAACTTCTCTTACCCCTTGTGGGTAACGGACCTGCAGAGGTGTCGGGTTTATCTGACGACCGTTGATGAGTTTTTCGCCGATTGCTTTTTTGTCCAGCGAGAGCATCATTCGGGCCGCAATACCGGTCGTATTCAGTCTCATTGTTCCTCCGACTGAAAAAGTCTTTTCAGCTCATGTGGTTATTGTATCTTCGGTGTTTTTTCTGGTGAAACGAATAATTTCGATCATGCAGATCGAATGTGTTTGGCGAGTTGTTGCAACTCGCCTTTCTGTATGTGTTTTGAATGATGTTTACAGCGGGGTGCTGCCCGGGTTCAGAGGGCAAATCATAATGTAGTCAGGGTCGTTAACAGGTAACGCTCCGGGAGATGGGACACGTTCGCCTTTCTGTGCTGCAATGGCCAGTGTACGCAACAAAACCTCACTGGCGCGGTGAACTGCTTCCTCTTTCGTTGTGGCAGTGACGTGAAGGTTATCAAAATCACCGATCTCAATACGATGCGCTTTCTGCCCATTTTCTTCATCGATGGTCGTGATATGGGCAGGATACGGCACAAACCATGCTGCCACTTTTTGTGTCTGCCGCCGGCGGGCATCAAGCTTACTGACCAGTTGCCATGCACGAAGATGAGTATACCGTTTCAGCATATTCATGGAACGATGTCCTGATATTGCAGCAATCTCCATTACATTCAGGCTACCCAGTTCGAAGAAGCGGCTTATTGCTTCATGCCGTAGATCGTGAAAATGCAGGTCCTCGATGCGAAGTCGTTGTGTGGCTATTCTCCAGGCATTTTTAAAGCCGGATGCGGTGTAATCAAAAACATTGCCGTGGAGATTAACGGGCATCATCTGAAGAAAGTTACGGGCACGTCTGGACAGAGGAACATCCCGTGAGTGACCGTTTTTGGTTTCAGGTAAATGAGCCACACCGTGGCGCAAATCAATGTGTTCCCAACGTAAGGCCAGTATTTCGCCCTGCCGCATGGCTGTTTCAAGGGCAAGATGGAAAATGACATACAACATCAGATTTTTTTCGCGGAAATAGCGAGAAAGGCGACGTTCTTCTGAAGACGTTAGCCGACGATCTCGTCCGGAGGATACTTTCGGCTTGCGAACCAGTTCAACCGGGTTAGTACGACAGGTTCCCCATTCAACACGAGCAATATTGAACAGAGATGACAGAAGGGCGAGTTCAAGACGTACAGTATTACCTGTAATGGCTTTACCCGTTCGGGGGTTGATTTCTGCTAAACGAACGTCTCTGTATGTAGCAATATCAACGGTTGTTATTTCGTCCATATTCCGAAGGGCAATGGGATATCGCTTGATAACATTGCTCCGGTAAAACTCCTGTTGATGCCCTTTCTTGTGAACAGAAACTGTTTTCAGGTACTTATCCAGTGCGCGTGACAGGGACATTTTACGGATGCGTGGAGACGGCATGCTAACCTCAAAAGAGGAAAAAATAATGCCAACAATCATTCTCTGCAAGCGTGCCAATCCGGT
>NZ_JBCMFH010000017.1:0-92921 GCF_043848115.1 Salmonella sp. 2020_1395 | reverse complement strand
AGCCATGATCAAACTCTTCAATTTAAAAGTTTGATGCTCAAAGAATTAAACTTCGTAATGAATTACGTGTTCACTCTTGAGACTTGGTATTCATTTTTCGTCCGAGGACGTTAAGAATCCGTATCTTCGAGTGCCCACACAGATTGTCTGATAAATTGTTAAAGAGCAGTGCCGCTTCGCTTTTTCTCAGCGGCGCGGGGTGTGCATATTACGCTTTCCCGCTTCAGAGTCAAGCGTTTATTTTCGCTTTTCTCCGTGAGGTTCTGGTCTGAACCCCGCTGACCCGGCGGCCTGTGTGCCGTTGTTCCGTGTCAGTGGTGGCGCATTATAGGGAGTTATTTCTGCCTGACAAGAGGAAATTTAAAATAATTTTCTGAGTGCGCACTTTTTATTCTTTGCGTTTATTTTGCCGACGATTTGTTGGTTAAATGGGCTATTTCACGGGCAAAGTGCGCAACCTGCTCCCAGTCGGTGTACACCACTTCTTTACTGGTATCCGTTTCGCCGCCCGACATCTTCATAATAAGCTTGATCATCAGACGGTCATACCAGCGATAACGGGGATAGCGAAGCGCGCCTGCAATGACGGCACAGTAGTCAGGTCGCCACGGAGAGCTCATTAAAAACTTACGCGCGTAGCTGTTAGTCTGCGGCGTCCGTTTTTCAGCTTTACGCGCCACCAGGTTAACGGAATAAAAGGCGCTCGGCATTCCGTTCAACCGCGTGGCGTATTTCTTAACGAACTCCTGAAAGGCGCTGTGGTAATGACCATAACGAATAGACGCGCCAATCACTACGCGATCATAGCTATCCCAGTCCGGCTCTTCTGCGCGATGCAGATTAACGACATCGGCCCAGATCCCCATCTCTTTGAGTTCAGAAGCCAGATAAGAGGCAATTTCGCGCGTTTGTCCGTCCCGGGTAGAGAAAAGAATCAATGTTTTCACGTGTTACTCCATTATTCACGCCAGAAAGTCGGGGTAAAAAGTACCAGCAAAGTGAATACTTCCAGACGACCAAATAGCATGTTGGCGATGAGTATCCATTTCGCAACCGGATTCATACTGGCGAAGTTATCAGCAACCACCCCCAGCCCCGGTCCCAGGTTATTAAGCGTAGCCACTACCGAGGCGAAAGCCGAGAAATCATCTACGCCTGTAGCGATAATAGCCAGCATACTGACGATAAATACCAGCGCGTAGGCAGAAAAGAATCCCCAGACGGCTTCCAGAATACGTTCTGGCAGTGCCCGGTTCCCCAGCTTAATACTGTAAACGGCATTCGGATGCACCAGACGTTTGAGTTCGCGGTTCCCCTGTTTAAACAACAACAGAATACGGATGACCTTTAACCCCCCGCCCGTTGACCCGGCGCAACCGCCAATAAACGCGGAACATAGCAGCAAGACGGGCAAAAACAGCGGCCAGCGCGCAATGCTGTCCGTGGTAAATCCTGCCGTTGTCGCCATCGACACGACCTGGAAGAATGCCTGATTTAGCGTTGTCAGCGCCGAGTCGTAGATATTATGGAACCACAGTACCAGCGTGCAGATCACCACCAGCGTCAACTGTACGCCGATGAACATGCGGAATTCCGGATCGCGCCAGTATACTTTCAGGCTACGCCCGCTTAATAAAGAGAAATGCAGGCCATAGTTACAACCGGAGATCAGCAGGAAAATAGCGATGATGGTATTAATAGTGGGACTATCAAAATAGCCTACGCTGGCGTCATGCGTTGAGAAGCCGCCGATAGCGATAGTGGAGAAGCTGTGTCCGATAGCGTCAAACGCGGGCATCCCTGCAAACCATAGCGCCAGCGCGCAGGCTACCGTTAGCAAGACATAGATAAGCCACAGCGTTTTCGCCGTCTCGGCAATACGCGGGCGCATTTTGTTATCTTTGAGCGGCCCCGGCATTTCTGCCCGATAGAGCTGCATCCCCCCGACGCCGAGGATAGGGAGAATCGCCACCGCCAGCACAATGATCCCCATACCGCCAAACCATTGCAGCATCTGACGATAAAAGAGAATGGCGTGCGGTAATGAGTCCAACCCCACCAGCGTAGTGGCGCCCGTGGTGGTTAACCCGGAGAACGATTCAAAAAAAGCATCGGTAATGGTGAGGTTTGGGCTTTCCGAGAAAATAAACGGCAGCGCACCCACGCTGCCCAGCACGGTCCAGAACAACACCACGATAAGAAATCCTTCGCGGGATTTCAGCTCGCCCTTTTCCCTACGGTTTGGCCACCACAGTATGGAACCGATCGCCAGCGCGACAAAAAAGGTCTGCGTGAACGCTCTTCCTGCGCCATCACGATATATTAGCGCTACCAGTCCCGGGAGAATCATTGTCCCCGAAAATAAGATAACCAGTAGTCCAACGATTCGGGTAATGGCGCGAAAATGCATCTCTGCCGCTTCCTTTATTCTTAAAAATGAGGTGGGGATTATTCTTCAATCGCTAACAATTGCAATGAACCACGGCTAAAATCCGCCAGTTTTGTGGAAAATGCATTCACATGAGCAAAAGGAAGCGCCACCCTGAGCCGAACAGACGCCTGATAATCGCTGGAAACGATCTTCCCGGCAAACTGTCCTAATAATGCTTCGATTCCGGCCAACTGACCGTACTCACACTGCAAAGTATATTCGGTTAATGGCGTCTTGCGTTGTGTGGCAAGCTGACGTAATGCCTGATTCACACCGCCGCCATAGGCTTTTACCAGCCCGCCCGTACCCAGCAGAATACCACCATAGTAGCGCACGACGACGGCAGTAATTTCTCCGACGCCGCTGCCCATCAATTGCGCAAGCATCGGCTTGCCTGCCGTTCCCGCCGGTTCGCCGTCGTCTGAAAAGCCCAGTTGCTGTGAGTCGTCCGGCGCACCCGCCACCCACGCCACACAATGGTGGCGCGCATCAGGGTGCTCAGCTCTGACTGACTCAACAAACGCTTTCGCCGCGTCTACGCCATCGGTATGCGCCAATAGCGTAATAAAGCGGCTTTTTTTGATCTCTTCAACAACGGTGACCGGCGCTGCAGGGATTAACCAACTGTCCATTACGCCAGTTTTAAATCCCGCGTCATGTTTTCCACGCCGTTTTCGTGGATGACCACGTTATCTTCAATGCGAATACCGCCGAAAGGCTTGAGCGCTTCAATTTTCTGCCAGTTGAAGTGCTTGCTGAACGGGCCTTCGCGCCACGGCGCTAACAGCGATTCGATGAAGTAAATCCCCGGTTCGATGGTCAACACCATTCGCGGCTGTAACACACGCGTGCAGCGCAGATACGGGTATTTGGACGGCGCGGCGAGATGCGTACCGGAATCATCCTGCATAAACCCGGCCACATCGTGTACCTGCAGACCCAACGGATGACCAATACCGTGCGGCATAAACGGCCCGGTAAGATCATTTTCCACCATCGCCTCTTCACTCATGTCGGTAATGATTTGATGTTTACGCAGCAGCTTCGCGATGCGTTGATGGAACTGAATATGATAATCCACATAGCTGACGCCCGCCTTCATGGTAGCGATCAGCGCCAACTGTTCGTCGTTAACATCTTTCACCAGGTGGGCGTAGTCGTTATCGCTTTTCGCCGACCAGGTCCGCGTCAGATCCGCCGCGTAGCCATTGTATTCCGCGCCCGCATCCAGCAGGAAACTGCGCATTTCAGACGGTGCCTGATGATCCAGTTTCGTGTAATGCAGCACGGCGGCATGTTCGTTCAGCGCCACAATGTTGCTGTATGGAACATCAGTATCGCGATGTCCCGTGGCGGTCAGGTACGCCAGGTTGATGTCAAACTCGCTCATGCCGGAACGGAAGGCCTCTTCCGCCGCCCGATGACCGCTCACCGCCATTTTCTGCGCTTCGCGCATACAGGCCAGTTCATAATCCGTTTTATAGGCGCGGTAGTAATGCAGATAGTCGATAACACCTTTCGGGTTGATGTTGCTGGCGGCGATATCCAATTGTAGCGCGCGCTCAGGAACCGGGCCGATATAGCCGATATTGCCACGCGCGGCAGGCAGCTGGCTGCCGATGCCATCCGCTTTCGGTAAGGCGACGACCTCGACTTCTTCTGTCCAGAATGACGTTGGCAGCGGTTCAACGTTATGCCAGTAATCGACCGGCAGATAAAACCACAATTTGGGTTTGTTGACGCCATCGACCAGCAGCCAGCAATTTGGAACCTGAGTTACCGGCACCCACGCTTTAAACTGCGGATTGACCTTAAACGGATAAGGGTGATCGTCGAGAAAGACGTTGAAAAGCTCGCCGGAATGAATAAGTAACGCATCCAGCTTAAAGCGCGCCAGAACATCGCGCGTCCGTTCTTGTAAGGTAACAATATGATTTTTATAGAGCGCGGCCAGTGATTCCATTTTTTACCCTTCTGTTTTTTTGACCTCAAGTTTCCGCATCTTAGCACATCGCCCCACGAGAGCGTGATCTCTGCCGAGCGTGATCACATCGGCATTTCTTTAATCATTTATTTGCATTTTATTAACACAAAATACACACTTCGCTTCATCTGGTACGACCAGATCACCTTGTGGATTCAGGAGACTGACATGCTTTATAAAGGCGACACCCTGTACCTCGACTGGCTGGAAGATGGCATCGCCGAACTGGTGTTCGATGCTCCAGGCTCGGTCAATAAACTCGACACCGCAACCGTCGCCAGCCTCGGCCAGGCGCTTGAGGTGCTGGAAAAGCAACACGATTTAAAAGGGCTGCTGCTGCGCTCTAATAAAGCGGCCTTTATTGTCGGCGCGGACATCACCGAATTTCTTTCACTGTTCCTCGTCCCCGAAGAGCAGTTAAGCCAATGGCTGCATTTCGCTAATAGCGTCTTTAACCGTCTGGAAGATTTACCCGTACCGACCCTTGCCGCTGTAAACGGCTATGCGCTGGGCGGCGGGTGTGAATGCGTGCTGGCCACCGATTACCGTCTGGCGACGCCAGACCTCCGTATCGGTCTGCCGGAAACTAAACTGGGCATCATGCCGGGTTTCGGCGGCTCCGTTCGTCTGCCGCGTATGCTGGGCGCAGACAGCGCGCTGGAGATTATCGCGGCAGGTAAAGATGTCGGTGCTGAGCACGCGCTGAAAATCGGCCTTGTGGACGGCGTGGTCAAACAAGAGAAGCTAATTGAAGGCGCGATAGCGGTGTTACGCCAGGCCATTACCGGCGATCTCGACTGGAGAGCTAAACGCCAGCCGAAACTGGAACCGTTGAAACTCAGCAAAATTGAAGCGGCGATGAGCTTTACCATCGCTAAAGGCATGGTCGCACAAACGGCGGGTAAACATTATCCGGCACCGATGACCGCAGTGAAAACCATTGAAGCCGCCGCACGTTTTGGTCGTGAAGAAGCGCTGAATCTGGAAAATAAAAGCTTTGTTCCGCTGGCGCATACCAATGAGGCTCGTGCGCTGGTCGGTATCTTCCTCAACGATCAATATGTAAAAGGTAAAGCCAAAAAGCTGACCAAAGATATTGAGACGCCGAAACAGGCAGCCGTACTGGGCGCGGGCATTATGGGCGGCGGTATCGCTTACCAGTCGGCCTGGAAAGGCGTACCGGTTATCATGAAAGATATCAACGATAAATCGTTGAACCTCGGCATGACCGAAGCGGCCAAGCTGCTGAACAAACAGCTGGAGCGCGGCAAGATCGGCGGTTTGAAGCTGGCGGGCGTCATTTCGACCATCCACCCGACTCTCGATTATGCCGGTTTCGATCGCGTAGATGTTGTTGTCGAAGCGGTAGTCGAAAATCCGAAAGTCAAAAAAGCGGTACTAGCGGAAACCGAGCAGAAAGTGCGCCCGGAAACCGTGCTGGCCTCAAATACCTCCACCATCCCAATTGGCGAACTGGCAAGCGCCCTGGAACGTCCGGAAAACTTTTGCGGAATGCACTTCTTCAACCCGGTACACCGGATGCCGCTGGTTGAAATCATTCGCGGCGAGAAGAGTTCAGACGAAACCATTGCCAAAGTCGTCGCCTGGGCCAGCAAAATGGGCAAGACACCGATTGTAGTCAACGACTGCCCCGGCTTCTTTGTTAACCGCGTGCTGTTCCCCTATTTCGCCGGTTTCAGTCAACTGCTGCGCGACGGCGCGGATTTCCGCAAAGTCGATAAAGTGATGGAAAAACAGTTCGGCTGGCCGATGGGCCCGGCCTATTTGCTGGATGTTGTCGGCATTGATACCGCGCATCACGCGCAGGCGGTAATGGCGGCAGGCTTCCCGCAACGGATGCAGAAAGAGTATCGCGACGCGATCGACGCATTGTTTGACGCCAGCCGTTTTGGGCAAAAAAACGGTCTGGGCTTCTGGCGCTATAAAGAAGACAGCAAGGGTAAGCCGAAGAAAGAAGAAGATGCCGCGGTGGATGACCTGCTGGCAAGCGTCAGTCAGCCGAAACGCGACTTCAGCGACGACGAGATAATCGCCCGTATGATGATCCCGATGATTAACGAAGTGGTTCGCTGTCTGGAAGAAGGCATTATCGCAAGCCCGGCGGAAGCCGATATGGCGCTGGTCTACGGCCTGGGCTTCCCTCCGTTCCACGGCGGCGCATTCCGCTGGCTGGATACACAGGGCAGCGCGAAATATCTTGATATGGCGCAGCAGTATCAACACCTCGGCCCGCTGTATGAAGTGCCGGAAGGGCTGCGTGATAAAGCGCGCCATAACGAACCGTATTATCCCCCGGTTGAACCAGCCCGTCCGGTTGGTTCTCTGAAAACGGCTTAAGGAGTCACAATGGAACAGGTTGTCATTGTCGATGCTATTCGCACCCCGATGGGCCGTTCGAAGGGCGGCGCGTTTCGCAACGTGCGGGCAGAAGATCTCTCCGCCCACTTAATGCGTAGCCTGCTGGCGCGTAATCCGTCGCTTACAGCGGCGACCCTCGATGATATTTACTGGGGCTGCGTACAACAAACGCTGGAGCAAGGCTTCAACATTGCCCGTAACGCCGCGCTGCTGGCAGAAATTCCCCATTCGGTACCGGCGGTCACCGTCAACCGTCTGTGTGGTTCCTCGATGCAGGCGTTACACGATGCAGCGCGAATGATCATGACCGGCGATGCGCAGGTTTGTCTGGTTGGCGGCGTGGAGCATATGGGGCACGTGCCGATGAGCCACGGCGTGGATTTTCACCCGGGTCTGAGTCGCAACGTCGCCAAAGCGGCAGGGATGATGGGGCTAACGGCGGAAATGCTCTCCCGCCTGCACGGCATTAGCCGGGAAATGCAGGACCAGTTCGCCGCCCGCTCTCACGCTCGCGCCTGGGCCGCTACCCAGTCTGGCGCATTCAAAACGGAGATTATCCCGACTGGCGGTCATGATGCAGACGGCGTGTTGAAGCAGTTTAGCTACGATGAAGTGATCCGCCCGGAAACCACGGTCGAAGCGCTATCAATGCTGCGTCCGGCATTTGATCCGGTTAGTGGCACGGTCACGGCGGGCACCTCATCCGCGCTTTCCGATGGCGCAGCCGCCATGCTGGTAATGAGCGAAAGTCGTGCCCGTGAGCTGGGCCTGAAACCTCGCGCCCGTATTCGCTCAATGGCAGTGGTGGGTTGTGATCCGTCAATTATGGGTTACGGGCCGGTTCCGGCGTCAAAACTGGCGTTGAAAAAAGCGGGACTGTCAGCCAGCGATATCGATGTGTTTGAGATGAACGAAGCGTTTGCCGCACAGATCCTGCCATGCATTATGGATCTGGGATTGATGGAGCAGATAGACGAGAAGATCAACCTCAACGGCGGCGCGATCGCGCTTGGTCATCCGCTCGGCTGCTCCGGAGCACGTATCAGCACCACGCTTATCAACCTGATGGAGCGCAAAGACGCGCAGTTTGGTCTGGCGACGATGTGTATTGGTCTGGGTCAGGGCATCGCCACGGTGTTTGAGCGGATTTAATCAAAGATAATATCCCCTAAATAACTCGCATTGCAGCGCAGCGGCAACTGAGCGAATCCCCGGGCACATAGATAACTATGTGCCCGGGGTGAGCAAAGGCAGCCAACAAAGAGGCTGCGCGAATTATGACGGGAAACAGTTTAGTTGCCGTTTTTCCCGCCCGTCAGGGGCGGGTTTTTTCACCATATGGCCCGCTCTACTCAGTAAGCGCTTTGGTCAGGCTAAATGGCATAGCCTGATATCCACGCGCACCATGTATTTGCATTTCGACCGCAGGTTCTTTTTCTCCCCATCTGAACTCTTCCAGATACGGATTAGGCAAGCTGGTAAATGCGCCTACCGACAAATCAAACGCACCACCTGCTGTTGCGGAATACACGAACACAGAATTCTTGTCAGTCTGGTACTCGGTGATAGAGGTTACCGGGCTAAACCACTCGTTCCCGCGCTCTTTACCGTATTGCCAGATCTGTTGGACGGTCTTGTTTTTCTGGTCGATTTTGTAAATCACGGAGCGGCTGTATTTCATACTCTGCATAGCAGGCTGTTCTAAGCCGCGGCCATCGCCATTGTCGAAAGCGGAAAGGTATAAGATATCGCCTTTACTCTTACTATCAATTTTAAAGGCCGTATGTTGCGTCCATGTCCAGTCGAAGTCACCCTCGCAGCCACTGTCCTGGCAAGCAATTTTTTGGCCTTTGCTATCCACTGGCGTCAGAATTGCGGCATTAAATGGCGCTTTCCAGCCAGCAGGCGTACCCAGTATCCACTTCACTTTCTTATCGCGGCCGATTTTGATAATCGCACTCTGGTGGCGGGAGCTGATGATGATGGAATCATCTTCACTGTCATAGTCGACACTGTTGACATGCGCCCAGTTGCGGCCAGCCCCACTACCCACGATATCCCCGAATTTGTCGGAGGAGTCCAGCGCCGCCAGATCTTCTTCGCTCAACGTATGGCCGGACTGGCTGGCGTCGATATTCAGGCACACAGCGCCCTGATCGAGGGTTTTCATTATCACATCACGATAAGGATCGAGGATATCAAACAGACGCCATTCATCCACTACCACGCCGTTCTGATCAACTTCGGCAATCACATCACGCACGGTACGAACATTTTTCCCATCAGGGCGTTTATAGTTAGAGCTGGCTACACGCAGGAAGTAGTGACCGTTGGCCGCGTTATCCATTGAGTGTGAAAAATCGTTATAATTATCCGGCAGGCGGCGGTTAAAGATTTCACGCCCCATGATATCGTATTTCACATAACGCTGACCGTAGCCCCACGATAGTGCGCCATCCTGGTTTTGTTTAAAGCCCATCATAACGCCAGCACGATAAATTGACTTTAAATCATAAATTGAACTTGGATTCATAAACCAACGAATATCACCGGAGGTGTCGATAATAGCGTTAGCTGTAGTGAAGTTCCATTCTAATGCACCCCCAGTAGGGTTGTTCCAGACAGTACGCGTTCCATTCCCAGACTTATCTTTCGTATTATTCAAAAGATACAAGCGATCTTTAAATTCTGGGGAAACCTTTTTAACATCGATAGTAAAGAGTGCTGATTGTTCTTCTTTTGTACCCGCTGATTCAATATAGGCAGGCGGTGCATACATTTTATAGCTTTCTTTTATATTTTCGGTTTTACTACCCTGGATCCTTGTATATTCAACTTCAACGGTATTGACATAATCTGGGTAAAGACCAAAGACGGGGATACCGCCATACGTTAAAAGGTATTTATTATTAACTTTATACGCGATCTCCTGGCCATTTTCTTTGGGGACAATCCGTACATGCACGTCACGTAACTGGTAACCGCCATTACGAATAACGGCGGTTAGCGGCGCGATATCATAGGGGTTCATAACAACTTCGCCAATTTTTCCCTGGACCTGATAGTCCACTTTAGCGCCGCTGGCGCCGCCGATGGCGAAAGCAGTAGAAGGTACTGATGACAAAATTGCAACAGATAATGCGAGAGAAGTTAAAGCATATTTAAATTTCATAACACTCTCCATCTTATAAATAAATAACTAACTTTCCATTTTATGTTTCTTTTATAAAAATAAATGAAGCATATATAATTAACTATTTTTATTGATAGCCTCAGGACATAATATTACTTAATTTATTACACGCAATACAAAGCCTGTAGATATTCAATATCATAAGGTTTTATAGTTGACGATTAATTAATATTTAAGAGGACTTTTAGGTAGGCTAACGTAAAAAGGGACGCTACTGCGTCCCATAAAATAGTTAAATAAATGCGAACGCATCGCCAAACAGACGATCTTCCCGCGCGTTACGCTCATGACAGAACAGATCGCGGGCGATTTTCGCCATCTCAAAACGTCCGGCAATATAAATATCGTGCCCCGCCAGCGTACCATAATCCTGCAATACCGCCGTAAGTACCGTTCCTGTACGTCCACGCCAGCCTTCTTCCGGCTGCTCGACAACAGGTTCAATACGCAAATTCGGATGGTTAACAGAGAGTGCTTCCAGCTCAGAGAGATCATAGAGGTGCTTTTCTTCGCGACCACCCCAGTAAATGGTAACATCGCGGTTCGGGTTGCGCGCTAACGCCGTCAACAGGATGGAGCGCACATAAGAAAAGCCCGTACCGCCCGCGATCAGAATCAACGGACGCTCTTCATCGTCACGTAGCCAGGCGTCGCCATGCGGAATATCGACGACGATTTCCCGGTCTTTCAGAATCCGATCCATGACCGCCATCGCATACAGATTGAGCTCGGAGGCGCCAATGTGTAATTCAATAAACCCTTTCTCGTCCGGCGTTGAGGCCATCGAAAACGGGCGTTTGTCACGCTCGTCCATTACGACCATCAAATACTGACCAGCGCGGAATGTAAACGCCGCGTCCGGCACTAAACGAACCCGATATACGGTATCGGTGATAGCTTCTACCGAGGTCACTTTACAGCTTAAGGTTGTCATGCGCTCCCTCTGTCGGGTGTCGGGTCAATACCGACATTTTTCAAGCCGAGTCGCCACAGCCTGAAATGTCGATGTCCGCTTTCAGTTATTTAAAGATAGCCAGCTCATCCCAAATCGCATCAATACGCGCGGTAACTTCAGGATCTTTAACAATAGGACGACCCCACTCGCGTTGGGTTTCGCCCGGCCATTTGTTTGTGGCATCCAGCCCCATTTTTGAACCCAGCCCGGAGACCGGCGAGGCAAAATCCAGGTAGTCAATCGGCGTATTTTCAACCAGCACCGTATCCCGCGCAGGGTCCATACGGGTGGTAATCGCCCAGATCACATCATTCCAGTCGCGTGCGTTAACGTCATCATCGCAAACGATAACAAATTTCGTATACATAAACTGGCGCAAAAACGACCAGACGCCCATCATGACGCGTTTCGCATGACCAGCGTACTGCTTTTTCATCGTCACTACCGCCAGGCGGTAAGAACACCCTTCCGGCGGCAGATAAAAGTCGACGATTTCCGGAAACTGTTTTTGCAGAATAGGCACGAAGACTTCATTGAGCGCCACCCCTAATACCGCAGGCTCATCGGGCGGACGCCCGGTATAGGTGGAGTGATAGATGGCATCCTCACGCTGCGTAATATGCGTGACGGTAAAGACCGGAAAGCTATCCACTTCATTATAATAGCCCGTATGATCGCCATACGGTCCTTCCGGCGCCATCTCTCCCGGCTCAATGTAACCTTCAAGGATAATCTCGGCGCTGGCAGGCACTTCCAGATCGTTAGAAAGGCATTTAACCACTTCAGTTTTCGTGCCGCGCAGCAGGCCCGCAAAGGCATACTCCGACAGAGTATCGGGAACAGGAGTCACGGCGCCAAGTATCGTCGCCGGATCGGCGCCCAATGCGACGGAGACCGGGAAACGTTCACCCGGACGCGCGGCTAACCACTCCTGAAAATCCAGCGCGCCGCCGCGGTGAGACAGCCAGCGCATAATCAGCTTATTTTTACCTATCAACTGCTGACGATAAATGCCCAGGTTTTGCCGCTCTTTGTGCGGACCACGCGTTACCGTCAGTCCCCAGGTAATCAGCGGCGCGGCGTCGTCCGGCCAACAGGTCATGACTGGAAGACGCGTTAAATCGACATCATCGCCAGACGCGATTTTCTGCTGGCAAGGCGCGCCGCGTAACCGTTTCGTCGGCATATTCAGCACTTGCTTAAACTGCGGCAGCTTGTCAAACAGATCGCGAAAGCCTTTCGGCGGCTCAGGTTCTTTCAGAAACGCTAATAATTTACCCACTTCCCGTAATGCGGAAACATCATCCTGCCCCATGCCCATCGCCACGCGTTTTGGCGTGCCAAAAAGGTTGCACAGCACCGGCATGGAGTAACCTTTAGGATTTTCAAACAGCAACGCCGGTCCACCGGCACGCAGCGTGCGGTCAGCGATTTCCGTGATTTCCAGATGAGGATCCACAGGTAGCGTGATGCGTTTTAGTTCCCCCTGCTGCTCAAGTAGCGTCAGGAAGTCGCGTAAATCGTGATATTTCATGGCGTCCATTGTAGCCTCTTGGTAAGCGCATCATTATACGGCGTTCATCATCGGGATGCTGTATTTTTGTTAAATTAGCGTGAACTCTGGCAACCAACGCTAATCCAGATACGGCTTAAAGGATGAAGTGTATAATTAACTTCGCGCATGGCTTTTGCTATGCTTGCGCCCCGAACAAGCGGATAAGAGTCATTATGCAATCCTGGTATTTACTGTACTGCAAACGCGGGCAACTTCAGCGTGCTCAGGAACACCTCGAAAGACAAGCGGTAAGTTGCCTGACACCGATGATCACCCTGGAAAAAATGGTACGCGGAAAACGTACCTCCGTTAGCGAACCGCTCTTTCCTAATTATCTGTTCGTTGAATTTGATCCGGAAGTGATACATACCACTACAATCAACGCCACGCGCGGCGTCAGCCATTTTGTGCGCTTTGGCGCGCATCCTGCGATCGTGCCTTCCAGCGTTATTCATCAGCTTTCTATCTACAAGCCCGAAGGCGTTGTCGATCCTGAAACCCCCTATCCCGGCGATAGCGTCATCATCACGGAAGGCGCATTTGAAGGGCTGAAAGCGATTTTTACCGAACCGGATGGCGAAACGCGTTCGATGTTACTGCTTAATTTACTCAATAAAGAAGTGAAGCAGAGCGTAAAAAACACCGGTTTTCGCAAGATTTAGCGATCATTCAGAATACGACCTCAAATAAGGTTCTGGCGTTGGCATCTGTCATCGCCGCTAACCATTGCGGATCTTCACCACGCCATAGCGCAATGCGCTCCAGGATGTGAGGTAGATACGCGGGCTCGTTGCGTCGTGACGTTGGTTTCGGCGTAAGATCGCGAGGCAACAGATACGGCGCGTCGGTTTCTATCAGTAGCTTTTCCGCTGGAATAAACGGTAAGAGTTCACGTAGCTCAAGTCCGCGTCGTTCGTCGCAAACCCACCCGGTAATACCGATATAGAGTCCTCTGTCCACACAGTCCTGCATTTGCTGGCGTGAACCGGTAAAGCAGTGCAGTATTGCACCAGGAAGACTATCCAACCAGGGATCAAGCAATGCCAGAAATCGCTCATGCGCGTCCCGGCAGTGCATAAAGATTGGCATCTGTAATTCGGCGGCAATTTGTAGCTGCGCCTGAAAGGCACGCTCCTGCTCCTGCGGCGTGGAAAAATTACGATTGAAATCCAGCCCGCACTCACCGATAGCGACGACTTCTGGCTGGTTCGCCAGCGCAATAATGGCGTCTTCAGACGCGGATGACCACTGACTGCTGTCATGGGGATGGACGCCAGCCGTCGACCAACAATGGGGGTAGCGCCGCGCCAGTTTTAACGCCTGCTGACTTTCATGGATGTTCGTTCCGGTCAGTAGCATACCTTTTACTCCCGCCGCAAACGCACGGGCGACCACATCATCACGATCTTTTGCAAACTGGCTACTGGTTAAATTAACGCCAATATCAAACATGCTTGCCCCCATATGACAACCGCCCTGGCGGGCGGTTGTGTTTAGTCTTCAGTGTGCTCGGCCTTTTCGGTTTCGGCCTCGTTATCTTCGTCGCGCGTCCGTCGCTTACCGACATAAAAGCGTGAGCAGAAAACGCCAATTTCAAACAGGCAGTACATCGGTATCGCCAGCAACGTTTGCGAGAAAACATCTGGCGGCGTAAGCAGCATTCCCACAATGAATGCCCCGACCAGGATATAAGGCCGTTTTTTACGCAAATCTTCTGGCGTGGTGATGCCCATCCAGCACAGCAACACAATCGCCACCGGCACTTCAAAGGCTACGCCAAAGGCCATAAAAAGCGCCATGACAAAGCTAAGATAGCTGGCGATATCTGTCGAAACCTGTACCCCTTCCGGCGCCGTATGCGTCAGGAAACCAAAGGCCAAAGGGAATACGACAAAATAGGCGAAGGCCATACCAATGTAGAAAAGCAGCGAGCTGGATACCAGCAGCGGTACGACCAGACGACGCTCATGCTTATACAGCGCCGGGGCGATAAAGGCCCAAACCTGGTACAAAATGACAGGCGCGGATAAGATCAAAGACACCATGAAGGTGAGTTTGATAGGCGTAAAAAACGGCGACGCCACATCCGTCGCAATCATTGTCGCCCCTTGCGGCATCTGTTTAATCAGCGGTGCGGCGACTAAATGATAAATATCATTGGCGAAATAAATTAACGCCAGAAAAATCAGAAGTACTGCGACGATGCAGTTTAGCAGGCGCTTACGCAACTCGATCAGATGCGTGATAAGCGGTTGAGTATCTTCTACAGCCATGTTTACGGTTTATCACTCGACGAGGGGGAAGATTCGACAACAGGCGCAGCGGATTTCTTCTCGGCGTCTATCGTGGCTACGGAAGCGGTTTCCGTCGACTCAGGCACGTTAGCTTTAACAGGCTCCGGCTTTTGTTCCGGCGCGCTCGCCTGTGTTTCAGCGGCGGCAGGGGTGACGCCCTCATGCTGCGTTTCGTTCCCTTTTACCACCGGATTATGGATGGTATGCGCTTCATCGCTCGCTTGTTCGGGATCGTTAGCGCTGTAGGTGCGTTTCATCGACTCCGCCGCCTGACGCAGTTCATCCATAGATGCTTTCAGCTCGGGAGTCAGATTTTCCAGGCTCGCCTTTTCGACTTTTTTCAGACTGTCCTGGAACTCCTGAAGTTTCAGTTCCTGAGTCAGTTCATTCTGAACCGTTGTCGCAAGGGACCGCAACGCGCGAATCCAGCCCGCTACCGTTTTTACCGCTACTGGCAATCGTTGCGGCCCCAACACAATGAGGCCGATAACGAACACTAACAGCAGTTCGCTAAAACCGATATCAAACACGGATTATACCTGCTCTTTATCTTGGCTTTTAGCGTCTTCCTTTTTCGCTTCGCCTTGCTTATCCGCGATAGATTTAGCGGTAAAATCAGCGTCCTGACTGGTTTTATCCTGTTTGGCATCATCATCGCTCATGGCCTTTTTAAAGCCTTTGATAGACGCGCCAAGATCGGAACCGATGGAACCGAGTTTTTTGGTGCCGAACAGCAGTACGACGATAACGGCAACAATCAACAACTGCCAAATACTGATACCACCCATACATGTTCCTCTGTGATAGATGATGAATTATTAGGGCCGCATTATACACATTATCCTTCGCGCTGCCTCTTTGTTAGCCGCTTTCGCCCGCCCTATTCACATACTTTTACATACGACCGGGACGACATTGACTTGCGGCCTGAGTACTGCCTCGAGTGATAATATGTACCTGCGTGACACAACCGGCGTTGAGCGATAAAAAATCTCAACGAGTTTTACGCCAGCCAACCAGCCAGACAACTACGCCGCCGACCATGAGCCAGCCAGGCATCAATCCCCATTCAGGGCGGTTGACGAGTAAGAATGACCCGCTCAGTAACAGCGTTGCGCCAATTCCCAATAAATAACGAGACTGACTTTGGCGCACATGGTTTACCTGTAACTCGCGCGCAATCTTATCAACACTGTGCTGTAAATATTTGCCCTGGCGCAAACTGTCGTACACCAATTCAGGTATTTCTGGCATTTTTTCGACCCAGAACGGCGCTTTTTCTTTAAGAGCCCGCGTGAGAGCCGGAATACCCACCTGATCTTTAATCCAGGACTCAAGAAACGGCTTCGCCGTTTTCCACAAATCAAGCTGAGGATAAAGTTGCCGCCCAACCCCTTCAACATACAATAATGTTTTCTGCAACAACACCAGTTGCGGCTGGACTTCCATGTTAAATCGACGCGCTGTATTGAAAAGGTTTAACAACACATGACCAAACGAGATTTCCGCGAGCGGCTTTTCAAAGATAGGTTCACAGACGGTGCGGATGGCAAACTCAAAATCTTCAACGTTGGTATCTGGCGGAACCCAGCCTGAATCGACATGCAGTTCTGCCACCTTTCGGTAATCGCGATTAAAAAACGCGATAAAGTTTTCAGCCAGATAACGCTTATCTTCTTTGTTTAGCGACCCGACGATACCGCAGTCAATGCCGATATATTGCGGGTTTTCAGGGTGTTCATGGCTGACAAAAATATTTCCCGGATGCATGTCCGCATGGAAAAAGCTGTCGCGGAAAACCTGGGTGAAGAAAACTTTAACCCCGCGTTCCGCCAGCAGTTTCATGTTGGTGCCGTTCTTTTCCAGGGCCGCCACATCCGAAACCGGAATGCCGTATATCCGCTCCATCACCATCATGTTCTGGCTACAGTAATCGGAGTACACCTCCGGGATATATAGCATGGGACTATTTTCAAAATTGCGGCGTAACTGAATCGCGTTGGCCGATTCCCGCAGCAGATTCAGCTCATCGATCAGCGTTTTCTCATACTCACGCACCACTTCCGTCGGGCGCAGACGACGCCCATCCGGCAACAGGCGTGGTACCCAGCGAGCAAGGCGATAAATCAGTTTCAGGTCTGCCTGAATTACCGGCAAAATATCCGGGCGAATGACCTTAATAACCACTTCTTTACCGTTTGATTTCAATCGCGCGGTATGTACCTGGGCGATTGACGCCGACGCTAAAGGCTGGATATCAAAGTCGTCAAACCAGGCTTCGACAGGTAGCCCCCCCATCGCCTCTTCAATCTGGGCTTTCGCCAGCCGACCATCGAATGGCGCGACTTTATCCTGGAGCAAAGCGAGCTGATCGGCGATTTGCGGCGGGAACAGGTCACGGCGCGTGGAGAGCATCTGACCAAATTTGATCCAGACCGGTCCCAGCTCTTGCAACGCCAGTCTTAATCGTTCACCCAGCAATTTATCTTTATGCCGGTTTGGCATCCAGAACAGCGAATAGCGCCATAATCGGAGTGGCAGTGTAAGACGCATTCGGGGGATGAGTTCATCAAGGCCGTAGCTTAGAAACGTGCGGATGATGAAATATAGGCGCCGTACTTCACCTGGCGTCATTTGGCCTCCAGTTTTTCCAGCCGTGTGGTCAGAGAATCTACGGCGCGCTCAACAGCCGCGGTTTCTTCGGCAAACCATGCGACTTCCAGCGGGCCAGGCGCCATACGCCACTCTTCAGTGATCGCTTCAGCGGCATAACGCTGCTGGCGTTGAAACCCGTGGCGCAGGAATTTAGCCCCGCCACGCACGACCTTACCGATACTTTCCGCCGCAATATCACCCGTGTATGGCGCCAACAGCTCCGCAGGATCGAATTCGGCGAGATCGGCGAGCGCCACAAAATTTTGCACGACCTGAATATCGCCCTGCACTTCCAGTTCGCCGCTGCGAATAAGCGCGGCCAACTGCTGACGATCGCGTAGTTTTGGCAAAACGCTAGCTTGAGTGATTACCGTACAGTCCGCTTCGCCTTCCCATGCCCCCAGCACATCAACCTGGCGTTCACTGAATACCAGGACTAATGGCATCGAAAATCCCTTTAGTTTCACACACAGTACTTTTCCCTGTAAGCGCGTTCTGGCTGATTTCAGCGCTGGCGAACGATACAGAAACGTATTGAGGAGACCTTCAATTCCTGCGGTCACTAAGGGTTTAAAAGGCATTCCACCCTCCTAGAATTTATAACCACGGTGCAATGCCACAACGCCCGCCGTCAGATTGTAATAATCCACGCTCTCAAATCCGGCGTCCTGCATCATGGCTTTTAAGGTATCCTGATCGGGATGCATACGGATGGATTCCGCGAGATACCGATAGCTATCCGCATCGTTTGCGACCATCGAGCCAATACGCGGTAAAATATGGAAAGAATAGGCGTCATACGCTTTACTCAGCGGCTCAATGATAGGCTTGGAAAATTCAAGCACCAGTAAACGTCCGCCGGGTTTCAACACACGGAACATTGACCGCAGCGCTTTTTCTTTTTCCGTTACATTGCGCAAACCAAACGAAATGGTAATGCAATCAAACGTATTATCAGGGAAAGGCAGAGCTTCGGCATTCGCCTGCACATACTCTACGTTGCCGATCACGCCGATATTACGCAGCTTCTCACGCCCCATTTTGAGCATGGAATCATTAATATCCGCCAGGATAACTTTGCCAGTTTCCCCGACCATACGTGAAAATTTCGCGGTAAGATCGCCCGTACCACCCGCTAAATCGAGAACGGTTTGTCCACGACGCACGCCACTGCAATCAATGGTGAAGCGCTTCCACAAACGATGAATGCCAAATGACATTAAGTCATTCATCACATCGTACTTTGACGCCACAGAATGAAAAACGTGGGCCACCATGTCAGCTTTCTGCTCTTTAGCGACGGTCTGAAAGCCAAAGTGCGTCGTTTCTTGTGAATCTTCCACCATCTCAGTGCCTGCTTATCGATAAAAATGTTCAAGAAGTGTAACAGATTGGGCCAATTTGCCCTACTCTGCGCCAGGACTAAACTACTCCGTATGGGTTAACTTAACTGCTGCTTCACCCGTTCATCATTGGGATAATGTTCATCCTGCCGCCCTTCAGGGATCGATCGTAAACGATATTCTTCATCTTGCGTAACGGCCTGTTCCGCTAAATCCGGATTAATCTCGCGTTTGATTTCCACGCCTAGCCCCCGGAAGGCCTCCGCCTGCGCCAAAACGTTGCCACGCCCCGACGCAAGTTTTTTCATCGCCTGGCGGTAGTTATCCTGCGCTTTATCCAGACTCTGACCGATCGCTGACATATCATCAACGAACAACCGCATTTTATCGTAGAGCTTACTGGCTCTGTCTGCGATGTGCTGCGCATTGCGGCTCTGGTGTTCATAGCGCCACAGGTTGGCGATTGTCCGTAACGCCACCAGCAGCGTCGTGGGGCTTACCAGCATAATGTTATTTTTCAGCGCCTCGGTTATCAGTTCGGGCTGTTTATCTAACGCCAGCAGGAAAGCGGGTTCTACGGGGATAAACATCAGAACATAGTCCAGCGAGCGGAGGCCGGGAAGCTGCTGGTAGTCTTTACGCCCCAGTAAGCGAATATGATTGCGCACCGAGGCGATGTGCTCTTGTAAAGCGGCCTCGCGCGTATAGTCATCTTCAGCGTTAAAGTAACGCTCGTAGGCGACCAACGTCATTTTAGCGTCGATGACCACATCTTTGCCCTGCGGCAAGCGGACGATGACATCCGGCTGCATCCGCGAGCGCGCATCGTTCTCAATACTAACCTGGGTTTCGTATTCGTAGCCTTCACGCAGTCCGGATGCCTCCAGCACCCGCGCCAGCACAACTTCGCCCCAGTTTCCTTGCGCCTTATTGTCCCCTTTCAGGGCGCGCGTCAGGTTGATCGCTTCCTGCGCCATTTGCGCGTTAAGCTGCTGCAAATTACGAATTTCGTGCGCCAGCGTATGCCGCTCCTGCGCTTCTTTGCCAAAACTCTCCTGAACCTGGCGGCGAAAACCGTCCAGTTGCTCACGCAGCGGCGTCAGCAGGCTATTCAGGCTTTGTCGGTTTTGTTCGTCTACGCGACGATTACTGTGTTCAAAAATACGGTTCGCCAGATTTTCAAACTGCTCGCTTAAACGCTGTTCGCTGTTGATCATCTGACGGATTTTGTCTTCCGCGTGTTGTTGAGTCGCTTCCAGACGGGTCGTGACTTCACGCAGATCGGCTTCCAGAGAGGTATTGATACTGTGCAGGCTGCGCAGTTCGTTATTAAGTAACTCGCATTCACTGCGCCAGTGCGCTTCTTGCGCTAATTGCTGCCGGGCCGCGCTAAGTTCGATATCCAGCTCACGCCGTTCTTCGATAAGATCGGCGCGGATTTGATCGGCGTGCGCTTTCGTCGCCAGCCAGCCAATCACCACCCCAGCCGCCAGCGCCACGACGGCGCTTATCATAAGAGTAATATCCACAACACCTCTCCTGGAACCACACTGTCCTGCACAAAATAGAATTGTGCTGTATAAACGTCCAGTTTAAAAGGGATTTCCTGCGAGGCGCCACGCAAAAAGAAAAGGCCGAACGCGTCGGCCTTTGCAAAAGAGAGGAGAATTACAGCAGACGACGGGCCGCTTCCACGACGATTTTCACCGCGTGGCTTTCAGTTTGTTTCATCGTTTCCGCATTCGGAATCTCTTGTTGGGTACGGTTGACGATAACGCCCGCCACCATACCTGCGCGTAACCCCTGGCTTGCGCACATGGTTAACAGCGTAGCGGATTCCATTTCGTAGTTCATTACGCCCATCGCCTGCCACTCTTCCATAGAGCCTTTGAAGCGACGAACAACGCGGCCAGAATAGGTGTCGTAACGTTCCTGACCCGGATAGAAAGTGTCGGAAGAGGCGGTTACGCCAACGTGAGTCGTGGCGCCAATCGATTTCGCGGCTTCAACCAGCGCAGTGGTGCAGGCAAAGTCGGCAACCGCCGGGAATTCCATCGGCGCAAAATGCAGGCTCGCCCCATCCAGACGAACGGATGCGGTCGTTACCAGAACGTCGCCGACGTTAATGTGCGGCTGAATAGCCCCCGTGGTGCCGATACGCAAGAAGGTACGAATACCCAGTTGCGCCAGTTCTTCCACGGCAATAGAGGTAGACGGGCCGCCGATACCGGTAGAGCAAACGATAACTGCTTTGCCATCCAGCTCAGCGCGCCAGGAGGTGAATTCGCGGTGAGATGCCAGCTTAACCGGCTTATCCATCAGCGCGGCGATCTTTTCCACACGCTCAGGATCGCCAGGGACGATGGCGAGCTGGGCCCCTTGTAAATCGTTTTTGGTGAGGCCGAGATGAAAAACATCAGACTTGGACATATAAAACTCCTCTGTGAATCGGGTTTGTCAGAAGAAGCAAAAAGACACTTTACCTAAGGCATAAAGATATTTTCGTGACAGCCATCACTATGGCGTAAAACAATTGCACTCGATTACCATTAAAAAGTGATGCGCATCACAATAAATAATCAATATCGCCAGGCATTGCACAAAAGATAGCCGCTTTAAGGCAATGTGGTTTGTTACACACTGTCTATAGTTAAGATTGCGCTATTTTTTAAGGGTACGGAGAATACCATGACAACGACACATCCATCCGGCTTTGCACCTGCAGCTTCCCCACTTGCCCCTACGATGATTCATACGCCTGATGGGGCCATTAGCGCGGGGATAACGTCGATTCCCTCTCAGGGCGACGATATGCCAGCCTATTACGCCAGACCAAAGGCAAGCGACGGCGCGCTGCCTGTGGTCATTGTGGTACAGGAAATTTTTGGCGTACATGAACACATTCGCGATATTTGCCGACGACTGGCGCTGGAAGGCTATCTCGCTATCGCGCCGGAGCTCTATTTCCGCGAAGGCGACCCCAATGATTTCGCCGATATACCCACATTATTGAGCGGGCTGGTGGCTAAAGTACCCGATTCGCAAGTCCTTGCCGACCTGGATCACGTCGCCAGTTGGGCTTCGCGCAACGGCGGGGATGCGCATCGGCTGATGATCACCGGTTTTTGTTGGGGAGGCCGAATTACCTGGCTGTACGCCGCGCACAACCCACAGTTAAAAGCAGCGGTAGCGTGGTACGGCAAGCTGGTGGGCGACACGTCACTCAATTCGCCGAAGCATCCCGTTGATATCGCCACCGATCTTAACGCGCCGGTACTGGGTTTATACGGCGGGCAGGATACCAGTATTCCACAGGAGAGCGTGGAAACCATGCGTCAGGCGCTACGCGCCGCTAATGCGAAGGCGGAAATCGTGGTCTATCCCGATGCAGGGCACGCGTTTAATGCCGATTATCGTCCGGGCTACCACGAAGCCTCAGCGAAAGACGGCTGGCAAAGAATGCTGGAATGGTTCGCGCAGTACGGTGGGAAAAAAGGCTAACCACAGCGCATTACGATGTTTGTTGGGCCTACGAGACCGGAGTCGGTGTAGGCTCAACAAAGCGTCATCGCCACGTTAGCTATGCTTTACCACAGCATTTTTTATATTTTTTGCCGCTGCCGCAGGGACAGAGATGGTTACGACTGACGGCTCCTGTGTCTTTACGCGCGTCCTGCGCCAGCCAGCGCATGATCGATGCCATCGGATAGCCTTGCGCCAGCAGCTCCCGCCAGACATTCATATACGGCGTAACGTGCTGGAAAAAATGCTTATAGCCCGCACACAAGTAATTATGCGCAGGATGACCGGACGGCGAGACGGCAAAGCGATGCTTCGGACAGCCGCCATGACACGCAAAGCGGTAGTCACAGCGACGACAATCGGCGGTCAGGGTCTCCCGCTTGGCCTCGCCAAACACAATAGCCCGCTCGCTATTATTTAAGGTTTTGATGCTGTGCTGGTGGATATTCCCCAGCAGATGTTCCGGGTAGACAAAGTGGTCGCAGTTGTAGAGATCGCCGTTCGACTCCAACGCGAAGGCATGTCCACAAGTCTCGGAATGTACACACAGTACCGGCTGCTGCGCCGTCCAGGCGGCTAACGCCACGTCAAACATCTGCACATAGACGCGGTCTACGTCGCGACGAACCCAGATATCAAAGATCTGGTTGAGAAATTCGCCATATTGCCACGACGGTACCGTCCATGGCGCCAGCTTTGCCGCGCTTTCGCCGGGCATCACCAGATTAAGTACCGATGAGTTATCGGTGCTCATTCGCTCTACCAGCGGGATAAACTGAATAAAACGCGATCCCGCCGCCAGAAGAAATTCGTAGACGTCTGCTGCATGACCGACGTTATGTTTTCCCACGACGGTTAAGGTATTAAAGTCGACATGGTGCGCTTTAAGCCGCGCCATGGCTGCGACGACCTGTTCATGAGTTCCTTTTCCAGCGCGATTAAGCCGATAGTGGTTGTGTAACGACGCCGGACCGTCGATAGAGAGACCGATGAGAAAATGCTGTTCAGCGAAAAAGCGCGCCCACTCGTCATTCACCAGGATGCCGTTCGTCTGCAACGCATGAGTGATTTTTCGCCCATCGCCGTACTTTTCACATAATGCGACAACCCGACGGAAAAACGGTAGTCCCATCATGGTCGGTTCGCCGCCCTGCCAGGCAAAGTCAATGCGGTCGCCACTCTGCGCGGCAATATGCTGGCGTATAAATTGTTCCAGCGTCTCGTCCGACATCCGCCAGTTTTTATTGCGTTCCGGGTACAGCGCCTCTTTTTCAAGATAGAAGCAATATGTGCAATCAATATTGCAGATCGCGCCGCCGGGTTTGGCCATTACGTGACAACCTGCTACCGCCATGTCAGACATCTCCGTTAAAAAATAAGGTTCACCAGCGCCATGAGACAATGCGACGTTTATCGTCGCCAGGGAACATAACAGAATGGAAAACCTCGTTTTGTGCTATGAGAGCGCTGGGCGATCATGACAGGAAAAACGATCTGCGAGGCAATAAAATCCGCCGCGCTGCTTCCGGGGACGCTATCCGCCTGGTTGTCATTCATACGGAGAACCTTTTTATTATCAAGATCGCCAAATAGCCAGATCCTGAAAAAGACAGCGCGGAAAATAAGAAAAAGGGAAATGAGAAAAAAGAGGAGATAGAGGCGCTGTTAATCAGGTCAGGCACGGGCGCTACCCGTCAAAGGGTAGCGCCGCATTGCTGCCGGATAAACGCAGCGGCCAGGATGGGTTATTTCGCCTGACGCAGATTGTGCGCCGCTTTGACCATGTTCGCTAACGCCGCGCGGGTTTCCGGCCAACCGCGAGTTTTCAGACCGCAGTCCGGATTCACCCACAGGCGTTGTGCCGGAATACGTTGTGCCGCCTTCTTCAGCAGGGCTTCAATCCACTCGACGCTCGGCACGTTCGGCGAGTGAATATCGTACACGCCCGGCCCGATTTCGTTCGGGTAGTCGAACGCTTCGAACGACTCCAGCAACTCCATATCCGAGCGGGAGGTCTCAATGGTGATCACATCCGCATCCAGCGCGGCGATCGAATCCATAATGTCGTTGAACTCGCAGTAACACATGTGGGTGTGGATCTGGGTTTCATCCTTCGCCACCGCCGCGTTGATGCGGAAGGCTTCCACACCCCATTCCAGATAGGCGTCCCAGTCGCTGCGACGCAGCGGTAGACCTTCGCGCAGCGCCGGTTCGTCGATCTGAATAATCCCAATCCCCGCCGCCTCCAGATCCGCGACTTCATCACGCAGCGCCAGCGCAATCTGTTTCGCAATCGTTTCGCGGGTCACGTCTTCGCGGGGGAATGACCAGCAAAGAATAGTCACCGGGCCGGTCAACATCCCTTTTACCGGCTTGTCGGTCAGCGACTGGGCATATTTCGCCCACTCCACGGTAATCGGTGCCGGACGGCTGATATCGCCAATCACTACCGGCGGTTTCACACAGCGGGAGCCATAGCTTTGCACCCAACCATTCTGGGTAAAGACGAAGCCGTCCAGATGCTCGCCGAAGTATTCCACCATGTCGTTTCGCTCGGCTTCGCCGTGTACCAGCACATCCAGCCCTAAACGCTCCTGCTCGATGATAGCCTGTTTGATATGTTCGGCGATGCCGGTGCGGTAGTTATTCGCGTCGAGGTTGCCCTTTTTGAAGTCCAGACGCAGGCCGCGAATTTCCGTGGTTTGCGGAAACGAACCGATAGTCGTCGTCGGCCAGGCGGGAAGTTTAAAGCGGGCGCGTTGCGCTTCAGCGCGCACCTCATACGGATTCTCACGCTGGCTGTCCTGCGCGGTGATCGCCGCCAGGCGTTTTTCTACCGCGGCATTATGTACGCGACGGGAGTGACGACGAGCCTGAATCGGTGCGCTCCATTCCTCAAGCGCCGCCGTTTCGCCGCTGTTCAGCGCATCGCGCAGCAACGCCAGTTCACCGCATTTTTGCAGCGCAAAGGCAAACCAGCTTTTAACTTCCGTATCCAGACGCGTTTCGACGCTGAGATCGATCGGGCTGTGCAGCAAAGAGCAGGAGGATGCTACCCACAGCGCGCGTTTGCCCACAAGGGCGTTAATCTGCGCGTATTTTTCGGTCAAATCGGCGCGCCAGACATTACGCCCGTTAATCAAGCCTGCGGAAAGCAGCCAGTCGACCGGCAGACGTTGATGCAGTTCCGCTACATCATCTTTGCCATGAATGAGGTCAACATGTAGCCCCTGTACCGGTAGCGCGATAATAGTGTCCAGGTTTGGCGTCACGCCTTCAAAATAGGTCGTCAGCAACAGCTTCACCTGGCCGGCGAGCGCGTCGTAAGCCGGTTTGAAGGCATCCAGCCACGCCTGCGGCAGTTCCAGCACCAGCGCTGGCTCATCAATTTGGACCCACTCAATACCACGTTTTGCCAGTTCAGCCAGCACGTGCTGATACACCGGCAAAATGTCTTTCAGCAACGTCAGGCGGTCAAACGGCTCGCCTTTCACTTTACCCAGCCACAGATACGTGACAGGCCCTAGCAGTACGGGTTTGATCTTATGCCCCAGCGCCAGCGCTTCGTCCACTTCCTCCAGCAACTGTGTCCAGGTGAGTCTGAACTGCTGGCCTTTGCTGAACTCCGGTACTATGTAGTGATAGTTAGTATTAAACCATTTGGTCATTTCCGCTGCCGCCGCCGGTTCGCCGGTTGGCGCGCGACCGCGGCCAATGCGGAACAGCGTGTCGATGTCCACGGAACCGTCGTTGTTCTGATGACGAGCCGGCACATTGCCTAACAGCAGGCTGGTGGTCAGAACATGGTCGTACCAGGCAAAGTCGCCTACCGGTA
Source organism: Salmonella sp. 2020_1395 (assembly GCF_043848115.1). Lineage (NCBI taxonomy): Bacteria > Pseudomonadati > Pseudomonadota > Gammaproteobacteria > Enterobacterales > Enterobacteriaceae > Salmonella > Salmonella sp. 2020_1395. Next base: position 66,775 of record NZ_JBCMFH010000017.1, on the reverse strand, counting down.
ACAGGTCAATACCCGCTTGTTTCTGCTGCTCCCAGTGACGCGCGCGCAGTTCGCGGCCCACCGCCAGTAACGCTTCACGCGTTGAGTTCCCCGCCCAGTAGCTCTCTTGCGCTTTTTTCAACTCGCGACGCAGGCCAACGCGAGGAAAACCGAGGGTATGAGTCAATATTGTCATTTTACTTCCTCTAATTATATGTAAATCCTAAGTATTTTAAATTCAGGGAAGGCGGCAAGTTTGCTCATCCCCGGGAGCTTACATCAGTAAGTGACCGGGGTGAGGAAACGCAGCCAACGCACCATCAATTTAAAAGACGACGGATTTTGGACGTCTGGATGTTTACACATCCATAATGTAAAGGTACTGTATATTCCTCAAGCGCAATTTGTTCATGGCGAAGTGAAGGACTTTCATGATCGAAATTAAACATCTGAAAACACTCCAGGCATTGCGGAATAGTGGATCGCTGGCTGCGGCGGCGGCGGTGCTGCACCAGACCCAATCCGCTCTGTCTCATCAGTTCAGCGATCTGGAACAACGCCTTGGCTTCCGCCTGTTCGTGCGTAAAAGCCAGCCGCTGCGCTTTACGCCGCAGGGGGAAGTTCTGCTGCAACTGGCAAACCAGGTGCTGCCGCAAATCAGCCGTGCGCTGCAGGCGTGCAACGAACCGCAGCAAACTCGTCTGCGCATCGCTATTGAATGTCATAGCTGTATTCAGTGGCTGACCCCGGCGCTGGAAAACTTCCGTGCAAGCTGGCCGCACGTAGAAATGGATTTCACATCCGGCGTCACTTTTGATCCGCAACCGGCCTTGCAACAAGGCGAGCTGGATTTGGTGATGACATCGGATATTTTGCCGCGCAGCGGGCTGCATTATTCGCCGATGTTTGATTTTGAAGTCCGACTGGTGCTGGCGCCCGACCATCCGCTGGCCAGCAAAACGCAGATTACGCCGGAAGATTTAGCCAGCGAAACGCTGTTGATTTACCCGGTGCAGCGCAGCCGACTGGATGTCTGGCGACATTTCCTGCAACCGGCGGGTATCAGTCCGCTGCTGAAAAGCGTGGATAATACGCTACTGCTGATTCAGATGGTGGCGGCCAGAATGGGTATTGCCGCCCTGCCGCACTGGGTGGTGGAAAGCGTTGAGCGCCAGGGTCTGGTGGTGACCAAAACCCTGGGTGATGGTCTGTGGAGCCGCCTGTATGCCGCCGTGCGCGACGGCGACCAGCGTCAGGCGGTGACCGAGGCGTTTATTCGCTCGACGCGGGATCACGCCTGCGATCATCTGCCGTTTGTGCGGAGCGCGGAGCGACCCATTTTCGATGCACCCACAGCGAAGCCAGGATCACAGCCGCGCCCGTAATAAAGCTTGGCCAGTGGGGCTGCTGATGCCAGATGGCAAGATTAACCAGTAGTCCTGCGGGAACATGCATATTATTCATGATGCCCAGCGTCCCGGCGTCTACCTGGGTAGCGCCATAGTTCCACATAAAGTAGCCAATGCCGGACGCCACCACGCCGAGAAACACCAGAATGCTCCATTGCAGCGTGGTTTCCGGCAGCTTTTGCGCGTTCCCCAACAGCGACCACGCCACCGCCGCCACCAAAAACGCCCCCAGATAGAACCACGCAAAGGCGTTGTGCTGCGGCATGGGACGGGTCTCCATCAGACGTTTATACCCCACCATTCCGATAGCGAAACTGATATTAGAAAGCTGCACCAGGAGCAAACCGACCCAAAAATGGTCGGTCACGCGATCGTAGCGAATAATCCCGGCGCCAATCACCGCCAGCAACGCGCTAAATGCATAGCCCCAGCGCAAACGACGCTGACTCATCACATCGTAAATCAGCGTGATATAGAGCGGCGTCAGAACGGTAAACAGCAGCAGTTCGGATACGGTCAGGTAGAGGTAAGCATGGAAGCTCAACATATACATGATGCCAAGCTGCATCGCCCCCACCAGCATATACAGGCTGATGGTTTTTAGGTTGTGCCCGCGAGTACGCAAAAACGGCAGAAAAACGAGCGCCGCCAGCCCAACGCGTATCAGCACCGCGAAATAGCTATCGACATGCCCGGCAAGATACTCGCCAAATAAACTAAAGGAGAAAGCCCACAGGATAGTGGTAATGATGAGTAGCGCCACAATGGATGTCTCTTAAAACAGGGAACACCCATTGTAGCGGAGAGTGAAGTTGACAACTGGTCAACTAACAAACAATCACATCAGCGTAAGAAAAGATCGCGCAGGTAATGCGGCACGGCGTTATCCGCGTTGATGCCGATCACCTCAAGTTCGGGATACAGGTCTTTCAGACGCTGGTGCGCATTGCCCATGATGCAGCCTTTGCCCGCCATCGTGAGCATTTCAGCGTCGTTCATTCCGTCGCCAAAGGCGATACACTCTTTCAGGCTGTACCCCATCGCCTGAGCGACCGCTTCCAGCGCATGACCCTTCGACACTCCGCCCGCCATCACTTCCAGACAGGTTAGCGTAGAGAAGCTCACGTTTACCCGATCGCCCCAGCGCGCGTTAATCGCCTGCTCCAGCGGCAACAACTTTTCATGAGTGTCGCTGGTGAAAAACACTTTGCTGACGCCCTCCGGCTCCAGCAGCGCAGGCTCAAACAACGAGTAGTTAAATACCGCCTCTTTGAAAAAACGCATTTCATCGGGGCGATGACGATTCATAAACCATTCGTCGTCGCGATAAACGTTAGTCACGATGTCCGGGTTCGCATTCACCACGCCGAACAGGTCGCTGGCAATGTCGCTGTCCAGATTATGCGTAAAAACCAACTTCCCGTCGGTATCGTGCACTCGCGCGCCGTTGGAGGTGATCATGTAAGACTTGATTTCAAGATTATCGCGGATTTGCCCTACATCGACATGATGACGACCAGTGGCAAAGACAAAATGGATGCCGCGTGCGGTCAACAGCTTCAGAGTCTCTTTGGCATAAGGGGACAACGTATGGTCGGGGGAGAGCAGCGTGCCATCTAAATCAGACGCAACAACCTGATACATAATAAAATTTAACCTCTAAGCAAAGCGATTTCCGCTGGATAAATTAGGCTTGTTGAAAAATTCAACAATGGCGTTAAGCGCGACTGAGCGCATGGCGTCCTTTTCAAAAAGGATCTCATGGTACGCGCCTTTGATAACCAGCGGTTTTCCCCCTTCACAAGGGTATCCCGCCGCGGCGCGAATTTCACAAAAACGATCGTGGGTGCGGTTATCCACTACCCGCTCTTCTTCCGCCTGAATCAGTAGCGTAGGCGTCGTGTCATCGCTCGCCCCAGCCAGAACCTGCTCACCCGCCAGAATGCCTTCGCGTACCCAATGCCAGGTGGGGCCGCCAACGCGCAGCTGCGGCTCGTCGGCATAAAATCGTAAGTTGCGCTGATAACGCTGGCGGCTGTGGGTCAGCGCATTCATCCCAAACGGCAACGCCCGCCACTGACCGGTACCAATAGCGTAATCTTCACGGATACGCTGGTGCCCCTCGGCCCAGTCGAGAATATGGCGCACCATAAAGGAAGGCAAGCGTATCACAATACCAAACATCGGCGCGGTGAGCGCAATAGCGTCGCACCGCACACGATGGCGTTGCAGGAACAGGGTGGCTATCGCGCCCCCCATTGAGTGCGCCAGGATATAACGCTTACGCCACGGCCCCGGCTCAATTTCCTGCTGCCAGAACGCCGCTAAGTCCTCAACATAATCGTTAAAATGATCAACATGACCCCGATGCGGGTCCGATAACATCCGCCCGGAGCGCCCTTGACCACGGTGGTCGATGATGAAGATATCAAAACCGAGATGAAAAAGGTCATACGCCAGTTCAGCGTATTTTACATAACTCTCAATGCGGCCAGGACAAATGACGATCGTCCGATCGTTGGAATCATTTCGAAAACGGACAAAGCGCACCGGAATGTTACCCACGCCGATAAACTCTGCCTCTTCCCGCTGACGCCAGAAATCGGTCAGCGGCCCCATAGCAAAAGCGGCAAACGCATTTTCTCTTGTTTCCCAGTCATTTTGCTGCTGAAACATCGGGTTTTCGGCCTCGTTTACCAGGTAAAATCGTTTTTTGCGTCGTGCCTGACACAACACAGCGGCAGTAGCGTATTGTGGCACAAAAACAGACAACCAGGGAGTTTCGCATGACCTTTGAATGGTGGTTCGCCTATCTACTGACCTCAACTCTGCTGAGTCTTTCTCCGGGTTCAGGCGCCATCAATACCATGACGACGTCTATCAACCATGGATATCGTGGCGCAGCGGCTTCTATCGCCGGACTCCAGACCGGACTGGGGATACATATCGTACTGGTGGGCGTCGGACTGGGTACGCTCTTTTCGCGCTCGCTCCTCGCTTTTGAAATTCTGAAATGGGCTGGCGCGGCTTATCTTATCTGGCTGGGTATCCAGCAATGGCGCGCCGCAGGCGCTATCGATCTGCATACCCTCGCCCAGACGCAATCGCGGGGTCGGCTGTTCAAACGGGCGATATTTGTCAATCTAACCAATCCCAAAAGTATTGTCTTTCTTGCCGCCCTGTTTCCGCAATTCATCATGCCGCAGCAACCGCAACTGGCGCAGTACCTCATTCTCGGCGTCACCACGATTGTGGTGGATATGATTGTGATGACCGGTTACGCCACGCTGGCGCAGCGCATTGCCGCCTGGATTAAAGGACCAAAGCAGATGAAGGCGCTGAATAAAGCGTTTGGTTCGTTGTTTATGCTGGTAGGCGCGCTCCTGGCGTCGGCAAGACACGCGTGATAGTCGTGCCGGATGATGTTTATCCGGCCCGGAGGTAAATTAGCGCGAAATAATCAGGTGAATACCAAAGCCCGCAAACAGAGCGCCGGCAAAACCATCAATCCATTTCGCCAGACGCTGATAGCCGCGGCGCATTTTCGGCAGCGCGAACAGGCTGGCGACTACGGTAAACCAGGCCAGCGTTTCCAGGGTAATTAACGCGAAAATACCCCAGCGCGCCGCAGCGCCGACGTTATCGCCGACAAACAGTGAAAAAACGGAACCAAAATAGATAATCGCTTTAGGATTCGACAGATTGGTCAACAGCCCTTTGAGAAAACTGCGCCCGCTCTGCGCCAGTTCAATGTGCGGAGAAGACGCCGCCGCATCCTGTTTTTTCAGCGCGCCGCGCAGCATCTGATAGCCCATCCAGCACAGGTACAGGCCGCCACCTACCATAATGATCGTATGCAGCCAGGCCATTTTTTCGATGATGAGATGCAGGCCAAGCAGCGCCACGCCCGCCCATACCATCACGCCGCAGGTGATGCCCAGTACGCCCATCATCGCTTCTTTACGCGAACGGCTGACAGCAGTTTGAGACACGAAGAAAAAGTCGGGGCCGGGGCTCATTAGCGCAACGATGTGCACCATTGCCACGGTGAAAAATAGCATCATCATAAAAATGGCTCGCGGGGAAATAGTTCAGTGAGTCACCATCCTGGCACTTTTTTGCCGGGCTGACTACTCTTCGTCATCACCATCGACATGCGCGCGGATGAGCGCCATGAATTCTTTCCCGAAGCGCTCCAGTTTGCGCATCCCAACCCCGTTAACGCTTAACATCTCGCTGGCGGAAACTGGCATCTGTTCCGCCATTTCTATCAGCGTGGCGTCGTTAAAGACCACATACGGCGGGATATTCTCTTCATCAGCGATAGCTTTACGCAGCTTGCGCAACTTAGCGAACAATTTGCGATCGTAATTACCGCCGAACGATTTCTGCATCACGCGGGGTTTGAGGGCGACGATGCGCGGCACCGCAAGCTTTAACGGAACGTCTCCACGGAGTACCGGACGCGCGGCATCCGTCAACTGTAATGCGGAGTGCTGCGCAATATTTTGCATTACCAGCCCCAGATGAATGAGCTGGCGAATCACGCTCACCCAGTGCTCATGGCTCTTTTCGCGTCCCATGCCATAAACCTTGAGTTTGTCATGACCGAAATCGCGGATGCGTTGGTTATTCGCGCCGCGGATCACCTCGACAACGTAGCCCATGCCAAAACGCTGGTTAACCCGACCAATGGTAGAAAGCGCAATCTGGGCATCGTTTAAGCCATCATATTGTTTGGGCGGATCGAGACAGATATCGCAGTTGCCGCACGGTTCTTGTCGGCCTTCGCCAAAGTAATTAAGTAATACCAGGCGGCGGCAGGTTTGCGCTTCGGCAAAAGCGCCCATCGCATTCAGTTTATGCCGTTCAATATCCTGAAGCTGTCCGGCTGGTTTCTCTTCCAGACAACGACGTAGCCAGGCCATGTCAGCCGGATCGTAAAATAGCATGGCTTCCGCAGGCAGTCCGTCGCGCCCGGCGCGGCCCGTTTCCTGATAGTAGGATTCAATATTGCGCGGGATATCGAAATGCACGACGAAACGTACGTTAGGTTTGTTTATGCCCATTCCAAAAGCGACGGTCGCCACCACGATTTGCAGATCGTCGCGCTGAAATTTTTCCTGCACATCGGCGCGAATAGCGTTTTCCAGCCCCGCATGATAGGCCGCCGCGCTAATGCCGCGACTTTGCAAGCGCGCAGCGGTATCTTCCACTTTCGCCCGACTGTTGCAGTAGATGATACCCGATTTGCCGCGTTGCTCCTGAACATAGCGCATTAGCTGGTCGAGCGGCTTAAACTTCTCCATCAGCATGTAGCGGATATTCGGTCGGTCAAAGCTACTGATCTGGATTAACGGATCGTTAAGCCCAAGCAGACGAATAATATCCAGGCGCGTGGTGTCGTCGGCGGTGGCGGTCAATGCCATAAACGGCAAAGCGGGAAAACGCTGGCGAAGCTGACCGAGAGCCGCATATTCCGGACGGAAATCATGTCCCCATTGCGAGATACAGTGCGCTTCATCCACCGCCAGCAATACCGGATTCCAGTGCGCCAGATGATCAAGAAAGTTGTCCAGCATCAGGCGTTCCGGCGCAATATACAGCAGACGAATCTGTCCGGTACGGCACCCCGCCATCACCTCAAGCTGCTGCTCGCGGCTTTGAGTGGAGTTCAGACAGGCCGCCGCCACACCGTTCGCCAGTAGCTGATCGACCTGGTCTTTCATCAACGAGATCAGGGGCGAAACGACGACGGTCAATCCGTCCAGCAACAACGCGGGGATTTGATAGCACAGAGATTTGCCGCCGCCGGTGGGCATGACGACCAGACAGTCGCGACCGGAGAGCGCAGTATCAATAATCGCTTCCTGGCCCGGGCGAAACTGTTGGTAGCCAAAGGTTTCCTGCAAAACCTGTTTGGCCCCTGATTCCAGATTCAACACTTCCGCCTGCGCCACATTAACCCCGTTCACCATAAATCAAAACAGGCGCTATTTTCAGCGCCTGCGAGAGAAACTGCAATGTTTAAAACACAATCCAATCAGAAGATATCGTTAAGCATCACGCCGACGCCGACACGTGTCTGATTAAAATTATAGTCGATCAGCGATTCGCCATAGCCGCTGTACACCTGGGTATAAAGCCGGACATGTTTGGTGACCGGATAGCTTAATCCAACTTCCGCGCCGCCGTAGCCTGTATTCCAGTTGTACTGGCCTTTGGCGCTTAATACCGCCTCGCCCAGGTGATAACCGATTTTAAGCTGGTAATAACCCATATATTTGGTGATGTCCGGATTATCGTCGGTACTGCCAATCACGTACCACGGTTTGACCTCTACCAGCCAGTTACCGTTTTCGGCCATCAGACGGGTATACAGACGGTTCCAGCTACGCGAGGTGGGGTCCGAACGTCCGTTAGAGTCATGGTTGTAGCCCATCTCTACGTCGCGCAGCGTCCAGCCGGCAAAGCGATAATCGGTAGCAAAACCAAGAAAAAGCTGCGGTTCGTAGTTGGTTTCGCGAAACGGCGAAGACTCTTTACTGTTGGAAAGCTGCCACCAGGATTTCTGCGTATAGGAAGCGCCCAGTACCGAGTTCGGCCCCAGTATTCCGCGCCACAGCGGAAACGCCAGGCTCAACTGAAATTTCACTTCATCTTTACGTGCGTTTTCAGACCAGTTGTAGGTACTTATGGCCTCTTTGTTCAGATCGCTGGTGTTCGTGTAGATCAAGTAGTTCGTGTCATAAGGGTAAAGCGTAAAAGGGTTATCATGCTCCTGTAGCATGTTAGCGATGATACTTCCCCGTACTGCAGGCGCATCATGAACCTCTTTTATCGTAGCTTCTTGTGCATATGCCGCTAATGGCAGTAGCGTGGCTGGCAACAACCCTCTCAAAATCGCCCGCATTCTTGACGTTCTCCTGACGAAGTATTTTCAGCTTGAATCATTCTCTGCCAACCATTTTTACATATTTACACACATAGCCGTTAGTTATCCCTTCTTAAAGTAGAAAACAACAATTAAGAAGCATAATATCAACATTTCATTAACCAACGGAGTATCAGGAATCTATGTCCGCTGTACTTACCGCTGAACAAGCTCTGAAATTAGTGGGTGAAATGTTTGTCTACCACATGCCGTTTAATCGGGCGTTAGGGCTGGAGCTGGAGCGCTATGAAAAAGCGTTCGCCCAACTGGCCTTCAACAACCAGCCGATGATGGTCGGCAACTGGGCGCAAAGCATTTTACACGGCGGCGTAATCGCCTCTGCGCTGGATGTCGCCGCCGGACTGGTATGCGTCGGCAGCACGCTAACTCGCCACGAAACCATCAGCGAAGATGAACTACGCCAGCGCCTGTCGCGGATGGGAACGATTGACCTGCGCGTCGATTACCTGCGTCCGGGCAGAGGCAACCGCTTTACGGCCACCAGTAGCCTGCTGCGCGCAGGGAATAAAGTGGCCGTCGCCCGCGTGGAATTACACAATGAAGATCAGCTGTACATCGCCAGCGCCACCGCTACTTATATGGTGGGATAAAAGCAGGTAAACTGTTGTTACACTTCAGATACGAGTTTTCCGGATGGACGCAAAACAAACACGGCAGGGCGTATTACTCGCTCTTGCCGCCTATTTTATTTGGGGGATCGCCCCCGCATATTTCAAGCTGATCTATTACGTTCCCGCAGATGAGATCCTGACGCACCGCGTGATTTGGTCATTTTTCTTTATGGTGGCGCTGCTTAGCGTCAGCCGGCAGTGGCGACAGGTTAAGCGCTTACTGAAAACGCCAAAGAAGATTTTCCTGCTGGCCCTGTCCGCCGTACTGGTCGGCGGTAACTGGCTATTGTTCATTTGGGCGGTAAATAATCACCATATGCTGGAGGCCAGCCTGGGTTATTTCATTAATCCGCTGGTTAACATCTTGCTGGGGATGATTTTTCTTGGCGAACGCTTCCGTCGAATGCAGTGGCTGGCGGTGATTCTGGCGGTGTGCGGCGTGCTGGTGCAACTCTGGACCTTTGGCTCGCTGCCGATTATCGCGCTGGGGCTGGCGTTTAGTTTTGCGTTTTACGGCCTGGTGCGTAAGAAGATCGCCGTTGAAGCGCAGACGGGTATGCTGGTCGAAACGCTATGGCTGTTGCCGGTCGCCGCGATTTATCTGTTTGGCATCGCCGATAGCGCCACCAGCCATATGGGGCAAAACGCACTATCGTTGAACTTGCTGTTAATGGCGGCGGGTGTGGTCACTACGATTCCGCTGCTGTGCTTTACCGGAGCGGCTACGCGTCTGCGTCTTTCTACACTGGGCTTTTTCCAGTATATCGGCCCAACGCTGATGTTTTTACTGGCGGTGACGTTTTATGGCGAAGTGCCGGGCGCGGATAAGATGGTGACATTTGCGTTTATCTGGGTCGCGCTGGCGATTTTCGTGATGGATGCGATTTATACGCAGCGTAAAAAATAACGCGACTATTATTCTAAATATAATCTGAAAAAATATGCCTCCCCTTGTAAGGGGGGTAGCATATTGTCATGCTAACGACGTAACCCAACATATGGATGTGAAATTAATGTTAAGTGTTTTTATTCCTTCATCTGAGAGATGTGTTTCCAGATGTCGTTATTTATTATCATTCGCGCTAATAAATATAATATTTTCCATTTTGGTTGGGGTTTTATTATATTTAAGCTTTGTGATACTGGCAATTTTATTCACAATTTTACTACATTATCTCGTCATTAATTTAAACTGTCAGCGATTCAGAGACAGTGGCTTTGAATATATAAAATTCTATGTATGGGGTACGCTTGTAATCTATATTGCCTCCTTCGTGATAATGGTTGCTGAAGATTTCGCTTGCGATGGCTTTGGTATGCCTCTTTTTCTAATCTGGTATTTTGCAACCTTTTCTCTGCTACTTCTGGCCCCCCCGGATTCGAATTCACTCAACAAGTAATTTAATGGAGTTTACATGGACAAGGATTATATTAATGATGGTTCGCTATCTGAAAAATGGAAATACCGTTTTTCATTTTACGATCAACATGGTTTCCCTGGATTTTGGAAAGTAAGCCCAGAATATAAACAGGCATTTAAAGCATTAAAGCCCCGACAACGGTTGACTATTCAAATAAACTTTATTGCCTTTTTCTTCTCATGGATTTATTTGTTTGTACTGGGTCTGTGGAAAAAAGCAATTATAGTTATTTTATTAGGGATCGTTGCAATATTTATTGGAGCATTAATCGGCGTTAACATACTTGGACTTGTTGTCGCAGCTTATGTCGGCGTCAATACAAATAAGTGGTTCTATGAAAAAGAGGTTAAAGGTATCAATACCTGGAGCCTGTAACTTTTCAGGGTGGTTCAGCCGCAGCTGAATCACCCTGGCCTTAATGTCTTACAGCCAGTTCTTGCGCTTAAAGTACAGATACGGCGCAAGCCCCGCCAGAATCATAAAGATAATCGCGCCTGGATAACCAAAGCTCCACTTCAGTTCCGGCATAAACTCAAAGTTCATCCCATAGCTGGAAGCGACCAGCGTCGGCGGCAGGAACACCACGGAAACCACCGAGAAGATTTTGATAATGCGGTTCTGCTCAATGTTGATGAAACCCATCGCCGCCTGCATCAGGAAGTTCACCTTCTGGAACAGCGATTCATTGTGCGGCAGCAGAGATTCGATATCGCGCAGGATCTCACGCGCCTGCTCCAGCTGTCCGCCCGGTAAGCGCGCCTTGCGCACCAGGAAGTTCAGCGCGCGTTGGGTATCCATCAGACACAGGCGTACCTTCCAGCCGATATCTTCCAGTTCCGCCAGCGTGGAGAGCGCTTCGTCGTATTCATCGCCCTGATGCCCTTCCATAATGACGCGGCTCAGTTTTTCCAGATCGCTGTAAATGTTTTCGATCTCATCCGCTAGCTGTTCAATTTTGGTTTCGAACAGATCGAGCAGTAGTTCGTAAGCATTACCATCGACCATCGCCTGGCTGCGGGCGCGCATACGATACAAACGGAAGGCGGGCAGTTCGCGTTCACGCAGCGTAAACAGACGGCCATCGCGAATAGTGAATGCCACCGTAGAGTTACCGGCATGATCTTCCGCATCTTCGAAGAAGAAGAAGGAGTGGATATGCAGTCCGTCTTCGTCTTCAAAGAAGCGCGCGGATGCTTCGATATCTTCCAGTTCAGGACGCGTCGCCAGACTCTGGCCCAGCTCAGATTGTACGCGCAATCGCTCGTCGTCGTCCGGTTCGACCAAATCGACCCATACGGCATCAATCAGGCTTTGTGACTCCTCGACTTCCAGCCGGGTCAGTCGGTTTTTTTCCAGTTGAAATGCGCTCAGCATGACCGGGACTCCCAATGCGTAAAAATATCGGACAGTTCAGATGGGCACACAGAAACAAATTGGGTTTCAGACCATTAAACAGCCTGACTCAACGCGACGGGAAAAAATGAAAGGTCGCTGACAACCGCTAAGGCTATCAGCAAAAAGGGATAGCCTTAGGAGTTGATCCTGGATGACAGGATAATGAGCCAGTATCTACTGGGTGTGTCCAAGGCGAATGTCCTCTTAGCGTAATCGTGGGCGCATGTTACGCCAGCAAAAATTTGCCGTCAACACGCAACGAAACGCGAAAAAGCAATAATTTCCCCTTATGCAGAAAGGTTAGCAGAGTGAGAGTATTTATCTATGATTTCAGAATATTAACATCAATATATCGCCGGATGGCGGCTTCACCTTATCCGGCCTACAAATCAAAATGTTAGCCAGCGCGTAGGCCGGATAAGAGGTGCCATCCGGCACTATGAGAGCCGGTCAAACCGTTTCCAGCTTCGCATACGCGGCAACCAGCCATTTGATCCCTTGCCCCTGAAAAGCCACCTGCAACCGGCTATGCTCGCCGCTGCCCTCCAGGTTGACAATAGTTCCCTCGCCGAACTTCGCATGGCGCACACGTTGGCCGAGTTTGTAGCCTGTATCGTTTTCCGTCAGCGGCGTTCCCATTCGTTGATGGCTCACCGGACGACTGACGGTGGCGCGCAGACGGACCTCTTCCACGCACTCCTCCGGCAACTCGCCGATGAAACGCGACGGGCGATGGTAGACCTCTTTACCATACAGACGGCGAGTTTCGGCATAGGTTAGCGTCAGTTTCTGCATGGCACGGGTAACGCCGACGTAGGCCAGACGACGCTCCTCTTCCAAACGCCCGCCCTCATCCAGCGACATCTGGCTGGGGAACATGCCCTCTTCCATGCCGACGATAAACACCTGCGGAAACTCCAGCCCTTTGGCCGAGTGCAGCGTCATCAGCTGTACCGCATCCTGCCAGGTATCCGCCTGCCCCTCGCCCGCTTCCAGCGCCGCGTGAGAGAGGAAGGCCTGCAACGGCATCAAATCTTCATCTTCGTCGTTGTAGCTGAACTGCCGCGTCGCCGTCACCAGTTCCTCTAAGTTTTCGATGCGCGTCTGGCCTTTCTCGCCTTTTTCTTGCTCATACATGGTGCGCAGGCCGGAATCTTTGATCACCCGATCAGTCTGCACATGCAGCGGCATGTCGGCGGTTTCCTGCGCCAGAGCGTCAATCAATTCCATAAAGCGTTGTAGCGCGCTGGCCGCACGCCCGGCCAGGGCTTTTTCCTGTAACAATTCACGGCACGCCTGCCACAATGTTAGCTGGCGATCGCGCGAGGTCTGGCGCACCACGTCCAGCGTGCGGTCGCCGATGCCGCGCGTTGGGGTATTCACCACGCGTTCAAAGGCGGCATCATCGTTGCGATTGGCAATCAAACGCAGATAAGAGAGCGCATCTTTGATCTCCTGGCGTTCGAAGAAGCGCATACCGCCGTAAATCCGGTACGGCATACTGGCCTGTAATAACGCTTCTTCCAGCACGCGCGACTGGGCGTTGCTGCGATAAAGGATGGCGCATTGCGCAAGCGCGCCGCCGTTGTCCTGCCAGGTTTTTATACGGTTAACCACAAAGCGCGCTTCATCCAGCTCGTTGAAAGCGCAGTACAGCGATATCGGTTCGCCGTCAACGCCGTCAGTCCACAGTTTTTTACCCAAACGCCCATTGTTGTTTTCAATCAGAGCGTTCGCCGCGCTAAGGATGTTGCTGGTCGAGCGGTAATTCTGCTCCAGACGAATGGTCTGCGCGCCGGGGAAATCATTGAGGAAGCGCTGGATGTTCTCTACCTGGGCCCCGCGCCAGCCGTAGATCGACTGGTCATCGTCGCCAACGATCATTACCTTGCCGGTGTCGCCCGCCAGCAGACGAACCCAGGCGTACTGAATATTGTTGGTATCCTGGAATTCGTCCACCAGAATGTTAGTAAACCGCTCGCGATAGTGTTGCAGGATGTGCGGCTTGTTCAGCCATAGTTCATGAGCGCGCAGCAGTAGCTCGGCAAAATCCACCAGACCAGCGCGATCGCACGCTTCCTGATAGGCCTGATACACCTTCTGCCAGGTCTGCTCCACCGGGTTGCCATAGCTTTGGATATGGTGCGGGCGTAGCCCTTCGTCTTTCTGGCTATTGATGTACCACATCGCCTGACGCGGCGGCCACTGCTTCTCATCAAGATTCATCGCCTTAATCAGGCGTTTAAGCAAACGCATCTGATCTTCGCTGTCGAGAATCTGGAAATCCTGGGGCAAATTAGCGTCCATATGATGCGCGCGCAGCAGGCGGTGCGCCAGACCGTGGAACGTCCCTACCCACATTCCGCCCTGGCTGGTCCCCATCAACTGGCCAATACGATGGCGCATTTCCGCCGCCGCTTTATTGGTAAAGGTCACCGCCATGATGGAATATGGTGAGTTGTTTTCTACGCTCAGTAACCAGGCGATACGGTGCACCAGCACGCGGGTTTTACCACTCCCCGCGCCTGCCAGAACCAGCATGTTGCTGCGTGGCGCGGCCACCGCTTCACGCTGTTTATCATTAAGGCTGTCGAGCAGGTAAGAAACGTCCATTGGCACCGCCGCGTAAAAACATGAAAACTAAAAACGCCCGGGGCGCTTCGCTTACCGGGGCTACTTATCGTAGGGCGGATAAGCATAGCGCCATCCGCCAGAATAACTGGGAATTTATACAGAACTACTGGTGATTATATCAGCGAGGTGAGAGATGCCAACCGCGAAATTTCGATATGCGGCAGTAAACGGCTGTCCTGCGTCCGCATCAGGTCGGCATTTTCAGGTTTAATCCAGCAGGCCTGCATCCCACAGCGAATAGCGCCAGCCACATCGGTAGTCAGATCGTCGCCGACATGCAGGATCTCGCCGATCGGCACATGCAGCTTTTCCGCCGCCAGGAAATACATGTCGCTAAACGGCTTGGAACGCCCATCCGGGCCGGCGCGCAGTACAAACTTAAAGTAATCGCCGAGGCCAAACAGTTCCGGCTGGGCGTTGCCGTTAGTGATCGCCACCAGCGGCCATTTTTTCGCAAGCTGCTGTAACGTCTCATGGGTAGCCTGCGGAACCTCAATCTGGCTGCGCCATTTGGCAAAATGCATCATCGCCGCATTCGCGCCGGCAATGGCCTCCTGCGCCGATAATCCCGCATCCCGCATGGCCTGCTCTATCGCACGATGGCGCCAGCGGGTAACGTCATGATAGATTTCCGGCTCCGCTTCACGCACCGCCTGCCGTATCCGCTGTAAATCGACGTTTTGAAACGAACGTAGCGACGGGTGATAATTTTGCATAAAAGCGAGCGCTTCCTGCTCAGTACGCAAAATCACCGGACGGTTATCATAAAGGGTATCATCCAGGTCAAAGGTGAGCGCGGCAATACGCCCCAAAGGCCGGTAAAAACGCATTATTTCCCCCGTTTAGCGCGCGGATGCGCCGCGTCGTACACTGAAGCAAGGTGTTGAAAATCAAGATGAGTATAAATTTGGGTGGTGGAAAGGTTGGCATGACCCAGCAGCTCTTGCACGCCGCGCAGATCGCCGCTCGATTCCAGCATATGGGTCGCGAACGAATGGCGCAGCTTATGTGGATGCACGTGGCTGTTTAGCCCCTGCTTTATGCCCCATTCGGCGAACCGTTTTTGGACATTGCGCGCGGAGATACGCTTGCCGAGCTTCGACAGGAATAACGCCTCTTCATCGCTGGCGAACAGGCCGCGCAGATCCAGCCAGTGCTCAATCCACGTCACCGCGTTACGGCCAATCGGCAGGCGTCGCTCTTTGCTGCCTTTACCCATTACCCACACTTCTCCGGTATCGAGATCGAGGTGCTTTATATCCAGGCCAACCAGTTCGGATAAACGCAGCCCCGCGCCGTACATGACCTCCAGCATCGCCCGATCACGTACGGCGAGCGGATCGTTAAGATCGATGTCCAGCAGGCGGTTAACGTCGTCGACATCAATATTTTTCGGCAGATGACGCGGCGCTTTCGGTGCGGAGACGCCCTTCGCCGGGTTAGCTTTCAATTCGCCCTGACTGACTAACCAGTCAAAAAAGCTTCGCAATGCCGAGAGACGTAGCGCCAGACTGGCAGGGCCAAGCCCTTTGCGCCGACTGCGCACCGCAAAACTGCGCACAATCGCAGCGTCACATTGTTGCCAGCTTTTCAGCCCGGTTTCTCCGGCTAAAGCGATAATGGCATCAAGCTGACGCTGGTAGTTCAGCAGGGTAATGGGGCTAAGCTGGCGCTCCACGCCTAAATAGCGCAGGAACCGCGAGACATCCTGAGAAAGCGCAACATCCGTCATACGCGTTTAATCCAGCGTTCCAGCAGTTCCGGCAGCATCAGCGCGATCTCCTGTAAAAGCTGCGTCCCCTGCCCCGGCTGATAGTGGTGCGGGTCACGGCTGCTGAAGAGAATCACCCCGAGGTCGCCATCGCTGCCCATCATCGACATGGCTACCGAGCCTACAGCCTTCGCCTCCGGCAAGACCACCAGCAGTTCCGGGCCGTTTAGCGGGCCAAGATAATGCTGCGACTGTCCCAGTCGTTGAATACGCAGCGGCTCGAAGGCCTGACGGTTTAAAGCCAGATGCGTATAGCGCGATGGCGCGCCAAGACGCCACCGATCCGGGAACAAACGCAGCGTCGCGCCGGCAAGCCCCAAATCGCGCGCCCAGCGGTGAAACCGCATCAGCATCTCATCCAGACTATCCGCGGCGACCAGACGGCTTTGCAGATGCAGCAAGCGATAAAACAGGCTTTCATTGGCATGAGCCTGTTCCATCAGCAGCGTCATATTTTCTTCAAGCACATTGATGTGATTACGCGCGCGGGCCATATGCCACTCAACGAGCGAAACCGTTCCCCGCACGGGATGTGGAACACGCATCGCTTCCACGGCATGGGCGTTACGGATAAAAAACTCAGGGTGGTGGCGCAGGTAATCGACGACCGCTCGATCGTCCAGTTCCGTGAGCGTTTCCTGTAGTTCTTCCTCTGGTTGCTTCATAAATGGATAAATCCGTCGTAGATATGTGCCGCCGGACCAGTCATGTATAACGGATGACCCGGACCTTTCCAGGCGATATCCAGCCGACCGCCCGGTAATTCCACGCGTACTTCTTCAGCCAGCAGCCCCTGCTGAATCCCCACGGCAACGGCAGCGCACGCGCCGCTGCCGCACGCGCGGGTCTCCCCTGCGCCGCGTTCATAGACTCGTAGCCGGATATGCTCACGTCTTACAACCTGCATAAAACCAATGTTGGCGCGTTCCGGAAAACGCTCATGGCTTTCCAGAACCGGCCCCAGTGTTTCAACGGCCGCCGTGTCGACGTTATCAACCTGAATGACACAGTGCGGATTGCCCATTGAAACCACGCCGCACAGTATGGTCTGTTCCGCCGCTCGCATAATATACGTCTTTTCCGCTTTGTTGGCGCGAAAAGGCACCTGCGCGGGTTCAAAGTTTGGTTCCCCCATATTCACCCGCACCAGTTCATCTTCCGTGACGCTCAGTACCATCCGGCCATTCGCGGTACTGACCCGAATGTCGCGTTTATTGGTTAGCCCTTTCAGGCGAACAAATCGCGCGAAACAGCGCGCGCCATTGCCGCACTGCGAGACTTCACTGCCGTCGGCGTTGAAGATGCGGTAATGAAAGTCCAACTCAGGATCATAGGGCGGCTCAACCACCAGCAGCTGATCGAACCCTACGCCCAGGTGTCTGTCGGATAGCCGACGAATCAGTTCCGGCGAAAAAAAGACATTCTGCGTTACCGCGTCGACGACCATAAAATCGTTGCCAAGGCCATGCATTTTAGAGAATTGCATCATTCACTCCGTTCACGCGGGGACAGAAAACTATCCTCAGTAATTGACCTGGGACGGGCCATCTCCCGTTGCGCGATCGTTCTTATCGGGCATCGTGGACTGCGTTTGCGAATCGACTTTTTTCGTCGGCGGCGGCGCATTTTTATCGGCTGGCGGGAAATAAAGCGGCCCTTTCAAACCGCAGCCCGTCAGGCTGAACAGAGTCAGAAGTACAGCGAGTGTCTTAAACACGTTTTTCATTATGGATTGCCTGTAAGTTCATGCTTTCTATTTTCTATCATCGCAGGAGAAGGCGTAAAAGCAAGCGTTTAGGGGCTCTTTATAAAATCTGAAAAGCGGCGCGTTGCCATGATTATTGCGCATTTACATCAGGGAACATGCTTTGCTAATCACTTTAGGTTTACGTACCACGTCCGGATGACCTTATGCAATATCGTAATTTGTTTTGCCTTTTTTCGCTTTCACTTCTGCTGCCTCCCGCCTGGGGATGCCGGCTGAGTGAATCTCCGCACAATGTTTATCAACGGCAAGGCAGCGGCGTGGTTTATCTCCAGCCAGAAGAGGAGAACAATCTTTCGTTGCCGGAGGTGAATTTCAAACGCCTGCGTCGGTTACCCAATTCATTGATTAACCCGGCAACTCAGGGCTGAAACTGGATAGCCCAGCCCCCTTCCTGAACCGGGAAATTAACGCCGGAAAAGAGCATGGCTATTTTATGCGTGATAGCCAGCAAGGTCAGGGTATTCATGTCTTTAGCATCAATGGGCCGCTAAAAGTCACCGAGCGTTTTGCGTATGACAACCGCTATGTTTATACGTGGATTGGCAGCCAGCTTTACCGAACAGCATCCCCCTGCCCGGATAAGACGCATACTCTGAATAGGAACGTCATGTACACCAACAATAAAGACATCATCATCATAACGCAGGCACCGGAATGCCAAAAATGACGCCGCTAAACCGTTTTGCGCGTTTGAATAAACATCTGAAAAACGCCCTTCGGGGCGTGGGGATCGGTTCATGCATTTACGTCATTATTGAAAGCATTATGCACGGCACGATAAACGGTGTTGAAGCTGCCGGAGTCCTGACGATAAGCGCGGTACTCGGTCTGCTTAGCGCTCTTTTGGATATCAAAGCAAAGCCGCGCGCCCCCTTAATCCTGTTGCATTTTCTCCTCTGCGGCGGCTGCGTCGCACTGATGGTGGCAATGCTGTCGGCTCTGAACCATTTCCCGGTTAACGCGTCCGTCATACTTATCACCGGTGCGCTATTTATCGTCATTTATCTACCGCTGAGTTTTATCCTTTACCGCTCACAACGGTAATTCGTATCGGTTCCAGAAGCTGACGCTTCCCCTTATACTGGCGCTATCACTCAATAGCGGGATAAAACAATGAACGACAGTGAATTTCATCGCCTTGCCGACACTCTGTGGTTAGCCATTGAAGAACGTCTGGACGACTGGGATGGCGACAGCGATATCGACTGTGAAATCAACGGCGGCGTGTTGACCATCAGCTTTGAAAACGGCAGTAAGATCATTATTAACCGTCAGGAGCCGTTGCACCAGGTGTGGCTGGCGACCAAACAGGGCGGCTATCATTTCGATCTGAAAGGCGACGAGTGGGTTTGCGATCGCAGCGGCGAAACCTTCTGGGATCTGCTGGAGCAGGCGGCAACGCAGCAGGCGGGTGAAAAGGTGAGTTTTCGCTAAGTTTTAATTCCGCAGGAGAGCCAGAAGAATAGCGCTTTCCTGCGTATATTTAACGAGATATGCGGTCGTATTACCAACCCCGAAATGTGAAATACAGCCAGGTTGCCAGAAACAGCGCGGGCCATACACTCAACCAACCAACCCAAAAACCGTAGCGTTGCCAAAAGGTTAGGTTAAATAGTGGCTTCTGCTCGGTAAAAAGTTGACGTAACGCTGGTGACCAACGTTTTTCCTTGATTTCATTGCTGCAATGATTGCATATCGCTAAACCAAACTTATCTCTTTTTCTCGCTTGAGACAGACCACATGTACGGGTCCTTTTTTGGCGAATAATCAACCATACATCCTGATTATTACAATAAGGGCATGTTTCATGTGTGGGTAGGGTTGCCAGAGGCAGCACATCAATATGGTGAGTAATAACAAAAAACATATATCTCTACCCTATTGTTCCAGGTTTCTGGCAACAGCCATTTTAAAAATATCCTGTAACTCATCTGAATCATAATCGAGATCGTTTAGAGAGATATTCATCACGCGATTACTTCCATGCTTATTTAATAATGACAGAAAATTATTACGCATTTTCTCATTAGTAATTCGCTGACAATAAAGCTCAACATCTTTGACAAAAACGGCCAGCACAGGCGTATTATCGCTAACACGCTCACCAACATAGTCGATTTCATGCCAGTAAACTATTGGTAGCCTGGTTGTGTGTAATGTTACTCCCTCCTGGTTCAACGTTAGCTGTGGCTTTCCTGAAAAGGCGGAGTACCAGTAAGCACTTGCGCCTGCTATCATGAGGAGTATTAAAAAAACACACACCATCTTTAGCATAATACTATAATTTAGAAAGAGGCTCATCATAAGAGCTATAGCTACCACTGAATAAAACAGAGCTAATTTTATTTGTCGTTTCTTATTCACGTAAATAAGAATAGGGTTGTTTATTGACATATAATATCCTTTTATAAAAACATCCATAAGAAACCATTAAAGAGCTTTTGTTTCTAATATGGTTTTTCAAAACATATTTACGAAAACAATGAAAGACGCGATAGCGTTTTGAACGGTCTGGATATTACTACATAAATTGTATAAGAAAAAATATTGTCTAAACCTTGTTCCGCTCAATGAGCATTCTTCGAATGTAGGCTGGATAAGGCGTGTTAGCGCCGCCATCCGGCACAGTATCGTTCTAAAGCCATAATCATATTGATAAGAATAATGGCCGCACATGTGAGCATTAACGCGGTAAAGAACAAAAAGGCGATACCGTACAATTCCCATCCCAAGTCATAGAGAAAATGGTAATTGTCGCAGGAGATGATCACATCCTCCAGACCGGGACATACTTTTCCCCATCGCCCCCAGTAAGACGCATCCCAGAGTTGAAAACTGGCCATGCTGGCGCATAGCGAGATCAGGCACCCAGCAGATATAAAACAGAATAACTTATTTATAAGAATGAAGCCGAGGCTGACCATCGCCATGACTATCCCTAACAAAATGAACGCATCTGCCACCTCAAACCTCCTCCTGTAAACCAAATGCGGAGGTCACGGTAACGAAGTTGGGTGAAGTTAATGTGAAGCGGTGAACGCCGGCCGGGCAGCTTTGCCCGGCGCAGCACTTACGAAAAATACTGCTGCAATAGCGGCGCGTCATGATCCTGGTTTGCTGGCGGCACGGTGTTGATAGGCTGCGTACGGAATGGGATCACCTGCGCGCGGCCATCGGTTTTCACTATCTGGTAGAACTGCGGCAGGTTAAAGTTGATAAAACTGGAGCCATACGTGAAGCGATCGTGCGATGACGAATAGAAGCGACTGACGTCGCGCACCAGTTCTTCCTTGCTACCCTCGCAGTGGTGATACACTTCCGCCCGGTTACTTTCATCCAGAATATAAATATTAAAGCCTTTCTCATCGCCCGTTTCTTCAAAGAAGAACTGGATGATCCCTTCGCTGGCGAAGCCATCCACCACTGACGGCAATTCCACCTGGTTGGTTTCCACCTGTACCGACAGCCCGTGCAGCTTGTTATGCGAAATCGCGCCGTAGAATTCGATAGCGTTCTCCAGCTTCTGCACCGAGACATTCAAGCGTTCGAAGAATAGTCCCCACGTCTGCCCGGAAACCCGCAGCGCCTTGAAGCGACCGGTCTCCTGACGGGTGCTGGAAAGACGTAGCTCGATACATTCGGAGACCAGTTGCTGCACACGGGTGCGAATCAGGCCGCGAAGATGCTGACTGTAGCAGAACACTTCGACGCTATCCGGCGGCGCGGCATCCTGGTGCATTTTCCCCAGAATCGTTTTCAGCGCTTCGATCATCGCCTGCTCGCCGTTAAAGTGCAGAGTACGCACTTCGTTCCACGAGTTGCGATATAACAAGTCGATACTGCCTATCAGACAGTTTTGCTCTTCGCCAAAGCTGAAAACGTCCAGCTTACGGAAGTCAAAATGGACCACTTTATTGCGAAACGCCGCCGTCGGGTCATATTCGAGGTTAACGATAATCGCCAGATGGCGAATTTCACAGGGGCTGTAGAGCGCTTTCGGCGTCGGAGCAGGCAAGCGCAGCGGGAAATGGTGCGAAACATCGGCGACCATCTCCTGCAACTTAGGCAGGTCGACAATACCGTTGCCCTTAATAAACAGATGCGTTCGCGACGTCAGCAGGCCGTTGAACCACGCCCACGCGACCAGCTTATTAAGATAACGGTTATATTCCAGCGGCTGATGGCTGATGATGGAATCCATGTTCGGCGCGCGGTTGTAGAGATACCAGCCTGAACGGTTGGCGCGTCCCGGCGGCACATGGATAAAGGTTAAATTCGGCTCGGACAGATCCGGCGATATCTGCGGGTTCACCAGCGTGACTTTACCCGGCAACGCTTCAAAAGCGGCGTACAGCTTACGCGTCAGTACGCCGATATCCTGCGGGCTGGCACTCACGCTGAGGTTGTTGCGCCGCGCAAAGCGAATCAGATTACGATAGCTTTGCATCATGGCGTCGAGCAATTCGTTGTGAGCTTCGCGCACCTGATCGATTTTCCAGTTTGCGCGATTATCGAGCATGGTCAGACGCGCGTCGTCCCATCCCCACTCGCTGACTAACTGGCTTAATACTTCCCGACGCCAGCCTACGCAGGCACGCTCGCGACTTAATTTCTCGCACACTTTCAGGTAAAAGCAGCGGCGGACTAAATCCAGCCGCGTCGGATCTTCAATCGCCGTCAGGTATTCAGTGACCCGTTCCAGCATCATGCAGTAGGGATCGAGTCCAAACGATACGATTTCACCGTCATGCAGACGTTGTTTAATATCTTTCGCCAGCAGACGTGGGTTGGGATATTCCCATGAGTAGGCTTCCAGCAGCAGCGTTTTCAGCACCGCTTTGTACGGCGAGTCAATGCTCTTGTATAGCTGCCACAGGCTGGCGCCAAAGTACTCTTCGGCGGAGAGCGAGCTTAAGCCCCCCAGATCCAGCCATTCGTTTGGCGTTAATACGCCCTGCGCGTAGAGCGTCATGACATAGTCGTCGTAATGCTCTTCTTCGTCGCACGGCACCATACTCCACAGGATACGCTTCCCGGCCAGGCGCACAGCGGTACGATAAAACTCATCAAGCAACAGGATATGCTGCGTAGAACCACAGTCTTCCCCGCCCAGACTGCCGCTTTCGTTATGGCGGAAACGGTTCTCGTCGATCAGGAAGAAGCTCACCTCAACGCCAAGCGAGGCGGCCCAGCTTTCCAGCAGGCTACACTTACGTTGCAGCAACTGACGCTCTTCGCCGTCGAGCCAGGACTGATGGCACACCCAGATATCCAGGTCGGACGAGCAGCTCTGCCCGACCGAGGAGGTGCTGCCCATGGTGTAAACACCGGTAATCGGCAGCTCGCCCTTCGGCGGGTCCTGCGGCGTCATACCGCGGTACAGCTCAAGTTCGTTCAGATAGTGGCGTTGGGTTTCATCAGGCGTGTAGAAGCAAATACCGCTGGGAACGTTACCATCAAGGTAACCCGGCATCAGTGGATGGTGATAGTGCAATAATGTCGGCAGAAGACTGTAAACCTGCTGAAAAGCGGGTCCCATGGCAGCAAGCGCGCGATCCACACGCAGTTGATTTATGGCATCCAGTCTCTGTTTCAGAGTCTCAATATAGAGGTACAAGACGTATCGCCTGATGTTGCTACCCGTCATGGTGCAGGTCAGTACTTGACCGTCGCCATTCGGGATAAACCGTATGTCAAAAATAACCGTTACCCTTTCTCGCCTGCATATTTTTATCTAATACCGACGAAAAAATGGTCTAAAACGTGATCAATTTAACACCTTGCTCATTGACCGTAAAGAAAGATGCGCTACATACAAGTGTAGCACCGTTCGCTGCGTGTAAATTCTTAAATACGGGCTGGCGGTTTCTCGTCATTATTCACTGTCATTGACGACACTGCGCCTTATCCTCTCACTCACGGTGACCGGAAAACTAACATACTCTCTATAAGGATGTTAGGATGGTCAATGATTGATAATGACGGTAACAAGCATGTTAGACAATGTTTTAAGAATTGCCACACGCCAAAGTCCCCTTGCGCTTTGGCAGGCACATTATGTCAAAGACGCATTGATGGCAACCCATCCGGGACTGACGGTAGAACTGGTGCCGATGGTCACACGCGGCGACGTGATCCTTGATACTCCCCTGGCGAAAGTGGGCGGTAAGGGACTGTTTGTTAAAGAGCTTGAAATCGCGCTGCTGGAAAAACGCGCTGATATCGCCGTGCACTCTATGAAAGACGTTCCGGTGGCCTTCCCGGACGGTCTCGGTCTGGTGACCATTTGCGAGCGCGAAGATCCGCGCGACGCGTTTGTCTCGAATAAATATCACAGTCTGGACGATCTGCCCGCGGGTAGTATCGTCGGGACGTCCAGTTTGCGTCGCCAGTGTCAACTGGCGGAACGCCGTCCGGACCTCATTATCCGTTCGTTGCGCGGCAACGTCGGCACACGTCTCGGCAAGCTGGACAACGGCGACTATGACGCCATTATCCTGGCCGTGGCCGGTCTGAAACGCTTAGGTCTGGAGTCGCGCATTCGCACAGCCTTGCCGCCCGACGTTTCGCTTCCTGCCGTAGGCCAGGGCGCCGTCGGGATTGAGTGTCGTCTTGACGACGCGCGAACGCAGGCGCTGCTCGCACCGTTGAATCACTCGCAAACCGCGCTGCGCGTAACGGCGGAACGCGCTATGAACACCCGCCTGGAAGGCGGTTGTCAGGTGCCGATTGGCAGCTATGCAGAAATCATCAACGGTGAAATTTGGTTACGCGCGCTGGTTGGCGCGCCGGACGGTTCGGTGATGGTGCGCGGCGAACGTCGTGGTTCTCCCGAGCAGGCGGAGCAAATGGGCATCTCGCTTGCAGAGGAACTGCTGGAAAACGGCGCGCGCGCGATTCTGACGGAAGTTTATAACGGCGAGACGCCCGCATGAGTATTCTGATCACCCGCCCCTCTCCCGCAGGGGAAGCATTAGTGAGCCGTCTGCGCGCACTGGGGCAGGTGGCCTGGAGTTTTCCACTGATTGAATTTGTCGCCGGCCGGGAGCTACCCACCCTGGCCGACCGCCTGGCGACGCTGACGGAAAACGATCTGGTTTTTGCCCTTTCACAGCACGCCGTCGCCTTTGCTCACGCCCAGCTCCAGCGGGATGGCCGAAACTGGCCTGCGTCGCCGCGCTATTTCGCGATTGGCCGCACCACGGCGCTCGCCCTTCATACCGTTAGCGGGTTCGATATTCGTTATCCATTGGATCGGGAAATCAGCGAAGCCTTGCTACAATTACCTGAATTACAAAATATTGCGGGCAAACGCGCGCTAATTTTGCGTGGCAATGGCGGCCGCGAACTGCTGGGCGAAACCCTGACAGCTCGCGGAGCCGAAGTCAGTTTTTGTGAATGTTATCAACGATGTGCGAAACATTACGATGGCGCGGAAGAAGCGATGCGCTGGCATACTCGCGGCGTAACAACGCTTGTTGTTACCAGCGGCGAGATGTTGCAACGGCTCTGGTCGCTGACTCCCCAGTGGTATCGTGAGCACTGGTTACTACGCTGTCGGCTATTGGTCGTCAGTGAGCGTCTGGCGCACCTCGCCCGGGAACTGGGCTGGCAAGATATTAAGGTCGCTGATAACGCCGACAACGATGCGCTGTTGCGCGCATTACAATAACTCTCATAATGGGATGCCATAATGACGGAACAAGAAAAATCCTCCGCCGTGGTTGATGAGACCAGGGAGAGCGTGGAAACCACGCCACAGCCAGTTAATACCGAGAAAAAAAGTAAGAACGGCGCCGCGCTGGTATTAAGCGCGGTGGCGATTGCGATTGCCCTGGCGGCAGGTATTGGGCTTTATGGCTGGGGGAAACAGCAAGCAACCGCGCAAACGGAAACCAGCGATGCGCTGGCGACGCAACTGACCGCCTTGCAAAAGGCGCAGGAGAGCCAAAAAGCGGAGCTGGAAGGGATTATCAAAAAACAAGCGGCGCAGTTAGATGACGCGAATCGCCAACAGGCGGCGCTGGCGAAACAGCTTGATGAAGTACAACAAAAAGTCGCCACCATTTCCGGCAGCGATGCTAAAACCTGGCTGCTGGCGCAGGCTGATTTCCTGGTGAAACTCGCCGGACGTAAGCTGTGGAGCGATCAGGACGTCACTACCGCCGCTGCGCTGCTCAAAAGCGCTGACGCCAGTCTGGCGGACATGAACGACCCCAGCCTGATTACCGCACGACGCGCGATTACTGACGATATCGCCAGCCTGTCATCCGTTGCGCAGATCGACTACGACGGCATTATTCTCAAACTCAATCAGCTCTCTAACCAAATCGATAACCTGCGTCTGGCGGATAACGATACCGATGGTTCGCCGATGGATTCAGACAGCAGCGAGCTGTCCAGCTCGCTAAGCGAATGGCGCGTTAACCTGCAAAAAAGCTGGCAGAACTTTATGGACAGCTTTATTACCATTCGTCGCCGCGATGATACCGCCGTACCGCTGTTGGCGCCCAACCAGGACGTCTATTTACGCGAAAATATTCGCTCCCGCCTGTTAGTCGCCGCGCAGGCCGTGCCACGCCATCAGGAAGAAACATACCGTCAGGCGCTGGATAACGTTTCGACCTGGGTTCGCGCTTATTACGATACTGACGACGCCGCGACAAAAGCTTTCCTGGAGGAAGTCGATAAATTAAGCCAGCAAAATATCACGATGGATCTGCCGGAAACTCTGGGAAGCCAGGCGATTCTTGAAAAACTGATGCAAACCCGCGTGCGTAATCTGCTGGCGCAACCGACAGTCTCTACGGCAGCGCCTGCCACGCAGACAGACGCTCCGGCAGCCGCGCCGCAAGGAGAATAATGATGCTAAAAGTATTATTGCTCTTTGTGTTGTTGCTCGCGGGTATCGTGGTCGGCCCGATGATAGCCGGTCACCAGGGCTATGTGTTAATCCAGACCGATACCTACAACATTGAAACCAGCGTCACCGGCCTGGCGATCATTCTCATCGTCGCTATGGTGGTGCTATTCGCCATTGAGTGGTTACTACGCCGTCTGTTTCGTACCGGCACGCACACCCGCGGTTGGTTTGCCGGTCGTAAACGCCGTCGCGCTCGCAAGCAGACCGAACAGGCGCTGCTGAAGCTGGCGGAGGGCGACTATCAGCAGGTTGAAAAGCTGATGTCAAAAAATGCCGACCATGCTGAACAACCGGTGGTAAATTATCTGCTGGCGGCAGAAGCGGCGCAGCAGCGCGGCGATGAAGCACGCGCTAATCAGCACCTTGAACGTGCGGCAGAGCTGGCGGGGAACGACACCATCCCGGTCGAGATCACGCGCGTGCGCTTACAGCTGGCGCGCAATGAAAATCACGCAGCGCGTCACGGCGTGGACAAACTGCTGGAGGTCACGCCGCGTCACCCGGAAGTTCTGCGTCTGGCGGAGCAGGCCTATATTCGCACCAGCGCATGGAGTTCTTTACTGGATATCATCCCATCCATGGCGAAAGCGCACGTCGGCGATGAAGCGCATCGCGCCATGCTCGAACAACAGGCGTGGATAGGACTCATGGATCAGGCGCGTGCCGAGCAGGGCAGCGAAGGATTACGCACCTGGTGGAAAAACCAAAGCCGTAAAACCCGCCATCAGGTGGCGCTGCAGGTCGCAATGGCCGAGCATCTGATCGAGTGTGACGATCATGATATGGCGCAGCAGATTATCATCGACGGTCTGAAACGCCAGTATGACGATCGGCTGGTGCTGCCCATTCCTCGCCTCAGAACCAATAATCCGGAACAACTGGAGAAAGTGCTGCGTCAGCAAATCAAGACGGTAGGCGATCGCCCGCTGTTATGGAGCACGCTCGGCCAGTCGCTAATGAAACACGGTGAATGGCAGGAGGCGACTCTGGCTTTCCGCGCCGCGCTGAAACAACGCCCGGACGCGTATGATTATGCCTGGCTTGCCGATGCGCTTGATCGACTGCATCAACCGGAAGAGGCCGCCGCCATGCGGCGCGATGGCTTGATGCTGACATTACAGAACAATCCCCCGCAGTAATTCCCTCTTGCCCGGTGGCGCTTCGCTTACCGGGCTTACCGCCTACGCAAAATCATTCGGAATGCATAAAAAAACGCCTGCCCGGTTAAGAGGCAGGCGTCAAAACAGGTCTGTATGACAACATAAAGGGGTGCTTCACTCAACGTTGTGTCCAGGGTGTTTGATGAGGCGTAAGCGACATCTGTCAGTGGACGATAAGCACCGTAAACGGCTCTGCATCATTCCTGAGTTTATGAGGCCAGAAGGCGAACATAAGAGATGGAATGAGCATCTACCCGTACATTATTGCACATAACGTACCATCTTTGCACCGCTAAAAAACAGGCGCAGGCATTAAAAAAACGTAGAGAATTCACGCGATTGTCATCCCCCCGCCGCTGGCGAGGTTTTAGCATGTCGCCCGGCGGAGACAGAACAGGATGCTTTTTATAAAGTGATTATAAATCAATAGATTATTCGTCACCGAATAGCGACAAATAAAGTCTGGGATATCGCCAATAAACCATAATGGCAACACGTGCGGGATAAGTAGTTGAAAATGAACAGAAAACAAAAAACCCCGCCGAAGCGGGGTTCAAAATTGGTCGGCGAGAGAGGATTCGAACCTCCGACCCACTGGTCCCAAACCAGTTGCGCTACCAAGCTGCGCTACTCGCCGATATACTGCTTTTTTGAATTTTTAGTTCAATTCATTGAGTCGTGGTGCGAGGGGGGGGACTTGAACCCCCACGTCCGTAAGGACACTAACACCTGAAGCTAGCGCGTCTACCAATTCCGCCACCTTCGCGTTTCACAACTCTATATTAATGGGGTGGCTAATGGGATTCGAACCCACGACAACTGGAATCACAATCCAGGGCTCTACCAACTGAGCTATAGCCACCACTGAAACTTTTTACGCGGTATTAAACCACCGCAGCTCAAGCACCTAAATAAATGGTACGCCCGACAGGATTCGAACCTGAGACCTCTGCCTCCGGAGGGCAGCGCTCTATCCAGCTGAGCTACGGGCGCTTAGCGCCGTTGCGGGGGTGGATAATACGGACTTCACACCCCGCTGTCCAGTGCCTTTTTAAATAAAATGCGCATTTGGTTATGCTTTGCGCATTTTGGCGCTTATTCCCCCACCTTGTGGGCGGTTCCGTGACGATTCAGACCGAAAACTTTGTAGACCAGCGTGACGGCCAGCAGGAAGATGACGCCGACAAACAGCGACATGCGCGTATCTTCATTAAAGTACATGCCGATTAAAACGCAAACCAGAAACGCCATCGTCAAATAGTTCGCCCACGGAAACATAATGGAACGAAAAGGATGATCCGCAATCGCTTCTTTATGCGCCCGACGAAAGCGCAGTTGGCTAATCAGAATGACAAACCACGGCACCATCCCCGGCAGTACGCTGGCGCTATAAACGTAAACAAAGACGCGCTGCGGATTGGGGATGATGTAGTTCAGGCAAGAACCTACCAGCAAAATCAAAATAGAGAGCGCCACGCCCGCGACCGGCACGCCGTGGCGAGAGACTTTCGCGACTGCCGCCGGCAGTTGACGGTTTTTCGCCAGCGCGTAAAGCATACGCCCACAGCTATACATTCCGCTGTTACAGCCGGAGAGCGCCGCCGTCAGCACGACAAAGTTGATAATGCCTGCCGCGGCGGTGATGCCGATTTTCGCGAAGGTGAGCACAAAGGGGCTGCCGTTGCTGCCAATCTCATTCCACGGGAAAATGGTGACGATCACGAAAATCGCGCCAACATAAAAAATCAGGATACGCCACAGCACTTTACCCACCGCGCTACGCAACGTCACCTGCGGATTCTTCGCTTCACCGGCGGTAATACCGATCAACTCAACCCCTTGATAAGAGGCCACCACGATACATAATGCGGTCAGAAAGCCTTTCCAGCCGCCGGCAAAAAAGCCGCCATGCTCGGTCAGATTACCAAAGCCAATCGCCTGGCCGCCGTTACCAAAGCCGAAGAAAATCACCCCCAGACCGATGATGATCATCACAATAATCGTGGTGACTTTGATCATCGCAAACCAGAACTCGATTTCACCATACAGGCGCACCGCAGCCAGATTCGCCAACGCGACCAGTCCGACGGCAATCAGCGCCGGTATCCACTGCGCCATCTCCGGAAACCAGAACTGGACGTAGACCCCAATGGCGGTAATTTCCGAGATCCCGACCGCCATCCACATAAACCAGTATGACCAGGCGGTAAGATAGCCAAAAAAAGGACTCATATACCGGTGGGCGTACACGGCAAAGGAGCCGGTAACAGGTTCCAGAAAGAGCATCTCCCCCATCGAACGCATGATGAAAAAGACGAACAATCCGGCGATGATATACGCCAGCAGCACTGACGGGCCCGCCCATTTCAGCGTACTGGCGGCGCCCATAAAGAGTCCGACGCCGATGGTGCCCCCGAGGGCAATCAATTCAATATGACGAGCTTCCAGCCCACGCTGTAGCTCCGGTTTTTTCTCTGCCATAAATCCTCATGTCGTGTTTGCAACGGTTCCGGTAGTACCGGTTATTGTTATGGGTACATCGATTGTTGCGAATATTTTCTTAAATTTGGACAAATGGCAAATGGAGCATTAAAAAATGCACTTATTGTGTAAGAAATCATCGATTATGTTGTAAATGAGCAGCGCCATAAGCACAATCCGCTGCTCAAGTCATCAGAAGGGAGAATTAGAGATCGCCAGTATAGTGCCAGCGAAGGTAGCGCAGCAGACGCACCTGGCGGGTAATACGCTTCGGTTGAGAAAGCAGACGATACAACCACTCCAGCCCCAGGTTCTGCCATATTTTTGGGGCGCGTTTGACGTGACCGGTAAACACATCATAGGTACCGCCCACCCCCATATATAGCGCATGGGGATGCACTTCCCGACAATCGCGCATTAGCAATTCCTGTTTTGGCGATCCCATCGCGACGGTGACAATTTTCGCGCCGCTGGCATGGATACGCGCAAATAGCGCCTGACGCTGCTCCGGCGTAAAGTAACCGTCCTGGCTACCCACAATATTGACGTTCCACTGCGTCCGCAGTTTTGCTTCCGTCTGCGCCAGCACCTCAGGCTTGCCGCCGACAAGAAATACCGGTGTGCCTTCTTTCCCCGCGCGCGCCATTAACGCTTCCCAAAGGTCGGCGCCAGCCACACGAGAAACCTGCGCCTGCGGAAATTTTTTACGTATTGAACGCACCACGCTGATGCCATCGGCATATTTAAATTCCGCCGCCGCTATCAACGCGCGGACTTCCGGATTATCTTCCGCCGTCAGCAGCTTTTCGGCGTTGATCGCCACCAACGTGCCTTGCTTCAGTTGACCATCGGCAAACAGATAATTCAGCGCATGTGACATGTCGCGCCAGCCAATCAGAGGTAACCCGCGCAGCGAGTAAAGGGGCGCAGCGGCATTATTGGTCATAGTTTTCCTTCCACCTGTGCCTGAGGGAGCGAAGTTGTACGTTTATGAATCAGTCCGGCGCTATCAAATAACCAGAACAGAAGCTTAGCGACCAGCAGGCTGGCGCCAAAAACCACCAGGAAGAAAACCACGCGCGAAACAAACGAATCCAGCCCTTCTCGCGCCAGCACAATCATATTAAAGATGGCGCCAAAGCAGAAACTGTGCAGAATCGCCGCCTTATAGCGATTGGGCTCCCGGTTACCCAGTTCATACAGCCAGTCGAACCATTTGATAATCAGCCCGACGACGATCGCGCCGAGCGGAATAAACAGCGCCCCGCCCATGACCACCAGCGATCCGATAAGCGTTGGCGATATCGCCAGGCCAGAATGGTTGTTCAGGACTTCCCAGGTGAAGTAATTCGCAGAATTCAGCACGATACTGGGTCGTCCCGGCCATAACCAGGTGGGAATAAAGACGTAGAAATCACGCACGATAGGGGCCAGCCCCTGAAAATCGATATTGTGGTAATTTTGCAACAGCAGCGCCAGATTCTCCCACGGCGAAAAGGTATCGCGCGTCAGATAAAGAAACGTATAGAACGCCTCATCGCCGCTCACATTTAATCCGTAGCGTTTGAGCGCCAGCCAGAACATACCGACAATCCCCAGCACGCCCGCCGCCACCAGCATCCACAGGCTGATCCAGCCCCGAATAATGCCGATAAACAGGAAGATAGCAAACGCAATAATGATGTTAGCGCGCGTGCCGCCGACAATCATGTAGGTCAACAGGCCAAACGCGACGGTGCTCACCAGAAAGAACAGCCACGCTTTGCTGTCCTGGCGCAGGAAATAGACCACCAGCATCGCCGGAATGAAGAAATAGAAGAACCGTTTTAACGCCACGCCGGAGACTTCGCTGGAAAAGATC
This sequence comes from Salmonella sp. 2020_1395, assembly GCF_043848115.1. Taxonomy (NCBI): domain Bacteria; kingdom Pseudomonadati; phylum Pseudomonadota; class Gammaproteobacteria; order Enterobacterales; family Enterobacteriaceae; genus Salmonella; species Salmonella sp. 2020_1395. Next base: position 34,407 of record NZ_JBCMFH010000017.1, on the reverse strand, counting down.
TGGCTGTAGGAGTGCAGCCGGAACAGCAAAAAGCCGTTATGCATAAAGAAAATCGCCACGCTCACCAGCGCGATGCCCATCAGGATCACCCAGGTAAGGTGGGTTTCCACCCGGTTCATGGTAAATAGCGGCTTGCGTGGTACATCCACAACGCGTTTGCGTAAACGCGTTTTATAGGTCACGTAATACACGCCGTAGAAACAGGCGGCGGATAATAGAGCCTGCAATAAGATTTCCGGCGGCGCGACGCCAACGTCGAAACGAAATACCAGCACGCTGGTTAGCGGAAAACCAAAAAAGAAGGTCAACAAAAACAGCAACGAAAAGAAAACGTTGAAGTTAAAACGCACGCGGCGGAATTCAAACCAGGTCAGCGTGGCGATAAACAGCGTAGAGAGCAGCCAGACCACCAGCAGCCCGCTGAATTGCATTAAACTCATTCGGCTTCTCCTGCGGCGATTCTCAACGCATTATGCCACGGTTGCAGGTAGTTGGGGCTAAAGAAGGTGATGCCGCTTTTATCTACCGATGCGAGCTGACGCTGCGCCTCGCGCACGACCTGCTCATTAAGATCGTCCGTGGTAAACAGGACGGGCAGATGCTGTTCCGCCATATCCTGCCAGAAAGGATTGTCGCGGTTCAGTACGCACGGGATATCGGCCTGAATTAGCAGACATAACGTCCCGATCCCCTGTTGGCGGGCAAAAATAAAATAACCGAGGTCGCACTGGCGCAACAGCGCAAGATAGGTATCAAATTCCATTTTTTCGCTAAGAATTTGTAGATTTTCGGCGCTAAATAGCGCCAGACCGGCCTGACGAACCTCATCAATATAGGCCTGGTTATTGGCCGGATAGCCCATCGGCACCACCACGTTTACCGTGTCGCCAAACTGCTGATACACCGCCCGTAACGCCGCAATATGTTGGTTACTGCGATCGCCGGAGTTCCCTACCAAAATGGTCAATTTCCCCGCACGTTGGCGCTCTTTTGCCATAGCATTCAGGGAAGGGTCCATGCGCGTCGGGAAATAGAGCAACTCGCCGCGTACGCCCGGGTGCTGGCGCGCAAAATAGCTGAGATCGCCGCGCGTCGCGAATACGCCCCCTACTCGCCCCTGCGCGATACGACGAAGCGGGTAGAAAAGGCGGAATTTCAGCCCGTGGGACACTTCGTAGAGATCCGCGCCCCAGATATGCCAGTAAAACTGAGCTGGCTTAATACCGCCGCTTAACAGCGCCAGCCACAGGCTGGTGTTGAACTGACCGTGAAAGAAGAATCTTTGTCGACGATTTGCTTTCGCTTTGGCGATGACCGCCTGCGCCAGCGCTTTCTTACTGCCATAAAAACGAAGCGAGAGCGCCGGACAGCTTTCCGTGAAGCCGTTATCCTCGCCGGCAACCATAAATTCGCGCGCGTGCTCGCTTGTGGCGGCCAGCGTATCATTGAAAAACCGCAGCACGGTGTGGTTATGGTGAGGGATATCCGATCCCAGGACGTGAATCAGTACAGTCATGCTCGCCTACGCCAGAGTAAAAATACGCCGCAACAAAGTGAAAAATAGACAATATAGGTGGCCATATAAGCCTGTGCCGCACCCAGCGCGCCGTGAGCGGGAATCAGCCAGTGAGCGAACACCGTTAACAGAATGAACTGGCTAATTTCAGCCAGAATGTAAAATCGCAACGACGCTTTGGCAATCACCAGATAACCGAAAACATAGGCGCCGACTTTCAGCACGTCGCCCACTAACTGCCAGGCGAACAGATCGCGCATCGCGGTGAATTTGGCGGAAAAAAGCAGCCAGATAGCAAAATCGCGCAGTAGCCAGACGGTAAAACTCGCCGCCGCAACCGCTGGTAAAACAAATTTCAGCGCTTTTACCACTTCACGCGTAATGTCCTGTTTTTCCGTCAGGCGTGAGAGCGTGGGTAACAGGTAAACGCTGAAGGAGGCGGTGATAAATTGCAGATAGGCGTCAGAAATACTGCTTACGCCCTGCCAGATCCCGACATCGCTCCAGCTATAGTGCGCGGCCAGTTGGTTTCGCATCATCACATAGGCGACCGGCATCGTAACGGAGGTAATCAGCGCCATCAGGGTAAATTTACTGAGCTGCCCTGCCAGACCATTGTCCCAGGAGGGCTTGAGATAGCGTAGCGGGACGGTGCCGCGCTTAATCAGTATCATACCGGCTGGTACTACTACCAGCGCCGGCACCAGCGCCAGACCAAGCAGAGCGCCTTCATAACCGCCGACACGGTAGCAGAGATACCAGGCGGCGACGCCCAAAAAGCTGCCGACAATTAACGATAAGGCATTACCCGACGCGTCACGAAAGCCCTTCATTAGCGCCAGCAGCAGGTTCGCCCAGGCGATCCCCATTTGTACCAGCGCAACCAGACGCACCAGCCCTTGATAGTCCGTGTGACCGAACAATCCCTGGCTAATCGGCGCCGCCGCCAGCAGGAAGACCAGCGCCAGCAGCGTAGAGAACCCCAATACCATCGCGGAGGAGGTTCCCACCACGGTACGTAACTGCGCCGGGTCATCATGATGTTGTGCGACGAGTTTGGTAACGCCGTTAAATATCCCGGCACCAGCCAATACGCCCAGCACGGTGATCATCTGGCGGAAGTTACCCGCTTGTCCCACGCCCGCCGGGCCAAAAGAGACGGCCAGTAGTTTCACCACCAGCAGTCCGGCGCCAATTTTTACCAGCGTACTGACCGCCGTCCACAGGGAGGCTTTAGCAAGCGACATATCAGGAGAAATAATTTAGCAAGGTAGTAATCACCGTTCGTTGATCGACGGGCGCAAGGTTATAAAACAGCGGCAGACGCAGCAAACGTTCGCTCTCTTTTGTGGTGTAGACATCGTCCCCGATAAACTCGCCGAATTTATCGCCCGCCGGACAATCATGCAGCGGAATGTAATGGAATACCGCCATGATTTCCGCCTCTTTCAGGAAATTAATCAGCGCGCTGCGATCGGCGATATCCCGCAGTTTGATGTAAAACATATGGGCATTATGCCCGCAGTTTTCCGGAATAGAAGGCAGCTCGATACGCCCGGCGCGCGCCAGCGGCGTTAACGCATCGTAGTAAGTCTGCCACAGCGACAGACGCTGTTGATTGATACGATCGGCGGCCTCCAGTTGCGCCCACAGATAGGCAGCCTGCAGATCGGACATCAAATAACTGGAGCCGATATCCCGCCAGGTGTATTTATCCACCTGACCACGGAAGAACTGGCTACGGTTGGTGCCTTTTTCGCGGATGATCTCCGCGCGTTCAATCAGCGTACGATCGTTGATCAGCGTCGCGCCGCCTTCGCCGCCAGCGGTGTAATTTTTGGTTTCATGGAAGCTAAAACAGCCGATGTGACCGATCGTCCCTAACGCGCGTCCTTTGTACGTGGACATCACACCCTGGGCGGCATCCTCGACAACGAACAGATTATACTTATCCGCCAGCGCCATGATGACATCCATTTCACAAGCGACGCCAGCGTAGTGTACCGGCACGATAGCGCGGGTTTTATCAGTAATCGCCGCCTCAATCAGCGTTTCGTCAATATTCATCGTATCCGGACGAATATCGACAAATACAATTTTCGCGCCGCGCAGGACAAAAGCGTTAGCGGTGGAGACAAACGTAAAGCTCGGCATGATCACTTCATCGCCGGGCTGAATATCCAACAACAGAGCCGCCATCTCCAGCGATGCGGTACAGGAAGGCGTTAGCAACACCTTCGCGCTGCCGAAATGTTGCTCCAGCCACTGCTGGCAACGACGCGTAAAGCCGCCGTCGCCGCACAGTTTGCCGCTGCTCATTGCAGACTGCATGTATTCGAGTTCGGTTCCCACCACCGGCGGCGCATTAAAAGGAATCATGTTGTCACCTGTATAACCAGTACGCAGTGCTTTCGATGTTGGCACCGCTTTGTATGTAACGTTTAAGCGCGGCGGTGTTGCCCAACTGGGTCGCCACCCGCAATGTTGCTTTGCCGCGACTCTGCGCCCAACAGATCGCCGCCTGCATAAGTTCCGCTCCCGCGCCGCGTCCGGCCAACAGACCGATGCGCGCGTCGGTATCATTCAATTCCCGCAGCGAGACGTAACCGCGGATAGCGCCTGTCTCCGTGCGAAGCACCAGGCATTGGTGATCAAACGTGCCGCGTACCGCATTCTCAATCCACTGGGCGTAAAAACGGGCGCTGGCGTCGGGCGCATACCACGGCGCGCGAAAACGACTCTGCGTAAACGCCTCTCCGGCCAACTGACGCAAAGCAGGAATGTCTTTAAGATGTGCAATTTCCGCGCCATGCTGGTCGCGATGCCCTTTTACCGGCAACGCAAAATCCACCTCGCCTTCAACCAAAGAGAATCCCAGCGATTGCAACGCCGACAGCCAGGCGATGTTTTCAGCCGGCACTTTTACCTGCACGCGTTGCCACGCCTGCAGCGCTTCTGGCGTTAATTCGGGCGCTGAGGCATCGATACGCACAATGCCGCTATTCACGCCAAAAAACGTATTTTCCCAGAGTAACGGTTCAATACTGGCGCGGACGGGCACGGAGCAACTCCAGTAAATATTGGCCATAGCCGGTTTTTTCAAGCTGACTGGCGGCGCGTTTCAAACCATCATCATCCAGCCAGCCGTTGCGCCAGGCAATCTCCTCCAGACAGGCAATTTTGAAGCCCTGGCGCTTTGATACGCCGCGCGTAATGGGATGCAACCGGGTACCGGAACCTCCCGCCAGAATGATGCCTTTCATTCGTTTCTCCTCCAGGAGTAAGAACCTGCCGTTTAGCGTTTCAGACCTAAGCGTTCGCCCTGATAACTGCCATCCTGCACGGGTTTCCACCAGGCCTCATTGGCGAGATACCACTGAACGGTTTTTCGCATCCCGCTTTCGAAGGTTTCCTGCGGCGTCCAGCCCAGCTCGCGGGCGATTTTCGACGCGTCGATGGCATAACGTAAGTCATGGCCGGGTCGATCGTCGACGAAGGTAATCAGATCGTGATAATTCGCTACACCCTGCGGTTTTTGCGGGGCCAGTTCTTCCAGCAGAGCGCAGATCGTCCTGACCACATCCAGATTTTTACGTTCGTTATGACCACCGATATTATACGTTTCGCCCACCGCACCGTTCGTCACCACGTGATACAACGCACGGGCATGATCCTCTACATACAGCCAGTCGCGAATTTGCTGACCGTTGCCATAGACCGGCAATGGTTTACCCGCCAGCGCGTTCAGAATCATCAGCGGGATCAGTTTTTCCGGGAAATGGTAGGGCCCGTAGTTATTAGAGCAGTTGGTGACAAGCGTAGGCAGACCGTAGGTACGTAACCAGGCGCGTACCAGATGGTCGCTGCTGGCTTTGGAGGCGGAATAAGGACTGCTTGGCGCATATGGCGTGGTTTCGGTGAAGAAATCGTCTGCAGTATGCAGATCGCCATACACTTCATCGGTGGAGATATGGTGGAAGCGGAACGCCGCTTTAGCGTCCGCGTCAAGCGCGGACCAGTAAGCGCGAGCGGCTTCCAGCAAGGTGTAAGTACCAACGATATTCGTTTCAATAAACGCCGCCGGGCCGTCGATGGAACGGTCTACATGGCTTTCCGCCGCCAGGTGCATCACGCTATCGGGCTGATACTGCTGGAAAACTCGCTCCAGTGATGCCCGATCGCAGATATCCACCTTCTCAAAGGCGAAACGGTCGCTTTGCGCCACCGACGCCAGAGACATCAGGTTGCCCGCATAGGTGAGTTTATCCACCACCACCACCGCGTCTGCCGTTTCATGGATGATATGCCGCACCACCGCAGATCCGATAAAGCCTGCGCCGCCGGTCACCAGAATGCGTTTCATCAGCGCCAGACTCCTTTGGTATCAACCACATAACGTTGATGAACCGCATCGCCGGGAATCGCTTTAAATTCGTCGTGATCGACCAGCATCACCAGCACATCGGCGGCGGCCAGCGCCGCGTCCAGTTTCGCCAGCGTGCAAAGTCCGTCCAATTTTTTCGGCAACTGATGGATATTCGGTTCGACGACCAGGGTTTCGCCGCTGTGCCAGCGGGCGATACTTTGCGCGATCCCCATCGCCGGGCTTTCGCGCAGATCGTCGATATTCGGCTTAAAGGCCAGCCCAAAACAGGCGATTTTCACTTCGCTGGCGCGTTTATCGGTGGCCGCCAGGCAATCTGCGACCGCGGCTTTTACCTGATCGACCACCCAGTGCGGTTTGCCGTCGTTCACTTCACGCGCGGTGCGAATCAGTCTCGCCTGCTGCGGATTTTGCGCCACAATAAACCACGGATCGACCGCAATGCAGTGCCCGCCAACGCCTGGACCCGGCTGCAGAATATTGACGCGCGGATGGCGGTTCGCCAGACGGATCAATTCCCAGACGTTAATCCCCTGTTCGGCGCAAATCAGCGACAATTCATTCGCAAAAGCGATATTCACATCACGGAAGCTATTTTCCGTCAGCTTGCACATCTCTGCGGTGCGCGAATTGGTGACAACGCATTCGCCCTCAAGGAAAATTTTGTACAGCGCGCTGGCGCGAGCCGAACATACTGGCGTCATACCGCCAATCACGCGGTCATTTTTAATGAGTTCCACCATCACCTGACCCGGCAGCACGCGCTCCGGACAATAGGCGATATTCACGTCGGCCTGCTCGCCCGCCTGCTGGGGAAAGGTCAGATCCGGGCGCATCCCGGCCAGCCAGCCGGCCATTTGCTCCGTTGCGCCGACCGGCGATGTTGATTCCAGAATCACCAGTGCCCCTTTTTTTAATACCGGCGCAATGGATTTCGCCGCGGCTTCCACATAGGCCATGTCAGGGTCGTGATCGCCTTTGAATGGCGTCGGCACGGCAATCAGGTACGCATCGGCCTCGACAGGTGTCGTCGTCGCACGCAGAAAGCCGCCCTCCACCGCCATCTTCACCACATTGCCCAACGCCGGCTCCACGATGTGAATTTCACCGCGATTTATGGTGTCTACCGCATGTTGGTTGATATCCACGCCGATAACCTGCTTCTGGCGGGAAGCAAAAGCGGCCGCAGTCGGTAATCCGATATACCCCAGCCCAATAACAGAAATGGTCGTAAAACTCATAACGATACCCGATAACTTTTTAACGCCTGTAAAATGCGCGCGCATGATTGCCCGTCACCATAAGGATTATGGGCGCGGCTCATGGTTTGATATTCATTTTCGTCGTGCAGCAGACGCATAACTTCCGCCACAATGCGCCGGGAGTCCGTGCCGATCAGTCTTACCGTACCTGCGGTAATGGCTTCCGGACGCTCTGTGGTTTCACGCATGACCAATACCGGCTTACCTAATGACGGCGCTTCTTCCTGAATACCGCCGGAATCGGTCAGAATGAGCCAGGCGTGATTCATCAGCCAGACAAAAGGTAAGTAGTCCTGCGGCTCAATCAGTACCACGTTTTCAACATGGCCGAGGATACGGTTGACAGGTTCGCTGACGTTGGGATTGAGATGCACCGGATAGACAATTTGCACATTCTGGTTCGCGGCGGCGATTTCCGCCAGCGCCTGGCAGATATGCTCAAAGCCCTGACCAAAGCTTTCACGCCGATGACCGGTCACCAAAATCATCTTCTTATTCGCGTTGAGGAAAGGATACTGCTCGGCCAGTTCAGCCTGTAATGTATCGCTCGTCAGAACGCGATCGCGTACCCAGATCAGCGCGTCGATAACGGTATTGCCAGTGACAAAAATGCGCTCATCCGGAATGTTCTCCCGCAACAGATTCTGCCGCGAGTTTTCCGTCGGCGCAAAGTGGTACATCGCCAGATGTCCGGTCAGCGTGCGGTTTGCCTCTTCCGGCCAGGGGGAATAGAGATCGCCGGTTCGCAACCCAGCTTCTACGTGCCCTACCGGAATTCGTTGATAGAAAGCCGCCAGGCTGGTAGCAATCGTAGTGGTGGTATCTCCATGAACCAGCACCACATCAGGTTTAAAATCTGCCAGGATCGGCTTTAATCCCTCCAGAATTCGGCAGGTAATTTCCGTCAACCCCTGTCCCGGCTGCATAATGTTGAGATCGAAATCAGGCACAATAGAAAAAAGAGTTAATACCTGATCAAGCATCTCCCGATGCTGCGCAGTAACGCATACTTTGGCCTCGAAATGAGGATCTTTTTCCAGCGCATGGACCAGAGGCGCCATCTTAATGGCCTCCGGTCGTGTACCAAATACAGTCAGTACTTTCACATCGATTCTCTTCGAATAGACAGTAGGGGCCCAGCCCCCTACTGCAGAGGTGTTGCTAAATCGTGCGGCGACGGGTTAAGGCAACGCCCGCACCGATTAGCGCCCCAACGATACCCCACATAATCATCAGGAAGGCTCGGCGTGGGCTATCACGTTTTACCGGTTCTTCCGGCGTACGCAAATAACGATAGGTCTGAAAACGAGGGTCCAGGGTCGGCCCCACATTAAGCGTATTCAACATTGCCCGATTTTGAAAGTAGTCCAAATCGAACGCAGGGCCAACCGCTTGCAGATTTTCAAGACGCGCCTGCAACATAGGGCGACCGAGTAAAAAAAGCTCTGAGTCCGGTAATTCATCCGCCGGGACATCCGTCGCGCTACGAGAAATATTATGTTGTTCCGCAATTTTGAGCGCCTGCTCAATACTGTTTACACGACGCGAATAGATCGCTTTCGCAACCTCTTCCTGCCGTTTGACCTGGGCTTTCATCTGCACGGTACGCGCAGCCCAGGCACCTTTTAATTCATCATTCAGATGGCTCGCCGCCCGCTGGCTGGCGAATGCGACATACTGACGCAGCAGATTATTGGCGTCCGGCGCAGTTTCAGCAATCAGCTTCACATTGTCGTTGATGGCGCGTGTAAAATCGCCGGGCGTAAACTGTATGTTATTGATTAGTTCATCAAGCATCGCCGCATCAGCTTTGCTATTCCCGACCATTCGCTGCTTGTAATAGTCCGTCTGTAACCAGAAATCGCGACGCGTATCCCAGGAGGCAAGTTGCATGATGAACTCTTTATACGCTTCATCCATCACCGAGGGCTTATCGGAAGAAGAGGGATCGGTCTTAATATCCAGGTTGCGCAGAAACTGCTGCTGGGAGTAATAACCGCCCAACATATTTACGGTTGGGCGATCGGTGATCGCCGTCGCACTCCACTCCTGACGAGCAAAAAAGGTATAGGCTAACGCGATAAGGGCAAATAGCAGGCCAATGCCGATAATCCAGTATTTGCCAGCCCATAAAGTACGAAACAACCCGCGAATATCCAGTTCATTTTCAGCGCTCACCGCGCGTGCCCCCGGTAATGGTTGTGTCATCGTATCCTCATTTACTTGGTTAAGTTTGGCCGGTTCTCACGTTGCCTGCGCAGGCGACGCTTCACACGCTTAATAAATCTCGCCACCTTCCAGGCCCGCTTAATGCAGTAGCCATAGAGGAAGAATGCTAGCAAAAAGAGCACCAACATAACCCATTCAGGAACAAAATGAGAGTATTCTGCCGTTACGCCTACTCCCGCCAGAATCGCCGCTGCGAGCGTAATAAGAACAAATGCCTGGCGGGAAGTAAACCCTGCTCGCATAACCAAATGATGAATATGTTGGCGATCAGGGGAAAAGGGGCTCATCCCTTTACGCAGACGGCGATACATAATCGCCACCATATCCATCAATGGAATAGCGATAATCCATAGCGCGGTAACCGGGCTGATAGAGTGAGTTTTCCCCTGCGTCGTTTCCAGTAAGAGCCAGATGACGGTAAAGCCAATCAGTGTACTACCGGCATCGCCCATAAAGACTTTATAACGCCGCCCCAAAATACCGAGATTAAGCATAATGTAAGGCAGAATCGCGGCGATCATGGCAAAGCACCACATTGCCAGACTAGTCTGACCATCAAACCATAAAATCAGCCCCATCGCCGCAAATGAGACGCTGGATAACCCACCTAGCAGGCCGTCAATACCGTCAACCATATTGAAAGCGTTGATCGCCGCCCATACCGCAAACAGCGTAAGGAAATAGCCAAAGGGGCCAAGCACTAACTCCCAAGGCCCAAAGATGTAACCAAGGCTACCTAAGTGAAGTTTTGCGATAACCATCATTACAACCGCAATAACAGCCTGAACCACAGCACGGATTTTTACACTGATATCAAAACGGTCATCCATCGCACCAACAAAAACCAATACACCAGCGCAAATAAGATATAGCGATAAGTGCGGTATGTAGTAATCCGAGAGGCCAAACATAAAGCAGATTCCTGCAAACACAGAAATCCCGCCGACTAATGGGATAACACCCTGATGTCGTTTACGAAAGTTTGGTTTATCCACTAAACCAATTTTTATGGCTACTTTTCGCGCAAGAAAAATAAAAATGGTTGTGAATAAAAAAATACTGATTAGCTCAGATAAAGCGGTGAGTAACTTCACAGTGTATGTGCTCTCAGCATATATCATTTCCTTAAAGTATAATGCGTTACGCCAGCTCCTAGAAGAGACCTGTTAGAACATTACACTTTTTACCGCAAACAATGTGTATTGTGCATGGTGTTACTCTGTAGCGCATATCCCGATGACCAGTTTATATGACATGACGCTAAGATGAATCGCAAAACAAAAACGCCACGTAAAAACGTGGCGTTTTCAGGTAAAGACCAGGTTATGAGCGCTTCATCATCTCGAAAAAGTCGTCATTAGTTTTGGTCATCGCCAGTTTGTTAATGAGGAATTCCATCGCGTCAATTTCACCCATCGGATGGATGATTTTACGCAGGATCCACATTTTCTGCAGCTCTTCCTGAGTGGTGAGCAGCTCTTCTTTACGGGTACCGGAACGGTTGTAGTCGATAGCCGGGAAGACACGTTTTTCAGCGATCTTACGCGAGAGATGCAGCTCCATGTTACCGGTGCCTTTAAACTCTTCGTAGATAACTTCGTCCATCTTGGAACCGGTATCGATCAGCGCCGTCGCGATGATAGTCAGGCTACCGCCCTCTTCCACGTTACGCGCCGCGCCGAAGAAACGCTTCGGACGATGCAGGGCGTTAGCGTCCACACCACCGGTCAATACTTTACCGGAAGCCGGCACCACGGTGTTGTAGGCACGCGCCAGACGGGTGATGGAGTCGAGCAGGATGATGACGTCTTTCTTGTGTTCAACCAGACGTTTCGCCTTCTCGATAACCATTTCGGCAACCTGAACGTGGCGGGATGCCGGTTCGTCAAAGGTAGAGGCAACAACTTCGCCTTTCACCAGACGCTGCATCTCGGTTACTTCTTCCGGACGTTCGTCAATCAGCAGCACCATCAGCACGCAGTCTGGGTGGTTATACGCGATGCTCTGCGCGATGTTCTGCAGCAGCATGGTTTTACCCGCCTTCGGCGGCGCGACAATCAGACCGCGCTGGCCGCGACCGATCGGCGAAGCCAGATCCAAAACGCGCGCCGTTAAGTCTTCGGTAGAACCGTTACCACGCTCCATACGCAGACGAGAGTTTGCGTGCAGCGGGGTTAAGTTCTCAAAGAGGATTTTGTTACGGGCGTTTTCCGGTTTGTCGTAGTTAACTTCGTTAACTTTCAACAGCGCAAAATAGCGTTCACCTTCTTTCGGCGGGCGAATCTTACCAGAAATGGTATCACCAGTGCGGAGGTTGAAACGGCGGATTTGGCTGGGGGAAACGTAGATATCATCAGGACCGGCGAGGTAGGAGCTGTCTGCAGAACGGAGGAAACCAAATCCATCCTGCAATATCTCCAGCACACCGTCGCCAAAGATATCTTCGCCACTCTTTGCGTGCTGCTTCAGGATGGCAAAAATAATGTCCTGCTTGCGCATACGGGCCAGGTTTTCCAGCCCCATACTTTCGCCGAGAGTGATCAGCTCAGAAACCGGCGTATTCTTTAATTCGGTAAGATTCATAATGGTGTGAGTTCTTAAACTTGGGGTAAATCTCGAACTTAATGTTGTGAATGGTATGGCAGGGTCATCCATGCCTGTTTACGGCTATCAACTCATGTCTGTTCGCTGTCTGGTCACAGGAAAGTACGCAGAACTGAAACGACAAGACGGAATGAGCGAAGAGCCAGGAATCTTTCCACTTCTCGTGCGAGAAAAAACGGGAAGTGACGGATAAAACCAGATTCAAACTTAATAAGGTATGTTTAATTCGAAGTCAATACTAACTTAGCACGACTCAGACCGGGCGTCCAGAGATCCTGACAATTTAAGAATAACGTAAGGACAACAGACGCCACGAAACTGCCTGATACCTTAATCATTCGTCGAATGACAGACGCCTGACCATACAGCGCCTTTGTCATTCGACGTATAAAAGGTATTACGCCAGATTGGCGTCGAGAAACTCTTTCAACTGACCTTTAGACAGTGCGCCTACTTTGGTTGCCGCCACTTCGCCGTTTTTAAACAGCAGCAGAGTCGGAATACCGCGGATGCCATATTTAGGCGCAGTACCAGGGTTCTGGTCAATGTTCAGTTTGGCAACGGTCAATTTGCCCTGATATTCGTCAGCGATTTCATCCAGAATCGGAGCGATCATTTTACACGGCCCGCACCACTCTGCCCAGAAATCAACGAGGATAGCCCCGTCCGCTTTGAGTACATCCGTGTCAAAACTGTCGTCAGTCAGGTGAATAATTTTATCGCTCATATATAACTCCACAGGAATAAGCCTGGCGTGTTGGTGTAGCATTAACCAACGAGGTGCTGATGTTAACTTCGCCAACAAAGGTTGACTTTATTTCACCGGATACGCTTTCGTAAAGCAATAGTAAGCTGATATTCTACCACACTATGAGCAAAACACATTTAACAGAACAGAAGTTTTCCGACTTCGCCCTGCACCCACAGGTGGTTGAAGCCCTTGAAAAAAAAGGGTTTTATAATTGTACGCCCATTCAGGCACTGGCCCTTCCGCTAACGCTGGCGGGTCGTGACGTTGCAGGGCAGGCGCAAACCGGTACCGGGAAAACGATGGCGTTTCTGACGTCAACGTTTCATTATTTACTTTCTCATCCCGCGATCGACGATCGCAAGGTGAACCAGCCGCGCGCGCTGATCATGGCGCCGACGCGTGAATTAGCCGTACAAATTCACGCAGACGCGGAGCCGTTGGCGCAAGCGACAGGCTTAAAATTAGGCCTGGCTTACGGCGGCGATGGTTACGACAAGCAGCTTAAAGTGCTGGAAAGCGGCGTTGATATTCTTATTGGTACGACGGGCCGACTGATCGACTACGCCAAACAAAACCACATTAACCTCGGCGCCATTCAGGTCGTCGTACTCGATGAAGCCGATCGCATGTACGATTTGGGCTTTATTAAAGATATCCGCTGGCTGTTCCGTCGTATGCCGCCGGCTGCGCAGCGTCTGAACATGTTGTTCTCCGCCACCCTGTCTTATCGGGTTCGCGAGCTGGCGTTTGAACAGATGAACAACGCCGAATATGTTGAAGTGGAACCGGAGCAAAAGACCGGCCACCGCATTAAAGAAGAGCTTTTCTACCCCTCTAATGAAGAGAAAATGCGTTTACTGCAAACGCTGATCGAAGAAGAGTGGCCGGATCGCGCCATTATTTTCGCCAACACCAAGCATCGTTGCGAAGATATCTGGGGACATCTGGCGGCAGATGGCCATCGTGTTGGTCTGCTGACCGGCGACGTCGCGCAGAAAAAGCGCCTGCGGATTCTGGATGAGTTCACCCGCGGCGATCTGGATATTCTTGTGGCGACCGATGTCGCGGCGCGCGGGTTGCATATCCCCGCCGTAACGCACGTCTTTAACTACGATCTGCCAGACGATTGTGAAGACTATGTTCACCGTATCGGTCGTACCGGTCGCGCTGGCGCCAGCGGACATTCCATCAGCCTGGCTTGCGAAGAGTATGCGCTGAATCTGCCCGCCATTGAGAGCTATATCGGCCACTCGATTCCGGTCAGCAAATACAATCCGGAAGCGCTCATGAACGATCTGCCCAAGCCGTTGCGTCTGACGCGTTCGCGTCCTGGCAATGGTCCGCGCCGCGCTGGCGCTCCGCGTAATCGTCGTCGTTCAGGTTAAGAAAAGTTATGCCATACACAAAATCATTTAGCCTGTATCAAGGCGGCAAGAAAACAAATCCCGATGAGCTTAGGAAGAGTACGCAGCCAACATGGATACAGGTTGAAGGATGAAGTGTATGAATTCCACCTCTTTGTATGCCGCCATTGATCTCGGTTCCAATAGTTTTCATATGCTGGTCGTGCGCGAGGCGGCGGGAAGCATCCAGACGCTGACCCGAATAAAACGCAAGGTGCGTCTGGCCGCGGGTCTGAACAACGACAACCACCTTTCGGCCGAAGCGATGGAACGCGGCTGGCAATGCCTGCGTCTGTTTGCTGAACGTTTGCAGGATATCCCGCAGCCACAAATCCGCGTGGTTGCCACCGCAACATTGCGTCTCGCCGTCAATGCGGGCGAATTTATCGCGAAAGCGCAGACTATCCTTGGTTGTCCGGTGCAGGTTATCAGCGGCGAAGAAGAGGCGCGGCTGATTTATCAGGGAGTCGCTCATACCACCGGCGGCGCAGATCAGCGACTGGTGGTGGATATCGGCGGCGCCAGCACTGAACTGGTTACCGGCACTGGCGCGCAAACCACGTCGCTGTTTAGCCTGTCGATGGGCTGCGTAACGTGGCTTGAACGCTATTTTAGCGATCGTAATCTGGCGCAAGAAAATTTTGATGACGCGGAGAAAGCCGCGCGCGATGTACTGCGTCCGGTCGCCGATGAACTGCGTTTTCATGGCTGGAAGGTCTGCGTGGGTGCCTCCGGCACCGTACAGGCATTGCAGGAAATCATGATGGCGCAGGGGATGGACGAGCGTATTACGCTCGCCAAACTGCAGCAGCTAAAACAACGCGCGATACAGTGCGGACGTCTGGAAGAGCTGGAAATCGAAGGCCTGACGCTGGAGCGCGCGCTGGTTTTCCCAAGCGGGCTGGCTATTCTGATCGCGATATTTACCGAGCTGAACATCCAGAGCATGACGCTGGCAGGCGGCGCGTTACGCGAAGGGCTGGTGTATGGGATGTTGCATCTGGCGGTAGATCAGGATATCCGCAGCCGCACGCTGCGGAACATTCAGCGTCGGTTTATCGTCGATACCGATCAGGCAAATCGCGTGGCGAAGCTGGCAGATAACTTCCTCAAACAGGTAGAAAATGCCTGGCATATTGAGCCTATCAGTCGTGAACTGTTGCTTAGCGCTTGCCAGTTACATGAGATCGGTCTGAGCGTTGATTTTAAACAGGCGCCCTATCATGCCGCCTATTTAGTACGCCATTTGGATCTGCCTGGCTATACGCCCGCGCAGAAAAAATTGCTCGCCACCCTCTTACTGAATCAGACCAATCCGGTCGATCTCTCTTCGCTTCATCAGCAAAACGCGGTACCGCCCCGTGTTGCGGAACAGCTATGCCGTTTGCTGCGACTGGCGATTCTTTTTGCCGGTCGCCGTCGTGACGATCTGGTACCAGAAATTACGCTACAGGCGCTAAATGAAAATCTGACGTTAACCTTGCCTGGCGACTGGCTGGCGCATCACCCGCTGGGTAAAGAGTTGATTGATCAGGAAAGCCAGTGGCAAAGCTATGTACACTGGCCGCTGGACGTTCGCTAACCGTAGTTTGATTGCCGGATGACGCTTCGCTTATCCGGCCTACGATTTCGCTCGCTTTGCCGCCATCATGGCTTTCAGATTAGCCAGATGACTTTGCCCTTTTTGCATTCGCTCCTCAGCGCTTACCACTTTGCGCTCCTGCTCCCAGATTAAATCATCCTGCGGCAGTTCTAACAAGAAGCGACTGGGTTCCGGGCGCACCAACTCCCCATACTGACGGCGCTCTTTACATAATGTAAAGGTGAGCTCTTTCTGCGCGCGAGTGATCCCGACATAGGCCAGCCGACGCTCTTCCTCAATATTATCCTCGTCAATGCTGCTTTGATGCGGCAAAAATCCTTCTTCCATTCCCACCATATAGACATACGGGAATTCCAGTCCTTTCGACGCATGAAGCGTCATCAACTGTACCTGATCCAGCTCTTCTTCGCTCTCGCCGCGCTCCATCATATCGCGCAGCGTAAAGCGTGTAACCACCTGGGTGAGTGTCATCGGCTCATCAAGTTCGTTGCCTTCCAGCATCTCAGTCATCCAGCTAAAGAGCTGGTTAACGTTTTTCATACGCATTTCCGCCGCTTTGGGGCTCGGCGAGGTTTCGTACAACCAGGATTCATAGTCAATACCGTGGATGAGATCGCGCACGGCGGCGACAGGCTCGCGTTCGGCCAGACGCTGGATTTCCCCCAGCCAGTGGGTAAAACGCGTCAATGAATCGTAACCACGTCCGGTCAGCTTCTGGCTAAGCCCCATATCAAAGCTGGCGGTAAACAGGCTTTTATTACGCGTCATTGCCCATTCACCCAGCTTTTGCAGAGTGGCCGGACCGATTTCGCGTTTTGGCGTATTCACGATGCGCAGGAAAGCGCTGTCATCATCCGGGTTGGTCAACACCCGCAGATAGGCCAGCAAGTCTTTAATCTCCGGACGGGAGAAAAATGAGGTGCCGCCGGAAATTTTGTACGGAATGCGGTTCTGCATGAGGAATTTTTCAAATACCCGCGACTGATGATTCCCGCGATACAGAATGGCGTAATCCTTGTACTGGGTCTTGTTCACAAAGTGATGGGCAATCAGTTCGCCGGTAACGCGCTCAGCTTCATGCTCTTCATTGTTTGCGCTTAACACTTTGAGTTCCGCGCCGTAACCGAGCTCGGAAAAGAGGCGCTTTTCAAAGACGTGCGGATTATTGGCGATGAGAATATTCGCCGCTTTCAGGATGCGGCCCGAAGAACGATAGTTTTGCTCCAGTTTAATCACCTGCAGCGCCGGAAAGTCCTGGCTCAGTAACACCAGGTTTTGCGGACGCGCCCCGCGCCAGGAGTAGATAGACTGATCGTCATCGCCTACGACCGTAAAGCGCGCGCGTTGCCCAACCAGCAGCTTAACCAACTCATACTGGCTGGTGTTAGTATCCTGATATTCATCCACCAGTAGATAACGAATTTTATTCTGCCAGCGCTCGCGCACCTCGTCATTGCGTTGCAGCAGCAGCGTCGGCAGCAAAATCAAATCATCAAAATCGAGAACGTTGCATGCCTTCATATGGGCGTCGTAAAGCCCGTAGCAGTGGGCAAAAATACGATCGCGTTCACCTTTCGCCCCCGCCGCTGCCTGTGCAGGCGTTTTGAGATCGTTTTTCCAGTTGGAGATCGTGGAGATCAGCTGTTGCAACAGAACCTTGTCGTCTTCGATCAGGCCTTCGGTCAGCTCTTTGAGCAAGGCGACCTGGTCGGTATCGTCAAACAATGAAAAGTTCGATTTCATCCCCAGCGCAGCGTACTCGCGCTTAATAATATCCAGCCCTAGCGTATGAAAGGTGGAGATCATCAAACCGCGCGCTTCCTTACGGCCGAGCGTCTGCCCGACGCGTTCTTTCATCTCACGCGCTGCCTTGTTGGTAAACGTCACCGCCGCAATATGCCGGGCCTGATAGCCGCATCCGCGGATCAGGTGGGCGATTTTATTGGTAATTACGCGAGTTTTACCAGAACCCGCTCCTGCCAGCACCAGGCAGGGTCCGGTGACGAATTCGACAGCGTGTTGTTGGCCGGGATTTAAACGCATGGGAATAGTGCTCAATCTTCGAACGGGGGAGGGATTGTAGCAGAAAGCGAGGCCCAGAGAAGACCAGGCTGCTTTTTCAGGCAGCCTGGAAAAGGTCAATCAGCAGGCTCTGGCGGCAAGCGGCGTATAGCCATTACGCTGTGCGCTCTTGATCCAACTGTAAGAACCCATTAGCGCGATCGCCGTCAGCAGAACATACTCAAGCGACATCGCATAAACGCCCTGTACTGCATAGATCACGACGCTAATTACATCAATAATCACCCACAGCAGCCAGTTTTCCACGTACTTGCGGGTCATCAGCACCATCGCCGCAATCGACAACACCAGCATGGTGGAATCCCAGAACGGGAACGCATCCGGCTGGAGTTCAGGCATCGCCACCTGCATACCTACCGTTTGCAGCAGAGCGAGCATAACGCGGGTCAACATAGCGAAGACCGGATCGATAAACCACGTCATCAGCAGAATGGCGATAATACATATGCCCCCCAACCTCCATGTTTGTTGACGAGAAAGCCAGCGTACTTTCAGAGCGGCTTCCCGGGCGTCATTCTGCCGGCTCCATGCGTACCAGCCGTAAATATTCGCCGCAAAGAAAAACACCTGAAGTAGCAAGCTGGCATACAGTTGAATCTGAAAAAAGATGGCGGCAAACAGAGTGACGTTAATCAAACCAAACAGGTAATTAACGATTTTTTCCCGGCTGGCGCACCAGATGCACAATAAGCCAAAGACGGTGCCGATAGCCTCAATCCACGACAGCGCATACCCACCCTCGCCGAGAGGAATGTTGACCATTACATTGTTAATGCTGAAAAAGTCCATCATTGCTCTCCTTGCAAACTATCGAAATAAATGGCCTGAAGCGCCAGAGAAATCTGGCGCTCTTCACCTTGCTGGCACAAGGTTTCCTGCTGAACATAATGGTTAATGCTGCTCTCCAGACAGCCACTATGCGCGACGACCACGTTTAGCAACGACGCGGTACGCAGCCCTCGTAACGCCCCCACCACCATCAGCGCGGCGGTTTCCATATCCGCGCCGAGAACTCCCCTGGCCGACCATTCGGCATCCAGTTCAGCTTCGCGATCGGTATAAAAACTGTCATGGCTGCGCACCAGCCCGCAAACGGCAGAGATGTTCATCTGTTTCGCCTGCTGTATCAGCGTGGCGGTAAGATACGGGTCCGCACAGGCCGGATAACTGGCGGGCGCATAGGTTTTGCTGGCGCCGTCGTCAGCCACCGCGCCGTGGGCGATGATCACATCGCCCAACGCCAGCGAGTCCTGCAACGCGCCGCAACTACCGATACGGATTAGCGTGTTGACGCCAACCTGGCGTAACTCCTCAATGGCGATAGCGGTTGACGGCCCGCCGATTCCCGTGGAAAGCACGACTATTTCAACCCCCTGGTACCAACCGCGCGCCGCGCGAAACTCCCGGTTTTGCCCCAGAATCTCAGCCTTATCAAGAAAACGGGCGATTCTATCCACCCGCCCGGGGTCGCCGGGCAAAAGCGCATATTTCGCGCGGGTCATGCTTGTGTTAAGCCGAATATGGGGTTGCATCTCCCGTCTCCTTATTGTTCTGAGAGGTTCAGATTTCCGCCTCCTGTTTGAGTTTTTCAGGAGCCAGTAAAATGATCCGCTCACCGTCGGTATCGATAATGTTCAGCGATTTCAGATCGTGCAGTATCCGGTTGATACTGCGCGTCGTCGCCGCAAATTCCTGACCAAGATTCTGCTTATCAAGCAAAATAGTGGTTGATTCATATTGTTGATAACGCAGCCATAATGCCTGGCATACGCGCTGATGCAGCGAGTACAAATTGTCGCTACTGGCCTTTTTCGACAACTGGTAATACTGTTGGCTGAAAAACCGCAGCATTCGCTGGTTAAAGTGGTTATCCAGCGTCAGCCAGCGGCAAAAATGCGCTTGCGGCAGGCTGAGTAGCTGTACATTACCGACGGCTACGACAGAACAGATGTAATGCCGCGACTCAAATATCTCTAGCTCGCCCAGCATGTCTCCTTTGCCATAACGCGCCTGCCGGTAACGGCGTCCATCTTCAGCTTCGTAAAAAACATCCACTTCACCGGCCACGATGAGTGAAAATTGCTGGCATATTTCCCCCTGGCGGCAGATAAGCGCGCCGCGGGAAATGTCGTCAAATCGCCAGCACTGCATGATTTCCAACGGGCAGTATTTGAGTAATTCATAGAGCACTGGGTCGCGTACGACCTGGCGTAGCCCTAAAAGCCAGTCGTCTGGAAATTCTGCGTTTTTCATTATGTTCATGGTATCTCGCCCCTTGTCAGAAAGGACAGGACCGCCGTCCCGCACATCCGAAATACGCCTGCTAAAAATGCCGCTTATCTCCCGGTTCATTAAATCAGGCGGGACATCTGTCCTGTAATGGCGAAGAGTATATGTCTGACGGCCTAAGGAGTGATAAAGTGACGGCCAATCTTTGCGACGTGAGAACACAATAATGGCAAAAATAGCAGCAGCACTGCATATTCTTGTAAAAGAAGAGAAACTGGCTTTAGATCTTCTGGAGCAAATTAAAAACGGCGGCGATTTTGAGAAGCTGGCGAAGAAGCATTCTATCTGCCCATCCGGTAAAAAAGGCGGTCATTTAGGCGAATTTCGTCAGGGCCAGATGGTTCCGGCATTCGATAAAGTAGTCTTTTCCTGCCCGGTACTGGAGCCAACCGGCCCGCTGCATACTCAGTTCGGTTACCACATCATTAAAGTATTGTATCGCAAATAAAAAGCCGGGTGGCGGCTACGCCTTACCCGGCCTACATCGTCTGCTTGATTTTGTAGGTCGGGTAAGCGCTAGCGCCCCCCGACAAGGTATATCAACCCGCTACCGCAATACGCTTCATATCCGTCATATAGCCGCGCAGTTTCTTACCTACCTGCTCAATCGCATGACTACGAATCGCGTCGTTCACGTCGCGAAGCTGTGCGTTGTCTACCGCGCCTTCCGGGATAGCACTACCCAGATCGCCCGGTTGCAATTCCGCAATAAACGGTTTCAGCAGCGGTACGCAAGCGTAAGAGAACAGATAGTTACCGTATTCTGCGGTATCGGAGATAACCACGTTCATTTCGTACAGACGCTTACGGGCGATGGTGTTCGCGATCAGCGGCAGCTCGTGCAGTGATTCGTAGTAAGCGGATTCTTCGATGATGCCGGAATCGACCATGGTTTCGAACGCCAGCTCAACGCCCGCTTTCACCATCGCGATCATCAGCACGCCTTTATCGAAGTACTCCTGCTCGCCGATCTTACCTTCAAACTGCGGCGCGGTTTCGAACGCAGTTTTACCGGTCTCTTCACGCCAGGTCAGCAGTTTCTTATCGTCGTTAGCCCAGTCAGCCATCATGCCGGAAGAGAACTCGCCGGAGATGATGTCATCCATGTGTTTCTGGAACAGCGGCGCCATGATCTCTTTCAGCTGTTCGGACAGCGCGTAAGCACGCAGTTTCGCCGGGTTAGACAGACGGTCCATCATCAGGGTGATGCCGCCCTGCTTCAGCGCTTCGGTGATGGTTTCCCAGCCGAACTGAATCAGTTTTTCGGCGTATGCCGGGTCGGTGCCTTCTGCCACCAGCTTGTCGAAGCACAGCAGAGAACCAGCCTGCAGCATACCGCACAGGATAGTCTGCTCGCCCATCAGGTCGGATTTCACTTCCGCCACGAAAGAAGATTCCAGTACGCCCGCACGGTGACCGCCAGTTGCTGCTGCCCAGGCTTTAGCAATCGCCATGCCTTCGCCTTTCGGATCGTTTTCCGGGTGAACGGCGATCAGCGTCGGCACGCCGAAACCACGTTTGTACTCTTCGCGCACTTCGGTGCCCGGACACTTCGGCGCTACCATCACCACGGTGATGTCTTTACGGATCTGCTCGCCCACCTCCACGATATTGAAGCCGTGGGAGTAGCCCAGCGCCGCGCCGTCTTTCATCAGCGGCTGTACGGAGCGCACCACGTCGGAGTGCTGTTTGTCCGGCGTCAGGTTAACCACCAGGTCAGCCTGCGGAATCAGCTCTTCGTAGGTACCCACTTTGAAGCCGTTTTCGGTCGCTTTACGCCAGGAGGCACGCTTCTCAGCAATGGCTTCTTTACGCAGGGCATAGGAAATATCCAGACCGGAGTCACGCATGTTCAGGCCCTGGTTCAGCCCCTGAGCGCCACAGCCGACGATGACCACTTTTTTACCCTGAAGGTAGCTCGCGCCGTCGGCGAATTCGTCGCGGCCCATAAAGCGGCATTTACCCAGCTGCGCCAGCTGCTGGCGCAGATTCAGTGTATTAAAGTAGTTAGCCATGATGGTGTACTCCGTGATGTTGTGTTGTCGCGCTTATTGTTCGATTTACAGATTGCTATCTGTGCGAATGAACCCACATTACAACAGGAAATTTATTGCGGAAATTGATATATTCACAACGTTATGTTGCGGTTTATGCAACGTCAAAAACCGGAGGTCTGTCTGTGGATTTACGCGATCTAAAAACCTTCCTGCATCTGGCGGAAAGCCGCCACTTTGGCCGCAGCGCGCGCGCGATGCACGTCAGCCCCTCCACGCTCTCCCGGCAGATCCAGCGGCTGGAAGAAGATCTCGGCCAGCCGCTGTTTGTGCGCGACAACCGCACCGTCACGCTGACCGAAGCCGGTGAAGAGCTGCGAGTGTTTGCCCAACAGACGCTTTTGCAATATCAGCAGTTGCGCCATACCCTCGATCAGCAGGGGCCGTCCCTTTCCGGCGAACTCCATATCTTCTGTTCAGTGACCGCGGCATACAGTCATCTGCCGCCGATCCTCGACCGTTTTCGCGCCGAACACCCTTCTGTTGAAATCAAATTGACGACCGGAGATGCTGCCGATGCGATGGAAAAGGTGGTAACGGGAGAAGCGGACCTGGCAATCGCCGGCAAACCAGAAACGCTGCCCGGCGCGGTGGCGTTTTCGATGCTGGAAAATCTGGCGGTGGTGCTGATCGCCCCGGCGCTGCCCTGCCCGGTGCGTAATCAGGTTTCGGTTGATAAGCCCGACTGGTCGACGGTGCCGTTTATCATGGCCGATCAGGGGCCGGTACGCCGCCGCATTGAGCTATGGTTCCGCCGGCATAAAATCAGCAATCCGCAGATTTACGCCACCGTCGGCGGTCACGAAGCGATGGTCTCAATGGTGGCGCTGGGCTGCGGCGTGGCGCTGCTGCCGGAAGTGGTGCTGGAAAACAGCCCGGAGCCGGTACGTAATCGCGTAATGATTTTAGAGCGCAGCGATGAAAAAACGCCGTTTGAGCTTGGCGTCTGCGCGCAAAAAAAGCGGCTGCATGAGCCGCTAATTGATGCGTTCTGGAAGATTTTACCGAATTAGTTTTACGGCCCTACCATTACCCGAACAGGCTTCCCAATACGGCTAAGCATATTCACCAGAGCATCAATGGTGAATTTGCTGCATTTCTTGTTGACGACATCCGAAACGCGCGGTCGGGATATATGCAAAACTGTAGCAACCTCGGCTTGCTTCATCTGGTTTCGCGTAATCCAGAGGGTAATTTCTTCCATGAGCTGTTCTTTAATGGCTAACGTGTTTTCGATTTCACTCAGGGAATCAGCGTAAAACTTTTCTGCGTCCTGCTTATCAAACCCCAAATCAGCAAAAACATTACCGCCAGATGGCGTCACATGGCGAATATCACTATCAGTTTTGGCAATCACAAGCTGTTTCTCCGTTGTTGCACCACCCGGTTATAACGCGTTCTGGCGATGTTTTTATCGTGCTGACTGGTTTGTTGCGTCTGTTTTTGGAAACTATGCAAAACGTAGAGTGCTTCTTCAAACTTAGCGACATACATAACGCGATAGATACCATTGTTGTCACGAATCCGAATTTCATTTACCCCAGCCCCAATTTCTGAAAACGGTTTCCAGTCATCGGGTTCAATTCCATACTGAATTTTGTGAAGCTGATAACCGACTGCTTTACGTACCGTTATGGGAAAAGCCAGGAGATCCTTCAGAGAAGATCCCACTCATCGAATTTCTTTTTCATTGGAGAGAGCTCGGGTGAGTAACATAAGATCCTTGTGTATAAAATTTTATACATTGTTTTTAACAGGTGCAAGTGATGGCGATGCTAACGATATGGTGAGCCGAGTTTCACCACAAGCAGATTGGGCGCCTTCTGGAAAACGTCTCGCAAAATTAAATGAGTGGATGCTCCGGACTGGCAGAAAAGCCCAATAACTGAGGGAAGATCATATCTGGATATCAGGCCCACTTTACTTTGTGGGCCTGAAAAACTAAACGCTGAATTAACCCGCCAGAAAGAACCGGAACGCCGGGTTATTGCTCTCATCATGGCATTCATAGCCCAGCTCATGCAGCCGGGTTTCGAAATCCGGCTCATGATCGCCTAACTCGAACGCCGCCAGCACGCGGCCATAATCGGTACCGTGGCTACGGTAATGGAATAGCGAAATATTCCAGTGCGTGCCAAGCGTATGCAGGAATTTGAGCAACGCGCCGGGTGACTCCGGAAATTCAAAGCTGTAGAGGCGTTCCTGTAGCGGATGGGATGGACGCCCACCGACCATATAGCGCACATGCAGCTTCGCCATTTCATCGTCGGAGAGATCCACTACGCTATAACCGCCGTCGCACAGTTGGGTGATAATCTCTTTTCGCTCCTCCAGCCCCTGACTGACGCGTACGCCGACAAAAATACAGGCATTTTTCGCGTCGGCAAAACGGTAGTTAAATTCGGTGACCATACGCCCGCCAAGCAACTGGCAGAATTTGAGGAAGCTCCCCTTTTCTTCCGGAATGGTCACCGCCAGTAGCGCTTCGCGCTGTTCCCCCAGCTCGCAACGTTCAGACACATAGCGCAAGCCGTGGAAGTTGACGTTGGCGCCGGAAAGGACGTGCGCCATGCGTTCGCCGCGAATATTGTGCTGGGCGATATATTTTTTCATCCCCGCCAGCGCCAGCGCGCCGGACGGTTCCGCCACCGCACGCACATCTTCAAACAGATCTTTCATCGCCGCGCAGATAGCGTCGCTATCCACGGTGACAATATCATCAAGGTATTCCTGACACAGCCGGAACGTTTCGTCGCCGATGCGTTTTACCGCTACGCCTTCAGCAAACAACCCAACGCGCGGGAGATCCACTGGATGACCGGCTTCCAACGCCGCTTTCAGGCAGGCGGAATCTTCCGCTTCGACGGCAATCACTTTGATTTGCGGCATCAATTGTTTGATCAGTACCGCTACGCCCGCCGCCAGGCCGCCGCCGCCAACCGGCACAAAGACACGATCGAGATGCGAATCCTGCTGAAGCAGTTCCAGCGCCAGCGTGCCCTGCCCGGCGATCACCATTGGGTGATCAAACGGCGGCACCCAGGTAAAACCCTGCTGCTGCGCCAGTTCAATAGCTTTCGCTTTCGCTTCATCAAAATTAGCGCCGTGCAACAGCACTTCTCCGCCAAAACCGCGTACCGCATCGACTTTAATATCCGCCGTTGCTTTTGGCATGACAATCAGCGACTTCACGCCAAGCCGCGCGGAGGAGAACGCCACGCCCTGTGCATGGTTCCCCGCCGACGCGGTAATCACGCCGTGGGCTTTTTGTTCTTCGGTCAATCCGGCCATCATCGCGTAAGCGCCGCGCAGCTTAAAGCTATGTACCGGCTGCCGGTCTTCGCGTTTGACGAGAATAACGTTATCCAGACGTGACGAGAGCTTTTCCATTTTTTGCAGCGGCGTCACCTGCGCCGCCTCGTATACTGGCGCGCGTAGCACCGCGCGCAGATACTCCGCCCCTTCCGGCGCGACTGACAGAGGTTGAGATTCCGCCATCATCAACCTCCCAGTTTCGATTTATCGCGCACCGCGCCTTTATCGGCGCTGGTCGCCAGGCTGGCGTAGGCACGCAGGGCAAACGAAACCTGACGCTGACGATTTTTCGGCGTCCAGGCTTTGTCGCCACGAGCCTCCTGCGCCTCGCGGCGTGCGGCGATTTCAGCCTCACTCAACTGCAACTGAATGCTGCGGTTCGGGATATCAATCGCAATGGTGTCGCCATCTTCAATCAGCGCAATAGTGCCGCCGCTGGCCGCTTCCGGCGAGACGTGGCCGATGGAAAGACCCGAAGTACCGCCGGAGAAACGCCCATCGGTGATGAGCGCGCAGGCTTTGCCCAGCCCCATCGACTTCAGGAAACTGGTCGGATAGAGCATTTCCTGCATTCCCGGCCCGCCTTTCGGCCCTTCGTAGCGGATCACGACTACATCGCCTTCCACTACTTTGCCGCCGAGAATCGCCTCTACCGCGTCGTCCTGGCTTTCATACACTTTAGCCGGGCCGGTAAATTTAAGGATGCTGTCATCCACGCCTGCGGTTTTCACAATGCAGCCGTTTTCGGCGAAGTTGCCATACAGCACCGCCAGACCGCCGTCTTTGCTATAGGCATATTCCAGCGAGCGGATGCAACCCGCTGCGCGGTCGTCATCCAGCGAATCCCAGCGACAATCCTGCGAGAACGCCTGGGTAGTACGGATACCGGCAGGGCCAGCACGGAACATTTTTTTAACCGCTTCGTCCTGCGTAACCGTGATGTCGTACTGTTCCAGCGTTTGCGGCAGCGTCAGGCCTAATACGTTTTTCACGTTGCGGTTCAGCAGCCCGGCGCGATCCAGCTCGCCTAAAATACCCAGCACGCCGCCGGCACGGTGAACGTCTTCCATATGGTATTTCTGGGTACTTGGCGCCACTTTACACAACTGCGGCACCTTGCGGGACAGCTTGTCGATATCACTCATGGTGAAGTCGATTTCCGCTTCCTGCGCCGCCGCCAGTAGATGCAGAACGGTATTGGTCGAACCGCCCATCGCAATATCCAGCGTCATCGCGTTTTCAAACGCGGCTTTGCTGGCGATGTTACGCGGCAGTGCACTTTCGTCATTCTGCTCGTAATAGCGTTTAGTCAGTTCAACAATCCGCTTACCGGCATTGAGGAACAACTGCTTACGGTCAGCGTGAGTTGCCAGCAGCGAGCCGTTGCCCGGCTGCGACAGGCCCAGCGCTTCGGTCAGGCAATTCATGGAGTTAGCGGTAAACATGCCGGAGCAGGAGCCGCAGGTTGGACAGGCGGAACGCTCCACCTGGTTACTTTGATCGTCAGAGACTTTCGGGTCCGCGCCCTGAATCATGGCATCAACCAGATCCAGCTTGATAATTTTGTCTGAAAGCTTGGTTTTCCCGGCTTCCATCGGTCCGCCGGAGACAAAGATCACCGGAATATTCAGGCGCAGCGAGGCCATGAGCATCCCTGGGGTGATTTTGTCGCAGTTGGAGATACACACCATCGCGTCAGCGCAGTGAGCGTTCACCATGTACTCCACGGAGTCGGCGATCAGCTCGCGCGACGGCAGTGAATAGAGCATACCCCCGTGCCCCATGGCGATCCCGTCATCCACGGCAATAGTGTTGAACTCTTTCGCCACACCGCCGGAAGCTTCAATCTGTTCGGCGACCAGCTTACCGAGATCGCGCAGATGAACGTGACCCGGCACAAACTGAGTGAATGAGTTCACCACGGCGATAATCGGTTTGCCAAAATCACTGTCGGTCATTCCGGTGGCGCGCCACAGCGCGCGGGCACCCGCCATATTACGACCATGGGTGGTGGTGGCGGAACGGTACTTAGGCATGCTTTATTTACTCCCCATCTTTTCCCTTCATACTTCACGCCACAGGTGCGTTGGCTGCCTCACTCACCCCAGTCACTTACTACAGTAAGCTCCTGGGGATTCGCTGCGTTGCCGCCTTCCTGTGACGCAAATTATTTTGGGAAAATATTAATTTTATTTATTATGAATTTACCGGATCCAACCAGCCCCATTTATCCTCGGTTTCTCCAGTGAAGAGACCAAAGAAGGCTTGTTGGATACGCTTGGTGACAGGACCGCAGCGGCCTTCGCCTACCTGGATACCATCAACGCTGCGTACCGGAGTAATTTCTGCCGCGGTTCCGGACATAAACACTTCGTCGGCCAGATACAGCGATTCACGGGACAGCACCTGCTCACGCACTTCAATACCCAGCTCTTTCGCCAGTTTGATGATCGCGTCGCGAGTAATGCCTGGCAGCGCGGAAGAGGTAAACGGCGGAGTAAACAGCACGCCATCTTTTACCTCAAACAGGTTTTCGCCTGCGCCTTCGGAGATATAGCCGTTTACATCCAGGGCGATGCCTTCCTGATAGCCGTGGCGGCGCGCTTCGCTACCCACCAGCAGTGAGGAAAGATAGTTCCCGCCCGCTTTCGCGGCGGTCGGAATGGTGTTCGGCGCAGCGCGGTTCCAGGAAGAAACCATCGCATCGATCCCCTGATCCAGCGCTTCGGCGCCCAGGTATGCCCCCCACGGGAACGCGGCGATGATGACGTCAGTGGTGTATCCCGGGGGCGGGTTAACGCCCATACCGACATCGCCGACAAATACCAACGGACGGATATAGGCGCTGGTCAGGTTGTTCTTGCGGATCACTTCGCGGCAGGCTTCCATCAGCTCATCAATACTCTGGGAAACCGGAAAACGATAAATTTTTGCTGAGTCGCGCAGACGCTGCATATGTTCACGATGACGAAACACTACCGGGCCTTTGTGAGAGTCGTAGCACCGAATCCCTTCAAATACCGACGTACCGTAGTGCAGCGCGTGGGACATTACGTGAACCTTCGCGTCTTCCCAGCGCACCATCTCGCCATTGAACCAAATGTAATCAGCTTTTTTCGTCGTCATTTTTCTTCCTTTTGCGCTCAGGCGCGGATTTGTTGTGATGTGGCAGCGCTCTGGCAGATTGCGACATGCGCAACATCTACCAGTTTACTTAACTGACTAAACAGTAAGTCGACCGACCGGGGACTGGCAACGGTCAATTCAATATTTATATTCTGCGCATCGGTCGCGGCTTCCATATTCATGGAGCACACCTGAAAACCACGATGGCGCACCACGCGTAAAACACGTTCTAAAGTTTCTGGATTAAAGCGTGCCGATACATTGACCTGATGTTGCATCATGATAATTTCTCCAGCATTTCAGAGTTACTGGCGCCAGGCGGCACCAACGGCCAGACATTTTCAAGTTCGTCGATTGAGACGTGAAGCAGGTACGGCCCTTCGCTTGCCAACATCGTGTCGAGTGCCGCTTCAACCTGGTCTTTACGAGTAATGTGCTGGCCTGGAATGCCGAAGGCGCTGGCCAGCATGAGGAAATCGGGGTTATCGGTCAGGGTGGTTTCGCTATATCGCTCCTGGAAAAACAGTTGCTGCCATTGTCGAACCATCCCTAACCGCTGGTTGTCGAGTAAGACTATTTTCAACGGTAACTGCTTGCGTTTTACGGTGCCCAACTCCTGAACATTCATCATGAAGGAGCCGTCACCGGAGATACAGATAACGGTATCATTCGGTCGCGCTACCTGCGCGCCAACGGCCGCCGGTAAGCCGAATCCCATCGTCCCCAGACCGCTGGAAGTGATGAAGTTCTCCGGGCGGGTGTAAGTCATATGCTGGGCTGACCACATCTGATGCTGCCCAACATCCGTCGTCACCACGCTGTCTGCGGGTTTGCGTTCTGACAATTGCTTCAACAACAACGGCGCATAGATAGTCTCGCCAGGATGGTCATAGCGCCAGGCGTGTTCTGCGCGCAGCTCTGCACAGGACTGACGCCATGCGTCGATCTTCAGCGGTTGCTGTAATGCCGGCAACAGCGAATTTAAATCGCCCTGCAACGCGACGTGTGCCTGACGCAGTTTGTTCATTTCCGCCGGGTCGATATCCATATGGATTACGCTGGCGTTCGGCGCAAACGTATTCAGCTTACCGGTCACCCGGTCATCAAAACGCGCACCCACTGCGATCAGTAAATCACACTCTTGCACCGCGAAATTAGCCGCTTTAGTACCGTGCATTCCCAGCATGCCCAGATAGTACGGATAATCAGCTTCAACAGCCCCCAGCCCTTTCAGCGTGCAGGTAACTGGCATTTGCGTTACCGCGATAAATTTACGCAGCGCCGGAACCGCCTGCGCCATACCAACACCACCGCCGACGTACAGCATGGGTTTTTTCGCCTGTTCCAGCATCTGGCGCGCCTGTTCCACATCAGCCTGCGGGAAGGTCGCTTCGTTAGCAACGGTAGTAAACCAGGGTTCCAGCTCACCGCTGGCCAACTGGATATCTTTCGGGATATCCACCAGAACCGGGCCAGGACGGCCAGCGTTGGCGACTTCAAAAGCCTCTGCCATGATACGAGGCAGCTCTGCCAGCGACTGCACCAGGAAGCTGTGTTTGGTACAGGCCAGCGACAGGCCTAACACATCCACCTCCTGGAACGCATCAGTGCCGATGAACGGGGCGGAAACCTGACCCGTGATCGCGACGACGGGGACCGAATCTAATAACGCATCCGCCAGGCCAGTGATCAGGTTAGTGGCGCCAGGGCCGGAAGTGGCGATACAAACACCGGTTTTGCCGGTAGAACGGGCATAACCGATTGCCGCCATTGCGGCACCCTGCTCGTGTCGGCACAACAAATGCTCCACACCACCGTCATACAACGCGTCGTAAACCGGCATAATTGCGCCGCCAGGATAACCAAATACGGTTTTCACCCCCTGTGCTCGCAAAGCATGTACCACCCACTGTGCCCCGTTCATAGTTACATCCCCGTCGTAAATCTTGAGAAACAGAATTTTATGCTGTTATTCACGCTCTGCTCCTCGCTTAAGTTTTTCAGGCCAAAAAAAACCCCCGGACCTTTCGGTGCGGGGGTCTTAGTTCGTTAAGGCTTGATTTCTAAGCCTTTCCTCGTCCAAGTGCAGCCCCGCACGGTGGGATAATAATCACCACCACGCTAATCACGACCAGGCTAATCACTCGTAGAAGGGCTGTCATTTTTGTCTATTCTTGCATCTTGTTCGAAGGAATACCTAAAGAGTTACCATAGGTTTTGCCAATAGCACAAGATATTTTTTTAACCACGTTTCAGATAATGCAGGTGAATGCCTAAAAGTGCTTTGTTTTTTATAAGAAAAATTAGCAACTGAAAAATTTTCACGTTTTCCTCCCCCTTTTGGCGCACTCTACACCCTGTTTTCCTTCTTTTCGCTTCTGCGAGCGTTCTTCCAGTTTGATGTTTCTTGCCTGAAAATGACGCCAAAATTCAGGAAGCAGCCGCTAAAAAACAAAAAGTCAGTAATTCGATTTTCTCTTCTATTCCGCATAATCCACGTAACAGGAGGGATTATGTCACTGGCGATTGTTCATACCCGCGCCGCACTTGGCGTCAATGCGCCGCCTATCACTATAGAGGTGCATATCAGTAATGGATTACCGGGATTAACCATGGTTGGCCTACCGGAAACCACGGTAAAAGAGGCGCGTGACCGGGTACGTAGTGCGATTATTAATAGCGGATATGAATTTCCGGCTAAAAAAATAACCATTAACCTTGCTCCAGCCGATCTACCGAAAGAGGGCGGAAGGTATGACCTGCCTATTGCTGTTGCGCTTCTGGCCGCGTCTGAGCAGCTTACAGCGTCGAATCTTGAGGCATATGAGCTGGTGGGTGAGTTAGCGCTTACAGGCGCATTACGCGGCGTTCCTGGCGCAATATCAAGTGCAACGGAAGCCATCAGGGCCGGCAGAAATATTATCGTCGCAACAGAGAACGCGGCGGAGGTTGGGCTTATCAGCAAAGAAGGATGTTTTATCGCCGATCATCTACAAACCGTCTGCGCCTTTCTGGAAGGGAAACACGCCCTGGAAAGACCTTTAGCTCAGAATATGGCATCGTCTACCGCAACTGCCGATCTTCGCGATGTGATCGGTCAGGAGCAGGGTAAACGCGGCCTGGAGATTACAGCGGCAGGGGGACATAATCTGCTATTGATCGGCCCGCCGGGTACGGGTAAAACCATGCTGGCCAGTCGACTAAGCGGGATTCTTCCACCATTAAGCAATGAAGAGGCGTTGGAAAGCGCCGCGATCCTCAGTCTGGTTAATGCCGATACGGTACAAAAACGATGGCAGCAACGTCCCTTTCGCTCACCTCATCATAGCGCCTCACTTACTGCTATGGTCGGCGGCGGCGCAATACCCGCCCCGGGAGAGATATCGCTGGCGCACAACGGAATTTTGTTCCTTGATGAATTGCCTGAATTTGAACGACGCACACTGGATGCGCTACGTGAACCTATAGAATCCGGTCAAATTCATTTATCCCGTACCAGAGCGAAAATAACATACCCTGCCAGGTTCCAGTTAATCGCCGCAATGAATCCCAGCCCGACCGGACATTATCAGGGAAACCATAATCGCTGCACGCCAGAACAGACACTACGTTACCTTAATCGGTTGTCAGGCCCGTTTCTTGATCGTTTTGACCTTTCGCTTGAGATACCGCTTCCACCGCCCGGGATTCTTAGCCAACACGCCTCAAAGGGTGAGAGCAGCGCTACGGTAAAAAAGCGGGTCATCGCCGCCCATGAACGGCAGTACCGACGGCAGAAGAAGTTAAACGCGCGTCTGGAGGGTCGCGAAATCCAAAAATATTGTATTTTGCATCACGATGACGCCCGCTGGCTTGAAGACACGCTGGTGCATCTTGGATTATCCATTCGCGCCTGGCAGCGTTTACTAAAAGTGGCCAGAACCATTGCCGACATAGAACTGGCTGACCAGATCTCGCGTCAGCATTTGCAGGAGGCGGTAAGCTATCGGGCGATAGACAGATTGTTAATTCATTTGCAAAAGCTGTTGGCGTAAAAAAAGGGCATTACGCCCTTTTTATTAATCATCAGCTTCGGTGTAGTCTTCTGCGCCTTCAACTTGCGGCTTGCCGCCAGACAAGGTGTGGAAGCGTTTTGGACGCTTGATACGCGTCATATACTTGGACCAGACGCGTTCTGCATCCGTTACCGGCTCGCGTTCGCCGCGACATACCGCTACAAACAGCTTCTCTTCTTCAGTCACAGGCTCACGCTTGCCAAGATCCAGATCATTAAAGGCATGACCATGACGCTCAAGCAGTTGTGCCTCTTTAATCGTGAAATCACCGTGACGAGAGAATCCACGTGGATAATGTTTATTGTCAAAATATCGATTAGTCGTCGTAAAGCTTTCCGCCATCCTGCACGCTCCTAATTCTTTGTCTGAGCTATTTATGGCGCGGAGTATTAGTTACGCTTGACAGAGTGTAAAACAAAACATTTAAATCATAACGACAAATAATTTTGTGGAGAGCACAGTGGATACGGAATTGTTAAAAACTTTCCTGGAAGTTAGCCGGACACGCCATTTCGGGCGGGCCGCAGAAGCACTTTACCTGACGCAATCCGCGGTGAGCTTTCGTATCAGGCAACTGGAGAATCAACTGGGCGTAAACCTTTTTACGCGGCACAGAAACAATATCCGTTTAACCACGGCTGGCGAAAAACTTTTACCGTATGCGGAAACGCTGATGAATACGTGGCAGGCGGCACGTAAAGAGGTGGCGCATACCTCACGCCATAACGAGTTTTCCATCGGCGCCAGCGCGTCTTTATGGGAGTGTATGCTTAACGCCTGGCTGGGTCGACTGTACCAACTACAGGAGCCACAAAGCGGCCTGCAATTCGAAGCCAGAATCGCTCAACGGCAATCGCTTGTGAAGCAACTTCATGAACGCCAGCTTGATCTCCTCATTACTACCGAAGCGCCCAAAATGGATGAGTTCAGCAGTCAGCTGTTAGGGCACTTCACTTTGGCGTTATATTGCAGCAGCCCTGCCCGTAAGAAATCAGAACTCAATTATCTGCGGCTGGAGTGGGGACCAGACTTCCAACAGCATGAAACAGGGCTGATCGCAGCAGATGAAGTGCCGGTATTAACAACCAGCTCAGCCGAACTCGCCCGACAGCAGCTTAGCGCATTAAATGGCTGTAGCTGGCTTCCTGTAAACTGGGCAAATGAAAAGGGCGGATTACATACCGTTGCCGACAGCGCAACGCTTTCACGGCCGCTATACGCCATTTGGCTGCAAAACAGCGATAAATACTCGCTGATCTGCGATCTGTTAAAAACGGATGTGCTGGATGAACAATGAAAATGATGAAAAGAAAAGGAAGGGAACTCACGATTACCTGATCAGATAATCAGGTAATTTTAGGCAAAAAAAAATCCTTAGCAGATGCTAAGGATTATTTCTGGCAGGGGCGGAGAGACTCGAACTCCCAACACCCGGTTTTGGAGACCGGTGCTCTACCAATTGAACTACGCCCCTAATTAGGGTGGCGGAACGGACGGGACTCGAACCCGCGACCCCCTGCGTGACAGGCAGGTATTCTAACCAACTGAACTACCGCTCCACCGAATTCTTTTACAACCACTGATTTTTACATCAGTTTACTGCTTAATTTGATGCCTGGCAGTTCCCTACTCTCGCATGGGGAGACCCCACACTACCATCGGCGCTACGGCGTTTCACTTCTGAGTTCGGCATGGGGTCAGGTGGGACCACCGCGCTAGTGCCGCCAGGCAAAT
>NZ_JBCMFH010000016.1:0-95230 GCF_043848115.1 Salmonella sp. 2020_1395 | reverse complement strand
GGGGCTGGATGCGACCACCGAGAGCGAAATGCTGGAATTACTTGCCGATGTGATGCGCGAGAAAACCGTCCTGATGGTGACGCACCGTTTGCGCGGCCTGGCCCGTTTTGATCAAATCATCGTAATGGACGACGGGCGCATCATTGAGCAAGGCACTCATGCAGAATTGTTAGCCGGACAAGGGCGCTATTATCAGTTTAAACAACGTCTGTAAGCTATTATTGAACGATCCGACTTGCGTACTGGAGTTTCGCCGTCATGCGTCTGGTTCAGCTTTCCCGACATTCTATCGCCTTCCCTTCGCCGGAAGGCGCTTTACGCGAGCCTAACGGTTTACTGGCGCTGGGCGGCGATCTCAGCCCTGCCCGGTTGTTAATGGCCTACCAGCACGGGATTTTCCCGTGGTTTTCGCCGGGCGACCCGATTCTGTGGTGGTCGCCCGATCCGCGCGCCGTGCTGTGGCCTGAAAAGTTTCACCTCAGTCGCAGCATGAAGCGCTTTCACAACGCATCCCCTTACCGCGTGACGCTCAATTACGCTTTCGATCGGGTCATTGATGGATGCGCCAATCACCGTGACGAAGGCACCTGGATAACGCGTGGTATTGAGGAAGCCTATCGCCGATTACATGAATTGGGCCACGCGCACTCCATTGAAGTGTGGCGCGATCGGGAACTGGTCGGCGGGATGTATGGCGTCTCGCAGGGGGCGCTGTTTTGCGGCGAATCGATGTTTAGCCGCCAGGAGAATGCCTCTAAAACCGCACTGCTGGTTTTTTGCGCTGAATTTACCCGTCACGGCGGTAAACTTATTGATTGTCAGGTACTTAATAGTCATACCGCCTCGCTCGGCGCCATTGAAATTCCACGTCGTGACTACCTCGATCACCTCGCGGCCTTACGCCAACAGCCGCTGGCCTCCCGTTTTTGGGTGCCGCGGACATTATTTTTGCCCCGGAAGTGAATGTTTTCGGCACATTTTTTATTGGGGTGTTATAATTGCTGCCGCAGAATTGGTTTAGCTCATTATCCCGCAGCCCGTTGTCAGGTAACGCCCATCGTTTATTTCACCGTTCCCTTATATGTTGCGCTTATGTCGATACATCAGGCGGTAGTATCAGGGAAAAGGTGTATAACGCGGCGTTGTCGTGTGTCGCGGAATCATGTGCTAAACCTGGTTTGCTGTGTTTTAAACGCACAAATCTTTACTTATCAAAAGAAGTTCGGCATTATCTTGCCGGTTCAAATTATGGTAGTGATACCCCAGAGGATTAGATGGCCAAAGAAGACAATATTGAAATGCAAGGTACCGTTCTCGAAACGTTACCTAATACCATGTTCCGCGTAGAGTTAGAAAACGGTCACGTGGTTACTGCACACATCTCCGGTAAAATGCGTAAGAACTACATCCGCATCCTGACGGGCGACAAAGTGACCGTTGAGCTGACCCCGTACGACCTGAGCAAAGGCCGCATTGTCTTCCGTAGTCGCTAATTGTCTCCTCACGCCCTGAAGGGCGGCTGGATAAAAGGTCGGTTTAACCGGCCTTTTTTGCGTCCATTAAGTCGATGAATGACGAGCAGGTTACTCTTCCACCATCCGCGCATACTCTTCCGTCAAAAAATCGACCAACGCGCGTACGGAAGGTAATAATCCTCGCCGGGATGGGAACACAGCATGAATAACCTCCCGCCGGGGCTCCCACTCTTCCAGCACCGCGACCAGTTCACCGGCGGCCAGTTGTTCTTTCACCATTAAGACAGGTAACTGCACAAGCCCCACGCCCGCCATCGCCGCCTCGCGTAGCGCCAACATGTCGGTGGTAATCATACGCGGGGTAAAATGGACTTCCGCACGCGCGCCCTGCGGGCCGTAAAGTTCCCAGCGGTGGATATGCTTGCCGGATGCAAGACTTAGCCCTGGCCAATGGCTCAACTCCGCCGGCGCGGAAGGGATTCCCATCCGTGCGATAAGATCCGGGCTGGCAAACAGGCGATGCCCTCTGTCAGCCAGGACGCGCATCACCAGGTCGCTATCCTCAAACGGGCGCGGCCTGACGCGAATCGCCACATCCACCCCCTCCCCTACGACGTCCACCCGACGATTGGTTGCTTCAAGCTGTAGCGAAACATCAGGATAACGCGCCATAAATTTCGCCAGCATTGGGCCGATGTGTACATGCAGCAGCGTCACCGGGCAGGTCAGCTTCACGATACCGCGAGGCTCTACCTGCAATGCGGCAATGGCATCCTGCGCCGCCTGAGCTTCCACCAGCATCGCTTTACAGTGCTCATAGAATGTTTGCCCCACTTCGGTAACGTTAAACTGCCGGGTGGTTCGCTGAATCAATCGCACGCCCAGCCGTTCCTCCAGTTGCGCAATACGCCGGCTCAGTTTTGATTTTGGTTCATCAAGCGCACGCCCCGCCGCGGCAAACCCACCCTCTTCGACCACATGCACAAACCACGCAAAATCATTGAGATCCGTTTTTATCATTACATTGTCCTATTAATGGAACGGTATGAGCCATTTTAGCCACTACCGAACCTTTTGTCATGAATATAAGCTTATTCACATCAAGACAACGCCACTGAGGAGAACACCATGAAACAGATTACAGGCGTCTATACCGCACCTCGCCCGCACTGGGTTGGCGATGGATTTCCGGTTCGTTCACTCTTTTCTTATCAGTCACATGCGCAGCAGTTGAGTCCATTCCTGCTGCTGGATTATGCCGGGCCGCACACCTTTACGCCGGGTAATGAAAAACGCGGCGTTGGGGAGCATCCACACCGCGGTTTCGAGACCGTGACGATTGTTTATAGTGGCGAAGTCGAGCATCGGGACTCTACCGGTCGCGGCGGCGTTATCGGCCCGGGCGACGTTCAGTGGATGACCGCAGGCGCAGGCATTTTGCATGAAGAGTTCCATTCCGACGCGTTTACCCGTCGGGGCGGCGAACTGGAAATGGTGCAGTTGTGGGTTAACCTTCCAATGAAGGACAAAATGACCACCCCGGCTTATCAAAGCATTACCCACGATGTTATCCCGACCGTTACGTTGCCGGATGACGCCGGAGTCGTGCGGGTCATCGCAGGGCGTTATGAAGAGACAAAAGGCCCGGCGCACACTTTCTCGCCGCTCAATGTCTGGGATATGCGCCTGCAACGCAATCGCCAGCTTACATTGGCACAGCCGGAAGGATGGAGCACCGCGCTGGTGGTACTGAAAGGCAATATCACGGTGAACGGCACGACGCCGGTCAACGAAGCGCAACTGGTGGTATTGAGCCAGCAAGGGAAAACGCTGCACCTTGAGGCCAGCAGCGACGCCAGCGTATTGCTGTTATCAGGCGAGCCGCTGAATGAACCGATTGTGGGTTACGGCCCATTTGTTATGAACACGAAACAAGAGATCGCAGAAGCAGTCCGCGATTTCAACTCCGGCCGTTTTGGCCAAATCTGAAAACATGAAGGAGAACACGATGTCAAGTCCTGCTAATTTTAATGGTTTGCGCCCGGTAATTGATGTTAACGATTCCGTGATGCTTTTAATTGATCATCAAAGCGGTCTTTTCCAGACCGTAGGCGATATGCCAATGCCGGAATTACGCGCTCGCGCCGCGGCGTTGGCGAAGATGGCGACGTTAGCGAAAATGCCGGTCATTACCACGGCATCCGTACCGCAAGGTCCGAACGGCCCGCTGATCCCGGAGATCCACGCTAATGCGCCACATGCGCAGTACATTGCGCGCAAAGGTGAAATTAACGCCTGGGATAACGAAGATTTCGTTAAGGCGGTAAAAGCGACGGGTCGTAAGACGCTGATCATTGCCGGGACGATTACCAGCGTGTGCATGGCATTCCCGGCCATTAGCGCGGTAGCGGAAGGCTATAAGGTATTTGCCGTGATTGACGCATCCGGCACCTACAGTAAGATGGCGCAGGAGATCACCCTGGCGCGTATCGTACAGGCTGGCGTCGTACCGATGGATACTGCCGCAGTCGCCTCTGAGCTGCAAGGCACCTGGAACCGTGAAGACGCCGCCGCGTGGGCCGACGTTTATACTCAGGTATTCCCGGCCTATCAACTGCTGATCGAAAGCTACAGCAAAGCGCAGGATGTGGTGAAAAACAACGAAATGTTGGATTCACAGCGCTAATTTGCCTCCCCGCGCCAGTTTGGGCGGGGATTATGTCTATTGCATGAGCAAACGACAGTGAATATGTAAATTCTGCTTGACCGTTTTAGCGCAACTCCCTATAGTAGCGCCCCGTTGCCCCCCAAGCGGTCAGGCAGCAATACAATATGGTGAGGTGTCCGAGTGGCTGAAGGAGCACGCCTGGAAAGTGTGTATACGGCAACGTATCGGGGGTTCGAATCCCCCCCTCACCGCCATATTTAAGCTGAGAGTCTGTACAGAAGTACGGGCTTTTTGCTTATATGTATCCCCCAAACCAAGGGGGGATGAGAACCACCGACCGGGGTTCGACAACTGGCGCAGCCAGTTGGACAGACCGGGTGCGCAGCGAACGGGCTGCCCCGAAGGGGCGAGCAAAGCGAGTCAATCCCCCCCTCACCGCCATATTTAAGCTGAGAGCCTGTACAGAAGTACGGGCTTTTTGCTTATATGTATCCCCCAAACCAAGGGGGGGATGAGAACCACCGACCGGGGTTCGACACAAAAACGCCGGGAGCGTTTTTGAACAGAGCTTGCTCTGGCCCCGAAGGGGCGAGGCCCAGGGATGGGCTGAGTAGCGGCGCAGCCAGTTGGACAGACCGGGCGCGCAGCGAACGGGCTGCCCGAAGGGCGAGCGCAGCGAGTCAATCCCCCCTCACCGCCATATTCAAGAAAGAGCTCGTACGAAAGTACGGGCTTTTGTATCTAAACTTATTGTTTTTACTGTGATTTTCCTGATGATAGGTTTGTTTTTGGACCTTTGGTTGCTACACCAAACTTACTATAGATTGTGTAAAACAGCCCCAGTCCCCTACCTGAAACGCTTTAGAAAAGTTTGCATAAGTATCTCTCGGTAGTAAAAAAGCACCGAGTTCCTCTGTCTGATGCTGCCGTTGCTTTATTAGAAGGCTTACCGCGTTTGAAAAATAACAATCATGTATTCCCTGCCCCTCGCGCTGAAACACTTTCTGATATGTCGTTATTGGCTGTATTGAAACGAATGGGATATACCAACTTAACGCAACATGGCTTCCGTTCTACTTTCCGTGAGTGGGCTGGTGAAGCAACGGACTATCAACGTGAGGTTATTGAACATGCGTTGGCGCACCAGTTGGCAGATAAGGCTGAAGCAGCGTATCAGCGTGGGACGTTATGGCCTAAACGGGTGGCACTGATGGATGATTGGACGGGGTATAGCACTGCCAACAGCTAAGCTACCTGTACGAAAGCATTATCGTTGATAACAACGTAGAAAGTGTGATGCTAATAGCATTCGCTTTCGAAAATGTGATAAGCAATAATTTCATACTGAACTATTTCTTGTGTAATTATTATCATAGTTTGCAAATTACATAAACCACTCAAGGAGAGGTTATGCCCGGACTGATAGGCTACTGGAAGCAACTTCCAACCAAAGATGAATATATTAAAAAACACAATATGAGTAAAATATCCTGCTACAGTTGTGGTCACGAGAAATTCAGCGATGTTGGTTTGATACAGGTATGGGATAATCACAGAAGAATTCTTTGTGCTAAGTGTAAGACTACTCTTTTCAGAGAAGAGGATTAGTTTTTTGGCATTGGTAAGGACAGCATCAGCTCCAGCATCGGGATAATCCTGAAGTGGAGCAGCTTTTTCACCGTACAGAGGCCAAACCGAAACGTGTTAATCGCCGGTTCGCCAGTGCCATAGAAACTGTAATTAAAATTGTGTAATTGCCTGTTTTTGATATGTTCACTCCAGTAAGGGAGACGGGCACATTATGGACGAAAAGAAACTCAAAGCACTGGCCGCTGAACTGGCTAAAGGCCTTAAAACCGAAGCCGACCTCAATCCGTTTTCCCGCATGCTGACGAAATTAACCGTCGAAACGGCGCTCAATGCGGAGCTGACTGCCCCCCCCGGGCATGAGAAAAATGCGCCCAAAACAGGCTCAAACACCCGCAATGGCAGCTCGTCAAAAACGGTGTTATGCGATGACGGTGAGATCGAACTGAACACGCCACGTGACCGTGAAAACACCTTCGAACCGCAGCTGCTTAAGAAGCACCAGACGCGCATTACGCAGATGGACAGTCAGATTTTATCCCTCTGCGCCAAAGGCATGACTACCCGCGAAATCGTCGCCACCTTCAAAGAGATGTACGACGCCGATGTGTCACCCACGCGGATATCTAAAGTCACCGACGCCGTAAAAGAGCAGGTCACTGAGTGGCAAAACCGGCAACTGGATGCGCTGTATCCCATTGTGTATATGGACTGTATGTAGTCAAAGTTCATCAGAATGGCAGTGTAATAAACAAAGCTGTTTTCCCTGCGCTGGGGATCAATACCGAAGGTCAGAAAGCGTTGCCGGCATGTGGCTGGCCGGAAATGAAGGCGAAAAGTTCTGGCTAAGCGTGCTGACGGAGCTGAAAAAGCGGGGTCTTCAGGACATCCTGATTGCCTGTGTGGACGGTCTGAAGGGCTTCCCGGATGCGATAAACGGCGTCTTCCCGCAAACCCATATCCAGCCAGGCATTATCCATATGGTGCGTAACAGCCTGAATACGTAGCCGGGAAAGACTACAAAGCCGTCACCAGCGGCCTGAAGACGCTCTATCAGGCCCCGACCGAAGATGCGGCACTGATGGCGATGGATGCGTTTCCCCCAGGGACGCCTATTTATGCTGTTGCTGATGGAGTGCTGGTGCGTAACCCTTATCCCTTTTACTCTGGTACTTCTGCTGTAGAAATCAGACATGGTGAATTAAGAAGGCGTTCCGATGTAACAGATCCTGCACCATATCTGAATGTATGGAAAAATAATCTTCCCAAACTTTGATCTTCAAGGAGTTGATGAAATGCTTAAGAATATCGGTTTTATTTCGGCTCTGGCGTTATATGGTGTTGTTGGTTGTGTTACAGCCGAACCTGGCAACATTCCGTTAGATGGCCTTAACACTATTAGTTTCAACGTTGGTGAAATTGCTGATGGAGAGATTGCTGATTTGAGACACTCCACTTGCACTCTTCGTCTGGTCAATAATAAGAAGGAGGATTCCTATAACTATATTGAAGGGGCAATTTGCCCTGTTAGTGGAGAAGAGTGTACATACTCTGCCATCATGAAGCTGAATGGGAATATAACAATATTGAAACAGATATCATCAGATGAAAATAACTCAGTCTATAAAAATAATGATTTATCTCTTTCCATAACACAGACTCCGATGACAGAGGCAAATGATGATGAGGGAAGCGACGTTAAAGCTACTATTGTCCTCAAAACAAAACACGGTGAAAAGATATTTAATATGACTGGATACTGTGGGGTTTAAAAAATGAGTATTCTATTACGAGAACGTAACGTTCAGAATAAATATTATTTTTGTAATGCATAAATTCATCCAGGAAGTAGATTGATGACAAAACCACAGGCCAGGCATCATCGAAAAAGGTGGACGTCCGAAGAACTAGAATTCGTGAAAACCTACTCTCGCCACTGGCATGAGCGGGAACGTCAGGTTCTGGTACAGTATTATCCTGTGGAAGGTATGGCTGTAGCAGACCGCTTACCCGGCAGAACAAGAGCATCCATGAGACAAGCGGCATACTCAATGGGCCTAAAATTTCCAGCATGGCTTCCGCACATTCGTGGAACGTCTTCTGTCGGCGGGCTTTTTTTTCGCATTACCCCCCGTCGATTACCGGATGATGACGCAATTTACAAGCGCCTTGTCCGCCTACCGCGAGCACAACGCCATCAGGCTAACTATTAGCCGGCATAAAAAAACCGGGCGCTAAGGCCCGGTTTGTACGGCAGTGAAACGAAGATTAATGCGCGGCTTCCGGCTTGTGCTTTTGCGCACTCTGGAAGCCATACGTCAACGCATTTTTCTCTTTATCCAGCGCGACGGTGACCTGTCCGCCGTCAACCAGCGATCCAAACAGCAACTCATTGGCCAGCGGTTTTTTCAGGTTGTCCTGAATCACACGCGCCATTGGTCGTGCGCCCATCGCCCGGTCATAGCCCTTTTCCGCCAGCCAGTCGCGCGCTTCCTGACTGACTTCCAGGGAGACGCCTTTCTGATCCAACTGAGCCTGCAACTCGACGATAAACTTATCGACAACCTGATGAATCACCTCGCCAGACAGATGATCGAACCAAATGATGTTGTCGAGACGGTTACGGAACTCCGGCGTAAACACTTTCTTGATCTCGCCCATCGCATCGGTACTGTTGTCCTGATGAATAAGACCAATAGATTTACGTTCGGTTTCTCGCACGCCGGCGTTGGTGGTCATCACCAGCACCACATTGCGGAAATCCGCCTTACGGCCGTTGTTATCGGTCAGCGTACCGTTATCCATCACCTGCAGCAGCAGGTTAAAGACATCCGGGTGCGCTTTTTCGATCTCATCCAGCAACAGCACCGCATGAGGATGCTTAATCACCGCATCCGTCAGCAGCCCGCCCTGGTCGAAACCGACGTATCCCGGAGGCGCGCCGATCAAACGG
Source organism: Salmonella sp. 2020_1395 (assembly GCF_043848115.1). Classification (NCBI taxonomy): domain Bacteria; kingdom Pseudomonadati; phylum Pseudomonadota; class Gammaproteobacteria; order Enterobacterales; family Enterobacteriaceae; genus Salmonella; species Salmonella sp. 2020_1395. Next base: position 86,547 of record NZ_JBCMFH010000016.1, on the reverse strand, counting down.
CTCACCGTATGGCGCTCCATATATTCGGACATATCGAAGCGCAACAGCTCAATACCCAGCGCTTTTGAAAGCTGTACCGTAACTTCAGTTTTCCCTACGCCAGTTGGCCCGGCGAACAAGAATGAGCCGACAGGTTTATGCTCATGGCCCAGACCCGCACGACTCATCTTAATAGCTTCGGTCAGCGCCTCAATCGCGTTATCCTGGCCGAAGACCAGCATTTTCAGACGATCGCCCAGGTTCTTCAGCGTATCGCGATCGCTCTGCGAGACGCTCTTTTCAGGAATTCGCGCAATTCGCGCCACTACGGACTCAATATCCGCCACGTTGACCGTTTTCTTACGTTTGCTCACCGGCATCAGACGCGCCCGAGCGCCCGCTTCGTCAATCACGTCAATGGCTTTATCCGGCAGATGGCGGTCATTGATATATTTTACCGCCAGCTCGACCGCCGCACGCACCGCTTTCGCGGTATAACGCACGTCGTGGTGCGCTTCGTACTTAGGTTTCAAGCCGTTGATAATTTGCACCGTCTCTTCCACCGAAGGCTCGGTAATATCAATTTTCTGGAAACGGCGCGCTAATGCGCGGTCTTTCTCAAAAATATTGCTGAATTCCTGATAGGTCGTTGAGCCGATCACCCGGATCTTGCCGCTGGAAAGCAGCGGTTTAATCAGATTTGCCGCATCCACCTGTCCGCCCGACGCCGCGCCAGCGCCGATAATGGTATGGATTTCATCGATAAACAGGATGCTGTTGGTATCCTGCTCAAGCTGTTTCAGCAACGCCTTAAACCGTTTTTCAAAATCGCCGCGGTATTTGGTGCCCGCCAGCAGCGAACCGATATCCAGCGAGTAAATGGTGCAATCGGCCATCACTTCCGGCACATCGCCCTGCACGATACGCCAGGCCAGCCCTTCGGCAATCGCCGTTTTGCCGACGCCGGATTCCCCTACCAGCAACGGGTTATTTTTACGGCGACGACACAAGACCTGGATCGCGCGCTCCAGTTCTTTTTCACGACCAATCAGCGGATCGATGCCGCCCACGCGAGCAAGTTGGTTAAGATTCGTCGTGAAGTTTTCCATACGTTCCTCCCCGCCAGCTTGTTCGTCGCCAGTTGGCTGATTGCCGAAATCGGAAGATTGGCTCGGTTCGTCTTTTCGCGTCCCGTGAGAAATAAAGTTCACGATATCCAGACGGCTCACTTCATGCTTGCGCAGCAGATAAGCCGCCTGTGATTCCTGTTCGCTAAAGATAGCCACCAGCACATTCGCGCCAGTCACTTCACTACGCCCGGAAGACTGAACGTGGAAGACGGCACGTTGCAGGACACGCTGGAAACTTAACGTCGGCTGCGTATCACGCTCTTCTTCACTGGCAGGCAGTACGGGTGTGGTTTGTTCAATGAAGGCTTCGAGTTCCTGACGGAGCGCCACCAGATCCACGGAGCATGCTTCCAGCGCTTCGCGAGCCGATGGGTTGCTGAGCAGCGCCAGCAACAGATGCTCGACGGTCATAAACTCATGACGGTGCTCGCGCGCTCTGGCGAAAGCCATGTTTAAACTGAGTTCCAGTTCTTGATTGAGCATAGGCACCTCCCCCAATTTTTATACCTGCATTCAGGCTTTTTCCAGCGTACACAGCAACGGATGCTCGTTCTCCCTTGCATACTTGTTCACCATCGCCACTTTGGTTTCCGCCACCTCGGCGGTAAACACGCCGCAGATAGCTTTGCCTTGATAGTGAACCGCAAGCATCAATTGCGTTGCACGTTCTACATCATAAGAAAAGAATTTTTGTAACACGTCAATAACAAACTCCATCGGAGTGTAGTCATCATTGACTAATATCACTTTATACATAGATGGCGGTTTTAGCGCGTCGCGCACGCTATCTTCCACCAACTGGTCAAAATCCAGCCAATCGTTCGTCTTACCCATTGTCAGTCGTCATTATCGGTTACGGTTGTCGGCAGGAAAATCTGCCGCTGACCAGAGTCTATGCACACAATCAATCTACCTCAATTGATAGATAACTAACATCTATCAGTACCATCCGCGACATCTGTCACATTCCCGGCAATAGCGTTAACTGCTTCAAATTTTTGATTCATTTTTACCCGATCCCCCCTGCCTGATGCTTGACGCCTCGCCTGATTTCTCTAAATTGTAATGTCGAGAGTTGGTGAGGTTTTGAACAGCCCCCACTCCGTCACCGGTTCATTCCATCTTACTTATATAAGATTTACGAAGGATGTCGAAGCATGGAAACGGGTACTGTAAAGTGGTTCAACAATGCCAAAGGGTTTGGTTTCATCTGCCCTGAAGGCGGCGGCGAGGATATTTTCGCCCATTATTCCACCATTCAAATGGATGGTTACAGAACGCTTAAAGCCGGACAGTCTGTCCGGTTTGATGTCCACCAGGGGCCAAAAGGCAATCACGCCAGCGTCATCGTGCCCATCGAAGCAGAGGCCGTTGCATAGCTCCTCTGTCTCATTGTGTACATCCAGGAGGCAAAATGCCAGCCCGATCGGCTGGCATTTTTATTTAACGCCAGTGCCTGGTGGCGACACTGTTGCATCTTATCAGGCCGACAAATGACGTCAGCAAGATTACTCCCTTGCCAGCGCATCCACCGGGTCCAGTCGCGCCGCGTTTCTCGCCGGTAGCCAGCCAAACAGTATCCCGGTAAACGTCGAACATAAAAACGCGCTCGCCAGCGCAGTCAGTGAAAAACCGATCTCCCAGCCGGGCAGGAAAAGCTGTAGCATAAATGCGATGAACATCGACAAGCTAATCCCCAGCGCTCCACCAACCAGGCAAACCAGCACCGCTTCAATAAGAAACTGCTGTAGCACATCGCTGGCGCGCGCGCCTACCGCCATACGGATGCCGATTTCACGCGTTCGCTCGGTGACGGAAACCAGCATAATATTCATAACGCCGATGCCGCCGACAACCAGCGAAATGACAGCCACCAGCGTCAGAAATAACTGAAGAGTATAGGTGGTTTTTTCAGCCGTTTTCAGGACGCTGTCCATATTCCAGGTGAAGAAGTCTTTTTTACCGTGGCGTAAGGTGAGCAGGCGAGTAAGCTGCTGTTCAGCCTGATCGCTATCAACGCCATCTTTCACACGAACGGTGATCGAGTTAAGCCATGACTGACCCATTATGCGATCTGACATCGTGCTATAGGGCAACCAAATTTGCAACAGATTGCTATTGCCGTACATGGACGGTTTCTCTTCCGCCACGCCAATAACAATAACCGGCATATTACCCACCAGCACCACTTCCCCTACGACATTCGCTTTATTTGGAAATAGCTGGCGTCGCGTGTTGGCATCCAGCACCACCACCTGCGCGCGATCCTGTTGCTGTACAGCATTGAAGGTGTTCCCCTCCCTAAAGGACATGCCGTAAACGTTAAAATAATCGCCACTGACGCCATTAGCATTTACGGCAATATCAATATTGCCATAGCGAAGACGTAAGCTCTTTGAAACGCTGGGCGTCGCAGAGTTAACCCACGGCTGTTTCTGAATAGCGACCAGATCGTCATATTTCAGCGCCTGTCGATACTGCGGGTTGTCGTCGCCGAAATCTTTGCCTGGATGAATATCAATCGTATTAGTGCCCATAGCGCGGATATCCGCCAGTACCATCTGTTTTGCGGCGTCGCCGACCACCACAATCGACACCACCGACGCAATACCGATAATAATTCCCAGCATGGTCAGTAAAGTACGCATTTTGTTAGCGGCCATCGCTAACCACGCCATTGACAGCGCTTCGCGAAAGCTGCTGGCAAATTGCCGCCAGCCGGGAGCCGTATTAACTACGGCAGCGTCAACGCCCTGTTCGCGTTTCTTTTCCTGCGCGGGCGGATTATGGACAATCTTGCCATCGTGAATTTCAATAATCCGCTCCGCCTGGGCGGCAATCAGCGGATCGTGCGTCACAATGATCACCGTATGTCCGCGATCGCGCAGTTGGCGCAAAATCGCCATCACCTCTTCGCCGGAATGGCTATCCAGCGCGCCGGTTGGCTCATCCGCCAGAATCACCTGTCCGCCGTTCATCAGAGCGCGGGCAATACTGACACGCTGCTGCTGTCCGCCAGAAAGCTGTGAAGGTGGGTAATCGACGCGATCGCTTAATCCCAGCCGCAAAAGCAACTCTCTGGCGCGCGCCTGGCGTTTTTTGCGTTCAATGCCGGCATAGACGGCGGGGATTTCAACATTTTGCGCTGCCGTTAAATGCGACAACAGATGGTAGCGCTGAAAGATAAAGCCAAAATGCTCACACCGCAGCTGCGCCAGCGCGTCCGGGTCCAGCGTCGAGACGTCCCGCCCCGCCACCCGATAAGTGCCGCTGGTCGGTTTATCCAGGCACCCGAGGATATTCATCAGCGTTGATTTTCCAGAACCGGAAACGCCGACGATCGCCACCATCTCCCCGGCGTGGATTTGCAGGGAGATATCTTTCAACACCGCCACCTGCTCTTCTCCGGAGGGGTAGCTGCGACTCACATTGCGCAGTTCAAGCAATGCCGTCATGGCGTCGCTCCTGGCCTGCTCTCGCCGATGATCACCTCATCGCCCGCTTCCAGACCTTTAACCACTTCCACGTCTGTATCGTTACGCTCGCCAATGATCACTTCGCGCTCACGTTTTTCGCCGTTACGCAACAGCGCCACTTTATAACGATTGCCGCCCACCGGTTCGCCAAGCGCGGCGAGAGGAATAATCAACACATTTTTGACATCCATGAGTTGAATATAAACCTGTGCGGTCATATCAAGACGCAAGATTCTTTTGGGATTCGGCACTTCAAACCGGGCGTAATAAAAAATAGCGTCGTTGATCTTTTCCGGCGTCGGCAGAATATCTTTTAAAACGCCTTCATAGCGCGTTTGCGGATCGCCTGCAATGGTGAACCATGCTTTCTGCCCCGCCCGAAGATGGATCACGTCCGCTTCCGAGACCTGCGCTTTTACCAGCATGGTGCTCATATCCGCCAGCGTCAGAATATTGGGCGCCTGCTGAGCTGCAATCACCGTTTGTCCTTGCAGGGTAGTGATTTGCGTCACTTCCCCCGCCATGGGGGCAACAATACGGGTATATTCCAGGTTGGTTTTCGCGGTGTCCAACGAGGCCCGATTACGTTTGATCTGGGCATCTATGGTGCCAATACGCGCCTGTTTAACCGCCATCTCCGTCGCCGCGGTATCCAGATCCTGTTGCGATACCGCCTGAGTCTTAGCTAACTGCTGCTGGCGCGCCAGCGTAACCCGCGCCAGCTTTAACTCAGCGGCTGCCTGCTGACGCTCTGCGTTCAGCTCCATCAGGGTGGCCTCGACCTCTTTTATCTGGTTCTCCGCCTGATCCGGATCAATCACGCCGAGTAGCTGATCTTTTTTAACGTTATCGCCAATGGAGACCAGCAGCGTTTTCAACTGGCCGCTCACCTGCGCGCCGACATCCACTTTACGCAACGCGTCCAGTTTTCCAGTCGCCAGTACACTCTGTTCAAGATCGCCTGGCCGCACGATTAATGTCTGATAAGTTGGCAGCGGGGCATTTATCATTCGCCAGCCAGCCATCCCCCCCACTAAAAGAATTAAAATAATGACCAGATAACGCTTTTTAAATTTCTTTCCCTTAGCACGCATAGAAACCCTGACGGCAAAATTTCAACCAGAAAGTAAACCGTATCTAAACAAACCTGACGCAATAAAGATAGCGTCGGCTGTATTGACGATTGGTTAATGTTTCCTGTGGTTCAATCTCGACAATCTTATGTCGCGGATTACGATCATGACACAGCTTACAGATAATACCTGGTACACTTCAGATTACATCTCTCCTTTACAATTATTTATTCGTCTGACGCGCGGGCAATTACAGCCAGGAAAATTCTGGCGTAAAGCCAGCTTTCGTCGCAAGTTTTTAATCCGCTCATTAGTCATGCCGCGTGCGACCAGCCAATTACTGACCAATCTCACCCAATGGCCGGAGTTAAATACGTTACTTGCTCGTCAGCCGCGTTTGCCTATTCGGCTACATCGTCCTTATATGGCTGTAAATATTAAACGCGATTTCGCCTTAGATGCGCTGTGTTTTCATTATCAACAGATGCGCCAACTTTTATCGCGGGAACAACAAGTTAGCTATTTAAGTCAGTATGGCCTGAATCTTGCTAAATTTGAAACTAAAACCGGCGAGTTGTTTCAACTTGATTTAGTCAGTCTGGTCTCACTGGATAAAGAAGGTGAAAGCACTATTGTTGTTCGCGACGCACAGTTACGTATTCTGGCAGAGATCACATTTACTCTGTGTCGCTTTAACCAACAACGCACACTATTTATCGGCGGATTACAGGGCGCGGCAAACGACGTCCCTCACGAAATTATCCAGCAGGCGACCAAAGCCTGCCATGGTCTTTTTCCCAAACGCATCGTGATGGAGGCTCTCTGTCAGTTTGCGCAAGTCTTTCAGGCAGAAAAGATTATAGCTGTGAGTAACGATGCGCACGTTTACCGTAGCTGGCGATACATGGATAAAAAGACGCAAATGCATGCCGACTATGACGCGTTTTGGGAATCGTTAGGCGGTGAAAGAATTAAAGGAAATTACTATGCGCTACCGCTGGCGATCGCCCGAAAAAGCGAATCGGAGATCGCCAGTAAGAAACGGGCCGAGTATCGCCGCCGCTATGCGTTACTCGATAGCGTCGTCGAACAGGTTCCGGCCACATTCAAACGTTAATCCGCCCGGCCCCGCGCCAGCCAAACCACGCGCGAGAACATCTTTCTGAACAGCGGCGGCACGGCGTCAATTCCCCGCCGCCCGGCTTCCATCGCGACTTCAATCGCCAAATCCGGCTTTGACGAGCGGTGGATAGCTTTAGTGATAATTTTCCGGGTATTCATCGGCACATTAGGCGGAAGCTGCGCAACCCGGTGAAAAACATCGGCAAAGCCCTGACGATACATAAAATGTTCCATATCCAGCGCAGGCAGCGCCGTGAGATGTTCGCGTTCTTCTTCCCGATCGTTATTAAGCAGACTGCGGACCGTCGCGGCATATTTTTTCCCCGCTTCGTCGCCATCCACCAGGACATGCCACTCGATTCCCATACGGCGGGCGAACTTCACCAGCGGTTTCAGGCCAGACTGAGCAAACTCAATGACTTTAATGCCCTCCGCATCAAAATGATGTCCACACTGACGCGCCAGCTCATTAATAACCCAGGTTTCCGTCTCACCTTCCACCAGTAGCCAGCAACGCGCAAACAGCGACGACGCGCGATTAAAGCGGATATGAAAGGCGATGCGCCGTCCATCTTCCGCGCTTAACCCGCCCGGGCCCAGACGCCAGGCGGCGACGCGGGAAGATTCGCGCACCAGCCGTACGACATGCTCCACCGGCGTTAGCGAGAGCAATTCGCCTGAGTTGGTTGTCGCTATCCGCTGTAGCGGTAACAGATTGAGCAATTGCCAGGCGACTGAAAGCATAATGGGATGTAAACGGGTTTCCGGATCTTCCACCAGCAGTAATGGTCGCGCGTCTTTATGTAACCGCAGCGTCCCTTTCGCCTGTAACAGCGTGGAGAAAAGCCCCAGCAGGATCACCCGATGCGACCGGCTGCCCGGTTTGTCGATCATCCGATTAATAATATCCAGATAGCGCCAGCTACGTTGCTCATTTTGCGAACGCCGGCGCATGAGTCGGTGACGCGCCTGTCCTGCGCCCTGCTCTGAGAAATAGTGTTCAAGCAGTTGCACCATCGCGGACAGTCCCTGACGAATCTGCCCGTCGGTTAAATTTTGCGGCCGGGTCGCCAGCTCACGCGCCAGAAAATCCAGCTGGCGGGCCGTGACTTCAACATCCGGCACATTGGGCACCGTACCGTTGCGAATACGTCGCATAAAGCGCGCATCGCGCAAACGTAGCACTGGCATCAAACGAACCAGGTGGCGCACCTGATCGTTAATATTTTCCACCAGTAATGGCTGCCCATCGCTATTGAGAAAACTGCGCAGCGTCATCACGCTGCCATCGGCGCCGCATTCGCCCTCTAGCCGATAAAAAATACGGTGAAAATCATCCTCGCAAGGCGACCAGCATGCTTCCAGCGCTCGATAACGACGTACCCGATGCCGCCCTGGCTGCGTTTCGCGAAAAGTCAGAATAATATGCAGGTGATGCTCGCGTCCTTTTATATCGCCAGGCGGAAACCAGAAATCCTCACGGACAAAATGGTAGAGATCGAGTTCCGGCGACAATAACAGAGTCAGCGCATCCAGCAGGCTGGATTTTCCCCAGGCGTTTTCCCCAATCAGCACGTTGTTTTGCTCCAGCATCAACGACAGTCGGTTGATACCGCGAAATCCTACTATTTCAACGCGTTCGAGAATCATGCTTCCTCCAGAAAAACGTCATCACTCCATAAAATTCACCGCAGTATAACGGCAAATGCGTCCGCCAGGCGTGATATTCCCCCCCTTTGCCTGGGGCAAATGTCTGATAAATGTACGGCTGACGGTGTCGCTTTACTGATAGTCTGGAATTCGGTAGTGTCATGTACGCTATTCAAACAATAAAAAAGGGCCCGGCTGTTCATGTTTTCAGGACTTTTAATCATTCTGGTTCCACTGATTGTGGGCTATCTCATTCCACTGCGACATAAAGCCGCATTACAACTCATTAACCGGCTACTGAGCTGGATCGTGTATCTTATTCTCTTTTTTATGGGAATAAGCCTGGCGTTTTTGGATAACCTCGCCAGTAATCTGGTGGCGATTTTTCATTATTCCGCCGTCAGTATTACGATTATTTTATTGTGTAATATCGCCGCCTTATTGTGGCTGGAACGTATCCTCCCGTGGCGTCACCATCATCAGCAGGAAAAACTGCCTTCGCGTATTGCCATGGCGCTGGAGTCGCTGCAACTGTGCGGCGTAGTGGTATTGGGGTTTGTCATCGGCCTGAGCGGACTCTCTGTTTTACAGCACGCCACCGAAGCCAGTGAATATACGCTGATCTTTTTATTGTTCCTGGTGGGGATTCAGCTACGAAATAGCGGCATGACCTTAAAGCAAATTGTGCTTAACCGCCGGGGAATGATGGTCGCGGTCGTTGTCGTGGCAAGCTCATTACTGGGCGGCGTGATTAATGCGTTTATCCTGGACTTACCGCTAAAAACCGCCCTGGCGATGGCGTCAGGTTTCGGCTGGTACTCTCTTTCCGGTATTTTGCTGACGGAGTCGTTTGGACCGGTTATCGGCAGCGCGGCATTTTTTAACGATCTGGCCCGCGAACTTTTGGCCATTATGCTTATTCCCGGTCTGGTTCGCCGCAGCCGTTCAACGGCGTTGGGCCTGTGCGGAGCGACCTCAATGGACTTTACGTTGCCGGTATTACAGCGCTCCGGCGGCGTGGAGATTGTTCCGGCGGCTATCGTACATGGCTTTATCCTCAGCCTGCTGGTCCCCCTCTTAATGGCGTTCTTCTCGGCCTGATACCTCTTTGGCGGTAGGCATCTGCCGCCAAAATTGCGCTAAATCAATCTCCTTGCACATTATGGCAGAAATCCCTTTTATCCCTTTGTTCACAGGCATAACCTTAAACATGTATATCAAATATAACTTTAAAAGGTGTGACCATGTTTTGTGTGCAATGTGAACAAACCATCCGTACACCAGCCGGAAACGGCTGCTCCTACGCGCAGGGAATGTGCGGTAAAACAGCTGAAACGTCCGATCTGCAGGATCTGCTGATTGCGGCTTTGCAAGGTTTGTCTGCCTGGGCGGTGAAGGCCCGTGAATATGGCATCATTAATCACGACGTTGATAACTTTGCGCCGCGCGCGTTTTTCTCCACGCTGACCAATGTTAACTTCGACTCTCCGCGTATCGTCGGCTACGCCCGTGAAGCGATTGCCTTGCGTGAAGCGTTGAAAGCGCAGTGCCTGAGCGTAGATGCCAATGCGCATTGCGACAATCCGATGGCCGATCTGCAACTGGTTAGCGACGATCTGGGCGAACTGCAACGTCAGGCGGCGGAATTTACCCCGAATAAAGACAAAGCCGCCATTGGCGAGAACATCCTCGGCCTGCGTCTGCTGTGCCTGTACGGTCTGAAAGGCGCGGCGGCGTATATGGAACACGCGCACGTTCTCGGTCAATACGACAACGACATTTACGCGCAGTACCACAAAATCATGGCCTGGCTGGGCACCTGGCCTGCTGACATGAACGCGCTGCTGGAGTGCGCAATGGAAATCGGCCAGATGAACTTCAAAGTGATGAGCATTCTGGATGCCGGTGAAACCACCAAATACGGTCACCCAACGCCGACTCAGGTCAACGTCAAAGCGACTGAAGGCAAGTGCATTCTGATCTCCGGTCACGATCTGAAAGATCTCTACAACCTGCTGGAGCAGACCGAAGGCACCGGCGTTAACGTCTACACTCACGGTGAAATGCTGCCCGCACATGGCTATCCGGAACTGCGTAAATTCAAGCATCTGGTCGGTAACTACGGCAGCGGCTGGCAGAATCAGCAGGTCGAATTCGCCCGCTTCCCTGGCCCAATCGTGATGACTTCTAACTGCATTATCGACCCGACCGTGGGCAGCTATGACGACCGTATCTGGACCCGTAGCATCGTCGGCTGGCCGGGCGTTAGCCATCTTGAAGGCGATGACTTCGGGCCGGTCATTGCCCAGGCGCAGCAAATGGCGGGCTTCCCGTATAGCGAAATTCCGCATCTCATCACCGTCGGTTTTGGCCGTCAGACCCTGCTCGGCGCTGCCGATACGCTCATCGATCTGGTCAGCCGTGAAAAACTGCGCCACATCTTCCTGGTCGGCGGCTGTGACGGCGCGCGCGGCGAGCGTAACTACTTTACCGATTTCGCCACCAGCGTACCGGATGACTGCCTGATCCTGACTCTGGCGTGCGGTAAATACCGTTTCAACAAACTGGAGTTCGGCGACATCGAAGGGCTGCCGCGTCTGGTCGATGCCGGTCAGTGTAACGATGCTTACTCCGCAATTATCCTGGCGGTGACGCTGGCGGAAAAACTGGGCTGCGGCGTCAACGATCTGCCGCTATCGCTGGTGCTCTCCTGGTTTGAGCAGAAAGCGATCGTGATTCTGCTGACGCTGCTGTCATTAGGCGTGAAAAATATTGTCACCGGGCCGACCGCGCCGGGCTTCTTCACGCCGGATCTGCTGGCTATCCTCAACGAGAAGTTCGGTCTGCGCTCCGTGACCACCGTTGAAGAAGACATGAAGCAATTGCTGAGCGCGTAAGGAGGTCAATGATGACGATGCCAACCTCACAATGTCCCTGGCGAATGCAGGTGCATCACATCCGTCAGGAGACGCCGGATGTATGGACAATTGCGCTATTATGCCATGATTACTACCCTTACCGCGCCGGGCAGTATGCGCTGGTGAGCGTGCGTAATTCAGCGGAAACGCTGCGCGCCTACACCCTTTCGTCTACGCCAGGCGTCAGTGAATATATCACGCTGACCGTTCGTCGGATTGAAGATGGCACGGGTTCACAGTGGTTGACCCATGACATCAAGCGCGGCGATTACATCTGGCTGTCTGATGCAATGGGCGATTTTACCTGTGACGATAAAACAGAAGATAAATTTCTGCTGCTCGCCGCCGGTTGTGGCGTAACGCCAATCATGTCGATGCGTCGCTGGCTGGCAAAATACCGCCCACAGGCCGATGTGCAGGCCATCTTTAACGTCCGTTCGCCGGATGATGTGATTTTTGCCGACGAGTGGCGACAGTATCCGGTCACGCTAGTGGCGGAAAATCATGCCACGGAAGGTTTTGTCGCGGGCCGTCTGACCACGGAATTGTTACAGCGCGTACCGGATTTGGCATCGCGCACCATCATGACCTGCGGCCCGGCGCCCTATATGGATTTCGTCGAACAGGGAGTGAAAGCGCTTGGCGTAACGCGCTTCTTTAAAGAGAAGTTCTTCACGCCGGTGGCGGAAACGGCAACCAGCGGCCTGAAATTCACCAAGCTACAGCCAGCGCAGGAATTTTATGCCCCGATCGGTACGACGCTGTTGGAGGCGCTGGAGAGTAATAAAGTACCGGTTGCCGCTGCCTGTCGGGCAGGTGTTTGCGGCTGCTGTAAAACCAAAGTCGTTTCCGGCGACTATACGGTGAGTAGCACCATGACGCTGAGCGAGGCGGAGATTGCCGAAGGTTACGTACTGGCCTGCTCCTGCCATCCGCAGGGCGATCTTGTTCTCGCATAATCGGTAAACGTTCCATTGTAGGCCCGGTAAGCGTTAGCGCCACCGGGCGATTTACCACTCGCTTCATCCTTTCGCCCCTCTCTCCGCCAAAGAAAAACGTCATCGTCATCTTCAACTAAACTTGTAACCGTTATCACATTTAAGGAGATGGAGAACCATGAAACAAACCGTTGCCGCTTTTATCGCCAAAACGCTGGAACAGGCTGGCGTAAAACGAATCTGGGGCGTCACTGGCGATTCCCTGAACGGCCTGAGCGATAGTCTTAATCGTATGGGAACCATTGAATGGATGCCAACCCGCCACGAAGAGGTCGCCGCTTTCGCCGCCGGCGCACAAGCGCAGCTTACCGGCGAGCTGGCAGTGTGCGCCGGTTCATGCGGACCGGGCAACCTGCACCTGATCAATGGCCTGTTTGATTGCCACCGTAACCACGTCCCTGTTCTGGCGATCGCCGCCCATATTCCGTCCAGTGAAATCGGTAGCGGTTATTTCCAGGAGACCCACCCGCAGGAGTTGTTCCGTGAATGCAGCCACTATTGCGAGTTGGTTTCCAGCCCGGAGCAGATCCCGCAGGTACTCGCCATCGCCATGCGCAAAGCGGTGCTAAACCGCGGCGTCTCCGTGGTCGTACTGCCGGGTGATGTGGCGCTGAAACCCGCGCCTGAAAACGCCGTCACTCATTGGTACCATGCCCCGCACCCCGTCGTCACGCCGGCGGAGGAAGAGCTAAAAAAACTGGCGCAACTGCTGCGCTACTCCAGCAATATCGCATTGATGTGCGGCAGCGGCTGCGCGGGCGCGCATGAGGAGTTGGTCGCGTTGGCGGCAAAACTAAAAGCGCCAATCGTTCATGCCCTGCGCGGCAAAGAGCACGTTGAGTACGATAACCCTTATGATGTGGGAATGACCGGCCTGATTGGCTTCTCTTCTGGCTTCCACACCATGATGAACGCCGATACGCTGATCCTGCTCGGCACCCAGTTCCCCTACCGCGCCTTTTATCCGAGCGATGCCAAAATCATTCAGATTGACATCAACCCGGGCAGTATTGGCGCGCACAGCAAAGTCGACATGGCGCTGGTGGGCGATATTAAAGCCACGCTTCGCGCCCTGCTGCCGCTGGTGGAAGAAAAAAGCAATCGTAAATTCCTCGATAAAGCTCTGGAGCACTATCGGGACGCCCGTAAGGGACTTGATGACTTAGCCAAACTCAGCGATAAAGCCATCCATCCACAATATCTGGCGCAACAAATTAGCCATTTCGCCGCTGACGACGCTATTTTTACCTGCGATGTCGGCACGCCGACCGTCTGGGCGGCCCGCTATCTAAAAATGAACGGCAAGCGCCGCCTGCTGGGCTCGTTTAACCACGGGTCAATGGCCAACGCCATGCCGCAGGCGCTCGGCGCTCAGGCCACCGCGCCGGGTCGGCAGGTTATCGCGATGTGCGGTGATGGCGGCTTCAGTATGCTGATGGGCGATTTTCTCTCGGTGGTACAGATGAAGCTGCCGATAAAAATCGTCGTCTTTAATAACAGCGTGCTGGGCTTTGTGGCGATGGAAATGAAAGCCGGCGGCTACCTTACCGACGGTACCGAACTGCACGACACCAATTTCGCGCGTATCGCCGAAGCCTGCGGCATTACCGGTATTCGCGTGGAAAAAGCCGCAGACGTGGACGGAGCGCTACAGCGCGCGTTTTCCATCGACGGCCCGGTACTGGTTGACGTGGTCGTGGCAAAAGAAGAGCTGGCGATCCCGCCGCAGATCAAACTGGAACAAGCGAAAGGCTTTAGCCTGTACATGCTACGCGCCATTATTAGCGGCCGCGGCGATGAAGTGATCGAACTGGCGAAAACAAACTGGCTAAGGTAAAACAGTGCACATCACCTTTTAAAATCCAGGGATGTGCCATGATTGATTTACGCAGTGATACCGTTACCCGACCGGGCCGCGCCATGCTCGAGGCGATGATGACCGCCCCGGTCGGGGACGACGTATACGGCGATGACCCTACTGTTAACGCCCTTCAGCGCTACGCCGCCGACCTTTCCGGTAAAGAAGCGGCGCTTTTTTTACCCACCGGCACCCAGGCCAATCTGGTCGCGCTGCTTAGCCATTGTGAACGCGGCGAAGAGTATATCGTCGGTCAGGGCGCGCATAATTATCTCTATGAAGCTGGCGGCGCGGCGGTGCTCGGCAGCATTCAGCCGCAGCCCATCGACGCCGCCGCGGACGGTACGCTGCCGCTGGAGAACGTGGCGGCGAAGATTAAAGCGGATGACATCCACTTCGCGCGCACGCGCTTGCTCAGTCTGGAAAATACGCATAACGGGAAAGTGCTGCCGCGCGCGTATCTGAAAGACGCCTGGACATTTACCCGCGAACGTGGACTGGCGCTGCACGTTGACGGCGCCCGAATTTTTAACGCGGTGGTTGCCTACGGCTGTGAGTTAAAAGAGATTACGCAGTATTGCGATTCTTTTACCATCTGCCTGTCAAAAGGTCTCGGGACGCCGGTCGGTTCGCTGCTGGTCGGCAACCGCGATTACATTAAACGCGCGACGCGCTGGCGTAAAATGGTCGGCGGCGGAATGCGTCAGGCCGGGATTCTGGCAGCGGCCGGACTGTATGCGCTGAAGCATAACGTGGCGCGTCTGCAAGAGGATCATGACAACGCCGCCTGGTTGGCGCAGCAGCTTCGCGAAGCGGGCGCGGAGGTCATGCGCCACGAAACGAATATGCTGTTTGTTCGCGTTGGCGAAGCACAGGCCGCCGCGCTTGGCGACTATTTGCGGGAACGGAATATCCTGATTAACGCCGCGCCGATTGTGCGTCTGGTGACGCATCTGGATGTTTCTCGCGAACAGCTTGCCGACGTCGTCGCCCACTGGCGAGCCTTTTTAGCCCGCTAAGGAGAGCAACGTGGCGCAACGCATTCTGGTCCTCGGCGCCAGCGGCTATATCGGCCAGCACTTGGTCTTTGCGCTAAGTCAGCAAGGACATCAGGTGCGGGCGGCGGCGCGGCGCGTGGAACGTCTGGAAAAACAGCGCCTCGCCAACGTCAGTTGTCATAAGGTCGATCTGCACTGGCCGGAAAATTTACCCGCGCTGCTTCGCGACGTTGATACCGTTTACTATCTGGTACACGGCATGGGCGAAGGCGGCGATTTTATCGCCCATGAGCGTCAGGCGGCGCTCAACGTGCGCGACGCGCTGCGCCAGACGCCGGTTAAGCAACTTATTTTCCTCAGTTCACTGCAGGCACCGGCGCATGAGCAATCCGATCACCTGCGCGCCCGCCAGCTTACGGCTGACACGCTGCGCGACGCAGGCGTACCGGTGACGGAATTACGCGCCGGGATCATCGTCGGCGCAGGCTCCGCCGCCTTCGAAGTCATGCGCGACATGGTTTACAACCTGCCAATACTCACGCCGCCGCGCTGGGTGCGTTCGCGCACTACGCCCATCGCCCTGGAAAATTTACTCTACTACCTGGTCGGCTTGCTGGACCACCCTGCGCACGAGCATCGTATTCTGGAAGCCGCCGGGCCGCAGGTATTAAGCTATCAGCAGCAGTTTGAACGTTTTATGGCCGTCAGCGGTAAACGGCGTCCGCTGATCCCGGTGCCTTTTCCGACCCGCTGGATTTCGGTCTGGTTTTTAAACGTCATTACCTCCGTGCCGCCGACTACCGCAAAAGCCTTAATCCAGGGGTTAAGGCACGATTTGCTGGCCGATGACGCCGCGTTAAAAAAGTTGATCCCCCAAACGCTTATCACCTTTGACGACGCCGTTCGCCGCACGCTGAAAGAAGAAGAAAAACTGGTGAACTCCAGCGACTGGGGCTACGACGCGCTGGCCTTCGCCCGCTGGCGTCCCGAATACGGCTATTTTCCAAAGCAGGCGGGCTTTACCGCGCAGACCCCGGCCAGCCTATCGGCGCTCTGGCAGGTCGTAAATCGGCTGGGTGGCAAAGAGGGCTATTTTTTCGGCAATATTTTGTGGCAGACGCGCGCCGCGATGGACCGTCTGGTGGGGCATAAACTGGCGAAAGGCCGCCCGTCGCATACTTTGCTTAAGCCTGGCGATACGGTAGATAGCTGGAAAGTGATCATTGTCGAGCCAGAAAAACAGCTCACGCTCTTGTTTGGCATGAAAGCGCCGGGTCTGGGGCGGCTTAGTTTCACGCTGCATGATAAAGGCCGCTACCGCGAAATTGACGTGCGCGCCTGGTGGCATCCACACGGAATGCCGGGCCTGATTTACTGGCTACTGATGATCCCGGCGCACCTGTTTATTTTCCGGGGAATGGCAAGGCGTATTGCCCGACTTGCAGAACAAATCACAGAAAAATGAGAAAAAGTTGCTGTATTCTTTCGTGTTTCCCATTGCATACCGACGTAATTCACGGAAGAATGCGCACGACGGTTTATTAAACACAGTGGATTGATATGAAGGTACTGGTTACCGGCGCCACCAGCGGCTTAGGTCGAAACGCGGTTGAATTTTTGCGCAATAAAGGCATCAGCGTCAGAGCGACGGGTCGCAATGCAGCGATGGGCAAGCTGCTTGAAAAAATGGGCGCGGAATTCGTCCATGCGGATTTAACCGAACTGGTCTCCTCGCAGGCTAAAGTGATGCTCGCCGGGATCGACACGTTGTGGCACTGCTCCAGCTTTACCTCGCCCTGGGGAACCCAACAAGCTTTCGATCTGGCGAATGTTCGCGCCACCCGCCGCCTGGGAGAATGGGCGGTCGCCTGGGGCGTGCGCAATTTTATTCATATCTCCTCTCCCTCACTCTATTTTGATTACCACCATCACCGTGATATCAAAGAGGATTTCCGTCCGCATCGGTTTGCCAATGAGTTCGCCCGCAGTAAAGCCGCCGGCGAAGAGGTGATTAATCTGCTGGCGCAGGCCAATCCGCAAACACGTTTTACGGTGTTACGTCCGCAAAGCCTGTTTGGCCCGCACGATAAAGTATTTATCCCACGTCTGGCGCATATGATGCACCATTACGGTAGCGTCTTATTACCGCACGGGGGCAGCGCGCTGGTCGATATGACCTACTATGAAAATGCGATCCACGCCATGTGGCTGGCCAGCCAGCCGGGCTGCGATCATCTGCCTTCTGGCCGCGCTTATAACATCACTAACGGCGAAAACCGCACCTTACGCAGCATCGTACAAAAGTTAATTGATGAACTGTCTATCGACTGCCGCATTCGCTCTGTGCCTTACCCGATGCTGGATATGATCGCCCGCAGTATGGAGCGCTTCGGCAAAAAATCCGCCAAAGAGCCCCCCCTAACGCATTACGGCGTGTCAAAACTGAATTTTGATTTTACGCTCGATACGACTCGCGCGCAGGACGAGTTGGGCTACCAGCCCATCGTCACGCTGGACGAAGGCATTGAGCGCACCGCCGCCTGGCTGCGCGATCACGGAAATTTACCGCGTTAATCCTGGCCGTACTTCTCCAGTAATGCTTCGGCAATCGCCTGCGTTTCGGCATCTGCGATACCGTTCCATTGCGCCGGACGGAAGTGCATCTGGAACGCCATAATCACCCGCTGCTGCTCGCGTGCCGTCATATCGGCTTTGACTTCATAGCCATAGCGCGAGAGTAACGCAAGCACCGTTGCGGTATCGACTGGCGTATACGGCGCGCGTCCAGCCAGATAAAACGCCACACGCTGGGCGTCAGGCCAGGCGCCAATCCCCTGCGCCGCCAGCTCGCGCCACGGGAAGCGCGGGCCGGGATCGTCTTTACGCTGCGGCGCGATATCCGCATGGGCCACCACATTCTGCGGTTTGATGTCATAGCGCGCGATAATGTCCTTCGCTAACGGAATCAATGCCTGAATTTGCGCGGATTCAAACGGCGCGAAAGATTTCACCCCGCCGGACATTCGCCAACCGCGATTTTCCAGCTCAATGCCAATAGACGTATCATTGAGACGCGTGGCGCCTCGCCAGAAACTGACGCCCGCATGCCAGGCCTGATCCTGTTCCGGCACCAGTTGCCAGATGCGCGGTTTACCGCCATATAATGGCGGGGTTGCGGGAATCAGGTAATGCGAACTGACGTTGCGACCCGTTAACGTCGCCAGCGAAACGTCAAAGTTTTCCGCCGTATAGTGAATCACCAGGACTTTAATGCGCGGATAGGCCGCCTGCGCCCGATGTCGGGTATCAAGCTGATATCCCTCTTTATCGATAATTCCTTTTTCGCTCGCGCAGCCTGTTAACAGCAACGCGAGACCCACCAGCCACAGTAGCGCTCTCATCGGCGCGTTTTCACCGCCGTTCCGCTGACGCTGACCATCAGCATACTGCCATCCTTGCCGACAGTTTCGTAATCAATATCGATGCCTACCACCGCATCGGCGCCCAACGCTTTAGCCTGCTCGCCAAGTTCCTGAAAAGCGATTTCACGCGCTTTACGCAGCTCTTTCTCATACGCGCCGGAACGTCCGCCGACGATATCCCGAATGCCGGCGAAAAAATCGCGGAAAATATTGGCGCCTAAAATGGCTTCGCCCGTTACCACACCGCAATACTCCACGATGCTTTGTCCTTCCAGCGTTGGGGTTGTTGAAAACTGCATAGTGAATCTCCCGGGTTAGCTAAGCACACGATCTCAAACGCATTATCAAGCTGATACGCTATCATTGAAAGGATATAATTGATTATCGTAGATCGGTTTTTGCTCGATCGCCTATAAGGAAATCATCATGCGCTATTCTAAACTCTCTTTGCTCATCCCGTGCGCGCTTCTGCTTAGCGCCTGTACGACCGTCACTCCCGCCTACAAAGATAATGGCCCGCGTATCGGCGCGTGTGTGGAAGGCGGCCCGGACAGCGTGGCTCAACAATTTTACGACTACCGTATTCAACACCACAGCAATGATATCGCCGCGCTTCGCCCCTACTTGAGTGATAACCTGGCGAAATTGTTGACCGACGCCAGCCGCGATACGGAGCACCGCCAGTTGATGAGCGGCGATCTGTTCTCCAGCCGCGCTACGCTGCCGGATAGCGCCAACGTCGCCAGCGCATCAACCATTCCGAACCGAGATGCGCGCAACATTCCTCTGCGGGTAGCGTTAAAACAGGGCGATCAAAGCTGGCAGGATGAAGTGCTTATGATTCACGAAGGCTCATGCTGGGTGATTGACGACGTTCGCTATCTGGGCGGAGATGTCCATGCCCCTGCCGGTACGCTGCGCCAGTCGATAGAAAACCGTTAACAGACAGTATTCCCCCGCTTTTGCACCCATAACCCCGTAAATTGTCTGGCATTCTGCCCGGGATGCCGACAATTCTTCTTACCTACTATTCCTCCTGCTATTTTGTGCTATGTTTAGGGAAGAATGTGGGATATATTTAACTTTTAACGCATAAATATTGCATAACTATTCTGCGAAAGGTACTATCTGCGGCTTCAATAGCTATCAGACTGCCTGTATACGAGTGTCAATGAGTATTCAATTAAACGGCATTAATTGCTTTTACGGCGCGCATCAGGCGCTGTTCGATATCACGCTGGATTGCCCCGAAGGCGAAACGCTGGTGTTGCTTGGCCCAAGCGGGGCGGGTAAAAGTTCGCTGCTGCGTGTACTCAATCTGCTTGAGATGCCGCGCTCCGGCACTTTGACTATCGCCGGGAACCATTTTGACTTTACGAAAACGCCGTCCGATAAGGCGATTCGTGAGCTACGTCAAAATGTCGGAATGGTCTTTCAGCAATATAATCTTTGGCCGCATCTCACCGTTGTGCAGAATCTGATTGAAGCGCCCTGCCGCGTACTGGGTCTGACAAAAGATCAGGCGCTGGCGCGCGCAGAAAAGCTGCTGGAGCGTCTACGTCTGAAGCCATATAGCGATCGTTATCCGTTGCACCTTTCCGGCGGTCAGCAGCAGCGCGTCGCGATTGCCCGCGCGCTGATGATGGAGCCGCAGGTGCTGCTGTTTGATGAACCGACCGCCGCGCTGGACCCGGAAATTACCGCTCAAATCGTCAGCATTATTCATGAGCTGGCGGAAACGAACATTACTCAGGTGATCGTTACGCATGAAGTCGAAGTGGCGCGTAAGACCGCCAGTCGTGTGATTTATATGGAAAATGGTCACATCGTCGAGCACGGTGATGCGGGTTGCTTTGCCCACCCTCAGACCGAAGCGTTCAAAAACTATCTCTCTCACTAAGATTCGGGACAATGACAATGAAAAAAGTTCTGATTGCCGCGCTAATTGCAGGCTTTAGCCTTTCCGCTACAGCAGCCCAGACCATTCGTTTTGCGACCGAAGCGTCCTATCCGCCGTTCGAATCGATGGATGCTAATAACAAGATTGTCGGCTTTGACGTCGACCTGGCCAACGCGCTATGTAAAGAGATCGACGCCTCCTGTACCTTTACCAATCAGGCGTTCGACAGCCTGATCCCCAGCCTGAAATTCCGCCGCTTCGACGCTGTAATGGCGGGAATGGATATCACGCCGGAACGTGAAAAGCAGGTGCTGTTTACCACGCCATATTACGACAACTCCGCGCTGTTCGTGGGTCAGCAGGGCAAATACACCAGCGTCGATCAACTGAAAGGTAAGAAAGTCGGCGTACAGAACGGTACGACGCACCAGAAATTCATCATGGATAAGCATCCGGAAATCACCACCGTACCGTATGACAGCTATCAGAACGCGAAGCTGGATCTACAAAATGGCCGTATCGACGCTGTTTTCGGCGACACGGCGGTCGTGACCGAATGGCTGAAAGCCAATCCTAAGCTGGCGCCGGTCGGCGATAAAGTCACCGATAAAGATTATTTCGGCACCGGCTTGGGTATCGCGGTACGTCAGGGCAACACCGAGCTGCAGCAGAAATTCAATACTGCGCTGGAAAAAGTGAAGAAAGATGGGACTTACGAGACCATCTATAACAAATGGTTCCAGAAGTAATCTTTGATGAACGAATTTTTTCCTTTAGCAAGCGCCGCCGGGATGACCGTCGGTCTTGCCGTCTGCGCGCTGATCATTGGCCTCGCGTTAGCCATGTTCTTTGCCGTCTGGGAGTCCGTAAAATGGCGCCCGATTGCCTGGATAGGCTCCGCGCTGGTCACTATTTTGCGCGGCCTGCCGGAAATTCTGGTGGTGCTGTTTATCTATTTCGGCTCCTCGCAACTCCTGCTTACGCTGTCTGACGGGTTTACCCTCCATCTCGGCTTTACGCAGATCCCGGTGCAAATGGAGATTGAGAACTTTGACGTCAGTCCGTTCCTGTGCGGCGTGATTGCGTTGTCCCTGCTGTATGCGGCCTATGCGTCGCAGACGCTACGCGGCGCGCTGAAAGCCGTTCCGTCTGGTCAGTGGGAGTCGGGTCAGGCACTGGGATTATCAAAGACGGCGATTTTTTTCCGTCTGGTGATGCCGCAGATGTGGCGTCACGCTCTGCCAGGGCTGGGTAATCAGTGGCTGGTGTTGCTAAAAGATACGGCTCTGGTCAGCCTTATCAGCGTTAACGATCTGATGTTGCAGACCAAAAGTATTGCCACACGCACCCAGGAACCGTTTAACTGGTACATTATTGCGGCGGCTATTTACCTGGTCATTACGCTGATCAGTCAGTACATTCTCAAACGCATAGACCTGCGCGCGACACGTTTTGAGCGGAGGCCGGACTAATGCTTGAGTATTTACCTGAACTGCTAAAAGGGCTACACACCAGCCTGACGCTGACCGTGGCTTCTATTGCCGTCGCTTTGGTGCTGGCGTTAGTTTTTACCATCATCCTGACGCTAAAAACGCCGTTCGTGGTGTGGCTGGTGCGCGGCTATATCACGTTGTTTACCGGTACGCCGTTGTTGGTGCAAATTTTCCTGATCTACTACGGACCCGGTCAATTCCCGACACTGCAAGAGTATCCGCTACTCTGGCATCTACTGTCTGAACCGTGGCTGTGCGCACTGATCGCGTTGTCGCTAAACAGCGCCGCTTATACCACGCAGCTATTTTATGGCGCGATTCGCGCGATTCCGGAAGGTCAGTGGCAGTCCTGTGGCGCGCTGGGGATGAGTAAGAAAGATACTCTGGCGATTTTGTTGCCCTATGCGTTTAAACGCGCCCTCTCCTCCTATTCTAATGAGGTGGTACTGGTCTTCAAAAGTACCTCGCTGGCCTATACCATCACCTTGATGGAGGTCATGGGGTACAGTCAGTTGCTCTATGGTCGTACCTACGATGTGATGGTATTTGGCGCGGCAGGCGTAATTTACCTGGTCGTCAACGGTCTATTGACGCTGATGATGCGTTTGATTGAGCGTAAAGCCCTGGCGTTTGAGCGGCGCAATTAACCAGGCAGGATAAGGCATTCTCGCCGCCGTTCGACAATGGTCAGATGGCGCTGCGCTTATCAAGCCTACGATGCATAATTTTGAATAAACCCGACGGACAAGTGGTTAACTTGTCCGTCTTTTTTTATCCATTTAAAAATATTTAATCATTTTTATTGCATACAAATTCAATTGATGGCATTGTAAATCTATGCCGCAGACACGGCGCATAATCATAAGATTACGGGAGTGACATCATGAAAAAGTTAGTTCTGGCCGCATTACTCGCCTCTTTCGCCACTGGCAGCATCGCCGCTGAAAAAATCAATTTCGGGGTTTCCGCCACCTATCCCCCGTTTGAATCCCTGGATGCGAGTAATAAAATTGTGGGCTTCGATATCGATCTGGCAACCGCATTATGCAAGCAAATGCAGGCAGAATGTACTTTTACCAATCATGCTTTCGATAGTCTTATCCCGGCGCTGAAATTCAGAAAATATGATGCCGTCATTTCCGGAATGGACATTACCCCGGAGCGCAGTAAGCAGGTCGCCTTTAGCAATCCCTATTATGCGAACTCCGCGCTGGTGATTGCCAAAAAAGACACCTATAAAACCTTTACCGATCTAAAAGGTAAGCGTATCGGTATGGAAAATGGCACCACGCATCAAAAATATCTCCAGGATAAACATCCGGAGGTCAAAACCGTGGCCTACGACAGCTACCAGAATGCGATTATCGACCTGAAAAATGGCCGTATTGACGGCGTCTTTGGCGATACCGCAGTGGTCAATGAGTGGCTGAAAACGAATCCGCAACTGGGTCCGGCAACAGAGAAAGTGACCGATCCGCAATACTTCGGTACCGGACTTGGCATCGCGGTGCGCCCGGACAATAAGGCGTTGCTGGAAAAACTGAATAATGCGCTGGCCGCCATTAAAGCGGACGGCACTTATCAGAAAATCAGCGATCAGTGGTTCCCGCAGTAAGACATATGTGATTAGCCCACCGTGTTGCGAAATGGCAGTATAAATACCTTATTCAGCCCACGGGCCGCCATCGGAAACTATCCTGGCCTGATAAGCGCAGCGCCATTGAGCATTCTACAGTTTGTCATCAGTCTCAAACGCCTGCATCAACAGGCGATTCGGACTAATACTTGCCGGGTGACGCTAACGCGTACCCGGCTTACAACATTGTTATGTTTTTAGACAACATCCAGACCCAGACGGCGATACTGCTCCGCCGGAGCATCATTTTCTTTCATCAAACGGATAAGTAAGTTGATCATCCTTGCTTCGATGGCCTCATCATGAATAGGATGTTGCTGCTGCGGATCGTCTCTGAGATCAAACAAAAGATGACCAAAGCTATTCACACCTTTATATTTTTCCCTGGCCGGAATACGTAATACCTGAAGCCCTTTAGTAAAGTTAAACGGAGGTGCCAGAGATAATTTTCCCAGTTCATCCACATCATAACGCGCATTCATCTTGATCGGCATTAACGTGTAGTTCGCAATGTCATGCTCACGCCCCGGCTGCGCGGCCCGCATATAAACATAGCGTCCGTCGGTAACATTAACATGTCCGCTAAACACGCCAAACAGCGCGCCTTCCCTGACGGGTTCATCACTGGCAATGACTTTCGCCAGCGGTTGGCCCTGCATATCTGCGGGAATAGGTTGCTGAAAATAATCCAGTAGCGTTGGTGCCCAGTCAATCATCTGCACCAGCGACTGCCGTCGCGCTCCGCATACCGCGCTGCGCGGGTCCCAGATAAACAGCGGGTTATTCGCCACCTCGTTATAATAGGGCATTTGATTTTTAGCCCACCAACCGTGCTCCCCCAGCAAGAAGCCGTGATCGGTACCGACAATCAGCATCGTATCGCGCCAGAGATCGTGTTCATCCATCAGATCAAGGATACGTCCCAGATTGCGGTCGCACATGGAAACCAGGGCCCGATAACGACAGCGAATATGCGCTATCGCCTCCTCACTTTCACTGACTTTGCCGCGCGGCCAGTCATAATGCGGGCCTTGCCACTCATCGTCATAGAGCGATAAATATTCCTCGGTGGTATAAAACGGCTCATGCGGATCAAACGTCTCAACCTGCAATAACCAGTTATCTTCGGCATGATTTTTATGGATAAAATCGCACCCGGCGTCAAAAACTTTCGTCTGGGGAAAATCGGCTTCCTGCTGGATGTATTCGCGGTTCGCCCAGTCATGACGCCATAGCCCGGAAACGCCGCCTCCGGTTTGTTTTTGTGGAACGCGCAGTACTTCCGGAATGGGCGGCTCGCCAACGCTCGCCTTCCAGTGATCGCCCTCCTGACCGCGTACTACGTCCCAGGAGCTATAGCGGTTATGGTAGTTACCGCCGCCGTCTTCCCAGTAATGCAGATGATCGCTGATAAGATGGGTGTAGATCCCCGCTTTTTTCAATAATTCCGGCATGGAATCATCAAAGGGTTCCAGCGGCCCCCACTCACGATGCAGGAAATTATAGCGCCCGGTGTGCAGTTCCCGACGGGCTGGCATACAGGGCATACTGCCGACATAACTATTGTCAAAGGTGGCGGCATGTGCCGCCAGGCGTTGAAAGTTAGGCGCTTTCGTTAGCAAATCACCATAGGGCGGCAAATAGTTTTTATTCAGACTGTCAAACAGCAGAATAATCGCTTTCATGACTCACCCTCATTTGTTGAGCAGGTGCGGAAAATTTTTCTCTACCACATCGTAAATCTGTTTACCTATTGATTCGCCATCCATGATATTTTCAATGGGAATGAGATATTGTCCGTGTTTAGGATCGAGGCTAACAACATCAAGTAATTTTTTCGAAATCGCATAAATATCTGCCCAGTCGGTAAATCCACCGACCTCTCCCGCTGCCGTATGCTCCATATCAAAAGAGAAGTCATATTTTGCTAACGCTTTTTTAACAACAGTCTGTAACATTACGCTACTACCTACACCATAACCGCATACGAATAAAATATTTACAGAATCTTTCATAATAAAATCCTTTATATAAACCGAATCAATTAAATGGAATAAGGACCAAGATGGAACGTTGAAGCAATAAATTTCAGTAATTCACAAATTGCAGGCCACAGAGTCGCCCAGTCAAATATTCCCGTCCAGCCCACGCCTTCTTTTGCCAGCCCGGTTAAAGGAATGGCCCATACCGTACCGAAAGTCTGAATAATCCCTAGAAGGAAAGTACAAATAATAACGGAACGATATCCCCCCATTCGGTTGGCTAATACGCCGATGGGACCGCCGGAAAAGAAGAGCGGAACAAAACCAGGCAATACCATAATAGGGCTATGGATGAGCAGCAGAATGCCCATGGAAAAAATCGTGCCGAAGGTACAAAAGACGAATCCCAGCGTGGCCGCGTTCGGCGAAAAAGGTAATAAAGCAGCAACATCCACAGCCGGTATAGCGTTAGGAATAAAGCGATCCTGCCATCCTTTAAACGAACCGTTAATTTCACCAACCATCATCCGCACGCCCTGCAGCAAGATGACCATATACATAGAGAATTGCAGGCCCAGATTGATGATATAGATATACCAGGGTTTGCCTTTCGCCATTAACTGTACGTTATCGATCCCTGTCGCCAATAGAAAACCGCCAACGAAGAGCGTCATCACAATGGCGATTGCCGTCACGTTGTGGTTAAAAATGGCTAACCAACCGGGAAGTTTCAGGTTTTCGGCGTCATGCTTTTCCGGATCGCCGAATTTATGCGCGAATTTCGAGAAAAACCACAGTCCCAGCATCTGGTTATGCGCAATGGTAAAACCGGCGTTATTGGTCACTTTGGCGATGGGTTTAACAATAAGCGTAGTTGAAAACGCCCAAAAGACCCCGGTCAATACCCCGGCAATTACAATGGATTGTACCCAACCGAACCCCAGCCAGAAGACGATTAACCACAGTACTGCCTGTGAATGAGAGACCCCGGTATTACCGGTAAGAAATATACCTTTTGCGCCGGTATAACGGCCAAATAAAACTAATAACAGGTTAGTAAAAAACGCCAGTACAAAAACGTATCCTACATAGCCGAAATTATCGCCCAGCGCTATTTGCGTCGCGGCTTTCATGGCATATGAATCCATTAAGTATCCATGCACGCCATAAGCCTTGCTGACTGCCTCTGCAACCGGTTTAAAAGTGGCTGAAAATTGAAAGCCGCCAAATAACACCATCATCAAACCGACCATCGCGCTGATCATACCGGTGATAATTTTTATAGGCGTCTTTTTATCCAGCGCATAGCCAACACCGACTAATATCCCAATTAATATTGCCGGTTCAGTTAAAAACGTTTGAATAACATCTATAAATTTGGCAAACATCGTCTGAACGCCCTCCATAAGCGTGCCTATTCGTTGTCATGATTGACCCCTTTACTGACGTTACGTATTGCTTCGCTGATGCTATTGAAAGTTACCCGATAAACCACCTTGTCTAATTTTGCCTTACACGCACTGTAATAATCAAAATTAGTCATTAAAAGATTCAAAGTGATTATTTGTGATTTGATTTGCAAAAATAGGGTAATATATAACCACGATCGATCGGAGTTTTTTATCGATCGATCATGGTTATTATTATTTATGGATAATTAGATAGTTAATATAGATATTTTGTATGTCTGGCTTTTGGCGCTACAGCCTGCAAAGCAGTGTTAACACTTCATAATGCGCGGTATGCGGGAACATATCGAAAAGCTGAACACGTTGAATACGGTAGTTCGGCAGATGACGAATATCCTGCGCCATCGTCTGCGCGTTACAGCTTGAATAAATAATAAAACGCGGCGCCATTTGTGCAAGGTAATCGCACAACGGCTTGCCAATGCCGCGGCGGGGAGGATTCACCAACACCAGGTCGGGCGTTTCACCTTGTGCGGTGGCGAATTGGGTGGAATCCAGCGCCTGGAAATGAAGGCGGGTCAATCCCAGCTCGGCAGCGGATTGCTTCGCGCAGGCAATCGCCTCCGGCGCGATCTCAATACCGGTTAATTGCATCTGCGGCGTCGCGCAGTGCAGGCCGAATCCGCCCACTCCGCAAAAAAGATCCCACATATGGCGTACCGGCAGTTGCCCTACCCAGTCGCGCGCCGTCGCATATAATCGGCTGGCGACCGTAGGGTTGGTCTGAAAGAAACTTTGCGGACGAATCCACAGCGGCACATCGTTAAAACGTTCCGCCAGCGCCTGCTGATCCGTCAGGTAGATTTCCGTCTCCCCTTCCATAATCGCCATATGTACCGGCTGAATATTTGCGGTGATCACTTTGAGCTGCGGCAGTTGCGCACGCAGCCACGGTAACGCCGCGCGCAGTTGCGTAAGTTTGGTTTCTGAACGCAACACGAAGCGTAGCATCATGCCGCCATCGAACTGACTTTCCGTCAGCAACAGGTATTTCAGTTCGCCACGTTTTCGCGCCACGTTATAAGGCGTGAGTCCGGCACGGGCAATAAAAGGTTTTAGCGCGCTGAATACGGGGGCAAAGGAGGCGGGATACAGCGGGCAGCCGCAAAGATCGACCGGCGTACCGTCGCGATGCAGCATCCCGAAGAGCGGTTTTTCTACACTACCGCTCACGACCATTTTCGCTTTGTTGCGGAAACGCTGTTCCGGGCCTCCAGTCGGCGCGCACCACTGTTCAACAGGCAGCCCGGCGAGCAAACGATGTAAATCGGCTGTTTTTGCGGAAAGTTGTTCGTTAACCGACTGCGTAATCCATTGACAGGAACGGCAGCGACCCGCGTCATAGAGTGCGCACTGCATACCAAAAAACCTTCATATTATCCGGGGCGACGATTATACACATTATTGCAGCCGGAAGAACCGACGGCTGGGAGCGGGAATAAACAGCAGAAACAGAATTAAAAGATCGGGGAGTTTTTGCATGACCAGGGAATGCAGGATATCACGCTTCGATTCTCCCGCGATGCTAAACAACTCCGGATACCCGTAGCCTAACGACGCCGCCCACAGATACCCACTTACAATAATTTGTGTCGCCAGGTACACCCAGCGCGCCCAGCTACGGCCTTTCACCAGCGAAAACGCACAATAAATTTCAACAAAGACCAGCACTAAGCTGGCCAGAAAGACCAGGGTTAAGCTCCACGTCTGCACGCTGCGATGAATAAACTCGCCCATCCCGCGTATGCCGAGGGTATTCATAATCATCAGCACATCGAGACCGCGAATCAAAATAATCGCCATAGCCGCAACCTGCACCAGCGTAGGCACATTTAAACGGGCATGTGATGAGGTTGATTGCTTTATAAATCCCAATGAATGTCTTCCCTGAAAATGATGCCGCGACTCGCGCGGCAACGCATTGCCATAGTGGAAGATTTTAGTGGCTTCAGCCGCGTCTTGCACGCTGGATATCGCGAATCCGCTGTTTTTCCGCTCGCGCCATCAGGTACCAGGCAATAAATCCGACGATTCCTACCACGCCGAGGATTAACGTCGCCAGCGCGTTGATTTCCGGGTTCACGCCCATGCGCACGCTGGAGAAAACCAGCATCGGTAGCGTGGTGGCGCCGGGACCGGAAACGAAGCTGGCAATCACCAGATCGTCAAGGGAAAGCGTAAAGGCCAACAGCCAGCCCGAGATCACCGCGGGCATGATCATCGGTAACGTAATGACAAAAAAGACCTTCAACGGCGCCGCGCCAAGATCCATCGCCGCCTCTTCAATCGAACGATCCAGTTCGCGTAATCGCGAAGCGATCACCACTGCCACGTAGGCGGTACAGAACGTGACGTGCGCCAACCAGATGGTCAGCATCCCGCGATCGGAGGGCCAGCCGATAGCATGACCGAGCGCGACAAACAGCAACAGCAGCGACAGCCCGGTAATCACATCCGGCATCACCAGCGGCGCGGTGATCATAAACGCAAAGCCGTTTGCGCCGCGAAATCGTCCAAATCGCACCATCACCACCGCGGCGATAGTACCGAGCACCGCCGCCATCGTCGCCGCGCAGGCGGCAATTGTCAGGCTTAGTCCCACTGCGCTCATCATGGCGGTATCCCGAAAGAGCTCGCCATACCAGCGCGTCGACCATCCCGCCCACACCGTCACCAGCTTCGAACTGTTAAACGAGTAAATCACCAACATTAACATCGGCGCATAGAGAAAAGTAAACCCCAGCACCAGAATCAGAATGCGCCAGGGCGAGCGAACGACCGGTAAGTTATTCATCCATGCTCCCCCACACTTTTTTGCTGATGTTTATGGAACCACATGATCGGTACTATCAGCAGCAGCAACATAATAATGGCGACCGCAGAAGCCACCGGCCAGTCGCGGTTATTGAAAAACTCCTGCCACAGGACGCGACCAATCATGATACTGTCCGGCCCGCCAAGCAGTTCCGGGATCACAAACTCGCCCACCGCCGGGATAAAAACCAGCATCGAGCCAGCGATGATTCCGCCTTTGGTGAGCGGGACAATGATGCTAAAAAATGTTTTCAGCGGTCGGGCGCCGAGATCCAGCGACGCTTCCACCAGCGAATAATCAATACGCGTTAATGCGGTATAAATGGGCAGAACCATAAACGGCAGATACGCATAAACAATGCCGATATAGACGGCCAGGTTAGTGTGCAGGATCGTCAGCGGCTGATCGATAACCCCGAGCCACAGCAACACATTGTTCAGCACACCGTTGTTTTTCAAAATGCCCATCCAGGCATAGACGCGTATTAAAAAAGACGTCCACGAGGGCAGAATCACCAACAGCAGCAGGATATTGCGCGTGGAGGGCTTGCTGTGCGCCACCGCCCACGCCAGCGGGTAGCCCAGCAGCAGGCAGCAGATCGTGGAAATACCGGCAATTTGTAACGATTGCAGATAGGCTTCGAAATAAAGCGGATCGTCGGTCAGTTGCAAAAAATTGCCGAGGTTGAGCGTAATCGACAACTGACCGTCAGCCCATTCCAGCAGATCGGTATACGGCGGGATCGCCCGCGCCATTTCCGCCAGACTTATCTTAAAGACGATAAGAAACGGCAGTAAAAACAGCAGAATGAGCCAGATATAAGGCAAAGCAATAACCAGCTTACGCCCATGTTTCATTTGCATTCGCGCCAACCATAGCGCCGCGCCGCCAGGTTTACTGATGCGTGCCGGAGGTTCAAGTGTGCTCATGTTTCCCCCTTATACCGTCAGGACCACGCAGCTATCCGCTTCCCAGCACAAACGCACTTCATCGCCCCAGGTCGGTAACCCTTTCCGGTAACGGTGCGCATTCTGCAGTTGAGCGCTGATCATCTGCCCGCTTTTTAGCCGCACATGATAAATAGACAGATCGCCGAGATACGCAATATGCGCCACTTCGCCGACGGCGAAATTATAGCCATCGGCAGGCGGCGACTCACACAGCATGATTTTTTCCGGACGTAGCGCCACATATACCGGCACATTATCAACGACAGAGGCATCTGCATCGACTTTTAACGGATGAACCAAACCAGGTGCGTCAATGACCAGACCGTCCTCTTCACGCGCTTTCAGTAAGCCCTCAAAAACATTTACCGATCCGATAAATTCGGCGCTGTAGCGGGTCGTCGGATGCTCGTAAATCTCCTCCGGTTCGCCAATTTGCACAAATTTTCCACGGTTCATGATGGCAATGCGCCCCGCCATCGTCATCGCTTCTTCCTGATCGTGCGTCACCATGACGCAGGTCACGCCGACGCGCTCAAGGATATCCACCACTTCAAGCTGCATCCGGTCGCGTAATTTTTTATCCAGCGCGCCCATCGGTTCATCCAACAAGAGCAGCTTAGGACGTTTCGCCAGGCTGCGCGCCAGGGCCACGCGCTGACGCTGACCGCCGGAAAGCTGATGCGGCTTACGTTTCGCAAACTCCTGCATGTGCACCAGACCCAGCATCTCATTGACGCGGCTGGTAATCTCCGCCTTCGGCAGTTTGTCCTGCTTCAGACCAAAAGCGATGTTCTGCTCTACCGTCATATGCGGAAACAACGCATAGGACTGAAACATCATATTAATCGGACGCTGATACGGCGGAACATGCGCCAGATCGACGCCGTCGAGCATAATTTGCCCGCTGCTCGGCGGTTCAAAACCTGCCAGCATCCGTAGCAGAGTCGATTTTCCACAACCTGACGCGCCCAGCAGGGCAAAAATCTCGCCTTTATAGATAGTCAGACTGACATCATCGACAGCATGTTGCCCGTCGAATGACTTCGTCAGGTTGCGAATTTCCAGAAGCGGCGTCAGCGCTTTACGGGTTTTCACCTGCGGGCGGTGGGGGACATCATTCACAAGGCGCTCTCCGGCATAACACAATCAAACGATACAAACGGTGGAATGCCCGATAGCGCACGCTTATCAGGCAATACCGTTAATCAATTACTTACCGCTTTTCACCTTCGTCCATGCGCGGGTGCGGACGCGATCAATCTTCGGCTCCTGCACTTTCAGGGTAAACAACTTGGCCCGCACATCCGCCGGCGGATAAATTCCCGGGTTATCGCGCACCTGCTGGCTAACCAGCGCCGTCGCCTCTCTATTCGCATTGGCGTAGAAAACGTGATCGGAAATATGGGCAATCACATCAGGGCGCAGCAGATAATTAAGGAACTGGTAGGCCTCGTCTTTATTTTTGGCGTCAGCCGGCATGGCAAACACATCAAAAAACGCCATTGCCCCCTCTTTGGGGATCGAGAAAGAGATATTGACGCCATTTTTCGCCTCTTTCGCCCGGTTAGCGGCCTGCCAGACATCGCCCGCCCAGCCGATGGCCACACAGGTATCGCCATTAGCCAGATCGTTAATGTATTGCGAGGAGTGGAAATAGCGAATGTTTGGCCGTAGCTTCAACAACAGATCGGTTGCCGGGCCGGTGTAGTCATCCGCTTTGCTGCTATTCGGATCTTTACCCAGATAGTTCAGCACGGTGGCAAAAATTTCTTCAGGCGCATCAAGGAAAGAGACGCCGCAGCTTTTTAGCTTCTCCAGATTTTCCGGCTTGAGGACTAAATCCCAGCTATTCACTGGCGCATCATCCCCCAGCACCGCTTTCACTTTATCAACGTTATAGCCAATGCCCGTCGTGGCCCACATGTAGGGCATGGCGTATTTGTTGTCAGGATCGTGCTTCGCTACCAGTTTCAGCAGTTCAGGATCGAGGTTTTTCCAGCCGGGAAGTTTGCTTTTATCCAGCGGCTGAAAAACGCCCGCGGTGAGCTGGCGCTCAAGAAAACTGGCCGATGGCACCACCAGATCGAACCCGGTGCTGCCTGCCATTAACTTGCCTTCCAGCACTTCGTTAGAGTCAAAGACATCATAGATAACGTTAATCCCGGTCTCTTTTTCAAAGTTCGCCACCGTGTCCGGCGCGATATAATCTGACCAGTTATAAATGTGCAGCGTTTTTTGTTCGGCAGCGAGCGTGCCGACAGAGACGACCATCAGAGCACCCGCAACCAGACCCGATAGCCATTTTTTCTTTAAGGCGGTCATCATCGCTTTCCTTCTGAAATCCGTTAACAAATGAACCCATTAGGCGTGGTTTAAAACATGCCTGAAATGTGCATACCTTTTCATTTGATACAAATGAAGAAGAGAGGTCGCCCTCCCTGCCATCAAGCTCGCTATAGAAGCTTCGCAAGAATAACTTTAGCTAAGGTTTGAGGCTATAGCCCAGATTAAAAAACGCCTTTTATCAATTTTTTATGCAGGTTTTGTCTATGTGATAAAGCGAAATGGTCAGAAAGGAGGTGAATAATTCTTTAAATAAAGGTTAATAGCAGCATAAAAAAGTGTAAACAGCAGCCGCGCTGGCAGCGACTGCCTGATTATCGGAAGGGATTAGTGAAGAAAATGGTCAACCGCGCTGGTTTTTTGCGCGTCTTCTTCCGCGTTAAACAGAAGCTGATGCGCCCCGGCCTCAAGGATCACCATAGAAATCTGCTCTTCACTTTGGCGAACAAACCATTCGAACTGTTCGTAGGTGACGCCTTGCATAACGGATAAAGACTGGCACACAACCAGTTTTGGCAGATTATCATCCTGCATATCGAGAAAGGCTTTTACCGTCAACGAACTGGCGTTGATAGCAGAGAGATCGGCCGCCAGCGGCAGCAACGCGGAAGGCCTGACCTCCGCCATCGCGGAAAAAAGAATGGTGTTGTCCACCAAATCGATTTTAGCATCGTAGACGCCGTCAAAATTCTGCATATGCGGCAAATGCAGCGCCTGGCAGGTATCACATTCGAAGAAATTCATGCCCAGGTCGTCGAGCCATTGACGCAACGTATCCAGAGTGGGAACGACCAGTGATATCATAATAATGTGCTACCTCTTACGATGACGATGAAAAAATTACCGGCACAGCTTACGCAAAAAGCGTGCTTCGTACTACGGCGGAATCCACGATTGCGATTAGCCGCCGATTTTAAGGCAAAATTCAGGCGTAGCGTGACGTTCTATCCACTGAATCATTCGCCCCGCGATATCCACGCCCGTAGTCTTTTCGATACCTTCCAGTCCCGGCGAGGCATTCACCTCCATCACCAGCGGCCCGCGCGCGGCGCGTAAAATATCGACGCCCGCCACATCCAGCCCCAGCGTTTGTGCGGCTTTGATGGCG
Source organism: Salmonella sp. 2020_1395 (assembly GCF_043848115.1). NCBI lineage: Bacteria > Pseudomonadati > Pseudomonadota > Gammaproteobacteria > Enterobacterales > Enterobacteriaceae > Salmonella > Salmonella sp. 2020_1395. Next base: position 52,227 of record NZ_JBCMFH010000016.1, on the reverse strand, counting down.
ATATCCCGTTCACGAGGCGTGATCGTCGCGATGCTGGCCACCCCGCCACGATGAAGATTGGAGCGAAAATCACCGGCTTTCGCGCACCGCTCAATCGCTGCCACAACCTCATTGCCGACGACCAGACAACGAATATCGCATCCTTTAGCTTCGGCAATGTATTCCTGAACCAGGATATGGGCATTCAGCCCCCGAAACGCATCAATAACGCTTTCAGCAGCCTGACGCGTCTCCGCCAATACCACGCCGATCCCTTGCGTGCCTTCTACCAGCTTCACGACCAGCGGCGCCCCGCCAACCATCTTAATAAGATCGCTGGTATCATCCGGCGAATGGGCGATCCCGGTAATGGGAAGATCGATCCCCTGGCGCGCCAGAAGTTGTAGCGATCGCAGCTTATCGCGCGCGCGGGTAATGGCGACGGATTCATTCAGCGGATAGCTACCCAATAGCTCAAACTGACGTAGCGCAGCGGTACCATAAAAGGTAATGGCCGAACCAATACGGGGAATAACGGCGTCAAAATGGGGCAGACGACGCCCCTTGTAATGGATCGACGACGCTGCCGGATTAATATTCATATAGCAGGAAAGAGGATCGAGTATCTCGACCAGATGGCCGCGCCGCATCGCCGCTTCGCGCAGACGTTTGCAAGAATAGAGCGTTCCATCCCTGGACAATATGGCAATTTTCACCCTGCACCTCGCTGAAAACCCTGAAAAGCCCGCGTATCATACACTGGCCCGCAGGTTTTAGCGCGTCGCCCAGCCCTGTTTATGCAAATATTCAAGGATAAATGGGCGATTTTCTTTAATCAGGGTGCGACGGATATGATCGCTCCAGGTATCGCGTCGCGTATTACTGCCGCGGGTCAGATAATACTCAGCCAACTGCTCGTCATAGCGCGCCAGCAGCTTTTCATCAAGCGGTTGGTACTGGTTCTCATGAACCACAAGCTCGGCAGGCAGGCGCGGTTTCAGATCCGGATTATCCGCAGGCCATCCCAAACACAGGCCAAAGAGCGGCAATACATGCTTCGGCAATTTTAACAGTTCTGTAACAGATTCAATATTGTTACGGATGCCGCCGATATATACGCCGCCTAACCCCAGTGATTCCGCCGCCGTCAGCGCATTTTGCCCCATCATCGCCGTATCGACGACACCGAGCAGCAGTTGTTCGGCAAGCCCCAACTGCGCGTCAGGGCAGATCTGCAAATGACGATTAAAATCGGCGCAAAATACCCAGAACTCAGCGGCCTGCGCCACATGCTTTTGCCCTCCCGTCAGGGGCACTAACGCCTCGCGCAGCGCCCGATCGGTAATACGGATAATAGAGCTGCACTGTAAAAAACTGGAACTGGACGTGCTGCGCGCGGCGGCAATAATGGCCTCTCGCTGCGCGTCAGTCACGGGTTCATCGGTGAAATGGCGAATAGAACGATGGCCACAAAGAAGTTCAATGGTCGGACTCATTATGCTTTTCTCTATCTGAACGGGAAGAAATGTCGGGTGGACGTTTCATCAACTGCGGCGCCAGTAACTGCGCAATACGCCACATCATCGCCACCGCGGCGGGGAGGATCAACACGACGCCCAGGAAAACCATCAATACGCCAGCCAGCGGCGTATTGAACGGCGCGGGCAGCGTAAGGTAATGATTAAGCGATAGCAGAGCAAACGCCAGCAAAATCATACCGAGGTATTCCAGTATCAGTACGCTTTTGGGTAACACGCCAATCGTGCGCATATCAAGCCTCCCGGTTAACTGACGCACAGTGTAGAACGTTCTGGTCCGGCGTGCTTAACAGATATAGCCCTGGGTTATCAAAGGAACAGGCGTAACCTGCTTTTCATCTGCCGTAAATCGCGGCATGATAACACCTGTTCGCCGTCTGGCTTTATGTTCGAGGAGAGATATGTTTACTGTTATTTTTGGCCGCCCAGGGTGCCCTTATTGCGTGCGTGCAAAAGAGTTGGCGGAAAAACTGAGCAAAGAACGCGACGATTTTAACTACCGCTATATTGATATCCATGCTGAAGGCATTACTAAAGCGGATTTGGAAAAAACCGTAGGTAAACCTGTAGAAACCGTACCGCAGATTTTTGTCGATCAAAAACATATCGGCGGCTGTACGGATTTTGAAGCATGGGCAAAAGAAAATCTGAATCTTTTCGCCTGATTGCTCTGGCAACGCCCTCTACCGGAGGGCGCTATCGGCGTTTTTTTCGCCGGTGGCTAAACAGGCTGCTAATAAACAAATAGCAGAGCGCGCCTAACGCACACCAGAATACGGCGCTAAATAACCACGCCAGTTCTTGCCAAAACGATCGGGTAGGCATAAATACCACGCGCATTAACACCAGGCAAAACGGCGCCGCCAGCATCGCCCCGATCAGCGGTCGGATCACCTCGCGTCGGTGAGAACAAAAACTGGCCACCGCGCCAGGTAACGTAAAAAATAACAGTCCAATCTCAGGATGCCCTGCCGCGCGAAAAGCGCCTTGTACATGCATAGTTAATGAAAGACACACCACAATAAAGAGTACAAAGCAGCAGACAACGCTTGCCCACCCGTGTTTATGTTTCAATCGTTCCTCCTGACACTCTCTATCGAACACGCTTTCCGCCGTGAGGCATCCAGTCAGATAAAGTCATGTGGCATTCCATGCCAAAAACACACCTGCACGATTCTTATAGCCGTTAGTACGCAATAAGATTAAACTAGCAGGATATATTGTTGTGTTGTTTTTATTTGGATGCTGTATGCAATACGATTGCACCCTTAATTCATGATAAAAACAGTAGCGTAAATTACCATTTCTTTCAACAGCTTACTCGTAAACAAGAAGTTAGTCTCCGTGAATATAAACGTCGCAGATTTGTTAAATGGGAATTACATCCTGTTATTATTTGTGGTCCTGGCTCTTGGCCTGTGTCTTGGCAAGTTACGTCTGGGTTCAGTCCAACTTGGTAATTCCATTGGCGTTTTAGTGGTCTCTCTATTATTAGGGCAGCAACACTTCAGTATTAACACCGACGCGCTAAATCTGGGATTTATGCTGTTTATTTTTTGTGTCGGCGTCGAGGCTGGCCCCAACTTTTTTTCGATTTTTTTTCGCGACGGTAAAAACTATCTGATGCTTGCCCTGGTCATGGTCGGTAGCGCTCTGCTAATCGCCTTAGGCCTTGGTAAGCTATTCGGCTGGGATATTGGCCTGACGGCCGGTATGCTGGCCGGCTCAATGACATCCACGCCCGTGCTGGTTGGCGCAGGCGATACCCTGCGACATTCCGGCATCGCCAGCACCCAACTCTCCTCCGCTCTTGATAATCTGAGCCTGGGCTATGCCCTGACCTATCTGATTGGCTTGGTCAGCCTGATCGTGGGCGCGCGTTACTTGCCTAAACTACAGCATCAGGATTTGCAAACCAGCGCCCAGCAAATTGCTCGCGAGCGCGGTCTGGATACCGATGCTAATCGCAAAGTTTATTTGCCGGTTATCCGCGCCTATCGGGTTGGTCCGGAACTGGTGGCCTGGACTGACGGAAAAAACCTGCGCGAGCTGGGTATTTACCGCCAGACAGGTTGCTATATCGAACGTATTCGTCGTAACGGTATTCTGGCGAACCCGGATGGCGATGCGGTGCTGCAAATGGGCGATGAGATTGCGCTGGTCGGCTATCCGGACGCGCACGCCAGGCTCGATCCCAGCTTCCGTAATGGTAAGGAAGTGTTTGATCGCGATCTGCTTGATATGCGCATCGTGACGGAAGAAATTGTGGTAAAAAACCACAATGCGGTCGGTCGCCGCCTCGCTCAGCTCAAGCTGACCGATCATGGCTGCTTCCTTAACCGCGTCATCCGCAGCCAGATCGAAATGCCTATCGACGATAACGTCGTGCTGAATAAAGGCGACGTGTTACAGGTGAGCGGCGACGCCAGACGCGTAAAAACCATCGCCGATCGCATTGGTTTTATTTCGATCCATAGTCAGGTGACGGACCTGCTCGCCTTCTGCGCTTTTTTTATCATCGGGTTAATGATCGGGATGATTACCTTCCAGTTCAGCAATTTTAGTTTCGGCATCGGCAACGCGGCCGGATTGCTGTTCGCCGGGATCATGCTCGGTTTCCTGCGCGCTAACCATCCTACCTTTGGTTATATTCCGCAGGGCGCGCTTAACATGGTGAAAGAATTCGGCTTGATGGTATTTATGGCAGGCGTTGGTTTAAGCGCCGGCAGCGGTATCAGCAACGGTCTGGGCGCGGTCGGCGGACAAATGCTGATCGCCGGGCTTGTCGTCAGCCTGGTACCGGTGGTGATCTGCTTCTTGTTTGGCGCTTATGTGCTGCGCATGAACCGGGCGCTGCTGTTCGGCGCCATGATGGGCGCGCGTACCTGCGCCCCGGCGATGGAAATCATTAGCGATACGGCGCGCAGCAATATTCCAGCGCTGGGTTATGCGGGGACTTACGCTATCGCCAACGTTCTGCTAACGCTGGCGGGGACGCTTATTGTCATTATCTGGCCGGGATTAGGATAAAACTGAAGTTTGCCTTTAAGTGAAAAAATTTTGCCAATAGGTCGAACTTTTCGTTAAAGCATCAGTCATACCTATTGCCACTGCTTTTCTTTGATGTCCCCATTTTGTGGAGCCCATCAACCCCGCCATTTCGGTTCAAGGTTGGTGGGTTTTTTGTTGCCTGACGCAGAGTGACACGACATTGACGCTCCGGCGATTCGCTTTACCATCTGTAAAATCGCTTCACGCGCCAGCGGCGTTCGATCCGTTACAAAATGCAGCGTCATCCCCTCGATAAACGCATCCAGCGCGCGGGCGGTCTGTGCGTCAAACCACTGCGCCAGCGTATTCTGGCTACGCTGCATCCAGTTTTGCATGACTATTTTTAACGCTGGCTTATCGCTGGCATAGGCATATAACTGATACATTAACGCCATATTATCCGGCGTCGTAACCTGCGAGCCGTAAATCATTTCCGTTATCGCCTGGCACGCCCCCTCCGCATCCGTCACCTGCGCAAAAAAGTCCTGGTATTGACGCGACATGTTCTCGGTGAAAAGTGTAAAAGCTTCACTCAATAACGCATCCATACCGGCAAAATAGTAGGTCATCGAGCCAAGCGGCACCTGAGCGATAGCGGCGATTTTCCGGTGCGTCACGGCATGAACGCCATAGGTCTTTACCGCTTCCAGTGTGGCCTGAATTATTTTTTCCCGTCGCTTAGGATCATTGGCGCGTCTTACGGCATTTTCTTTCATGATGAGTTCCACATCTCATTCAGGATGCAGGCGATAGTAGCCTGCCGTTTACGCTGAAAAAACAGACAGTAAAAACTGTCTGCACAACGAAGTATGACGATGATATGTACAAATGTACACAAGCTTGCTAATGTTTACCTCTCGCTTCTATTTTCTGGCCTGACGCTATGACCGTCCTCTCCTCACGTAACGCCTTAAAACGCCGTACCTGGGCGCTGTTTATGTTCTTCTTTTTACCCGGACTGCTGATGGCCTCCTGGGCAACCCGAACGCCTGCTATTCGGGATATTCTTTCCGTCTCTACCGCGGAAATGGGGGCGGTCTTATTCGGGCTTTCTATCGGTTCAATGAGCGGTATTCTTTGTTCCGCCTGGCTGGTGAAACGATTTGGCACCCGGAAGGTTATTCGCACGACGATGACCTGCGCAGTAACCGGGATGGTTATTCTTAGCGTCGCGCTGTGGTGCGCCTCGCCGCTGATTTTTGCCCTTGGATTAGCCGTTTTCGGCGCCAGTTTTGGCGCAGCCGAAGTGGCGATTAATGTCGAAGGCGCGGCGGTCGAACGCGAGCTGAATAAAACTGTTCTGCCGATGATGCATGGTTTCTACAGTTTCGGCACGCTGGCGGGCGCTGGTGTCGGCATGGCGTTAACCGCATTAAGCGTCCCGGCTAACATCCATATCATCCTCGCGGCTGCCGTGGCGATCGCGCCCATTTTTATCGCCATTCGGGCGATCCCTGACGGTACGGGTAAAAACGCATCGGAAGATGCTCACCTTCAGGAAAAAGGATTACCTTTTTATCGGGACATCCAGCTTTTGCTTATTGGCGTGGTGGTGCTGGCAATGGCATTCGCCGAAGGCTCTGCGAATGACTGGCTGCCGCTACTGATGGTAGACGGACACGGTTTTAGCCCAACCTCCGGCTCTCTGATCTACGCCGGTTTCACGCTTGGTATGACCGTTGGCCGCTTTACCGGCGGCTGGTTTATTGACCGCTATAGCCGGGTGACGGTTGTTCGCGCCAGCGCGTTGATGGGAGCGCTGGGCATTGGCCTGATTATTTTTGTCGATAGCGACTGGGTCGCCGGCGTCTCGGTCATTCTTTGGGGCTTAGGCGCTTCGCTCGGCTTCCCGCTGACCATTTCCGCCGCCAGCGATACCGGTCCCGACGCGCCGACGCGCGTGAGCGTTGTCGCCACGACCGGCTATCTGGCGTTTTTGGTCGGGCCGCCGCTGTTGGGCTATCTGGGAGAGCATTATGGATTACGCAGCGCCATGATGGTTGTGCTGGCGCTGGTTATTCTGGCGGCGCTGGTGGCGAAGGCCGTCGCCAAACCTGTATCGACTCCGCAACCGGTGATGGAGCATAACGCATGAGTATCAAATTAATCGCCGTCGACATGGACGGCACTTTTCTGAGCGATCAAAAAACCTATAACCGTGACCGGTTTATGGCGCAGTACCAACAAATGAAGCGGCAAGGCATTCGCTTTGTCGTGGCCAGCGGCAACCAGTATTACCAGTTAATCTCGTTCTTTCCTGAAATTGCGCACGAAATCGCTTTTGTCGCGGAAAACGGCGGTTGGGTGGTCAGCGAAGGAGAGGATATTTTTAACGGCGAGCTGACAAAATCCGACTTCCAGACGGTTGTCGAACACCTGCTCACACGCGCCGATGTGGAGATTATCGCCTGTGGAAAAAACAGCGCCTATACGCTGAAACGGTACAACGATGCGTTAAAAGCCGTTGCGGCAATGTATTATCATCGTCTGGAGTTTGTGGATAATTTTAATAACATCAACGATGTCTTTTTCAAATTCGGCCTTAATATTACCGATGAACGGATACCGGAAGTACAGGCGGCGCTGCACGACGCCATTGGCGATATCATGGTCCCCGTTCATACCGGCTATGGCAGTATTGATTTAATAATTCCCGGCGTGCATAAAGCCAACGGCCTGCGTCTGTTACAGCAGCGCTGGGGCATTCATGATAGTGAAGTGGTGGTATTCGGCGACGGCGGCAACGATATTGAGATGCTGCGTCAGGCCGGGTTTAGTTTTGCCATGTCGCACGCCAGCGAGGCGGTCGCGGCGGCGGCGAAATACCGCGCCGGATCGAACAACCAGGAAGGCGTGCTGGATATCATCGACAGCGTATTAAACAACGAGCCGCCGTTTAACATCTAGCGGATGCCTCTCTATGCCTGATAACAGAAAGCTTATCAGGCGTAGCCGCTCTCTCAGACTGTTTGCAAATTCCCCGTCCGCTTATCTTTTAAGAAGACCAGCATCAGCAGTAGCCAAAGAATACCGTTTGCCAGATTAAACAGGCTAAATAGCCCATTGCCGCCGCTTAACCAGGCGTGTTTACTGACTTCAATGCCAACGGTAAAAATCAGCATTTGTAGCATTCCCATCGCCGCCGAGACCGTTCCTTTACTCATATCGCTGGAAAAGAGCGTCAGACGCACCAGTCCGGCATTCGCCAGCCCAATGCCAAAAGCGTATACGCTTAATCCCGCCGTCATCCATAAATAAGCATGGGATGAAACCACCGTCGCCGCCGCGGCGATGATCAGCCCCGCGACGATAGGCCAGCCGCCCATCACGATCAGCGAGCGAACCGTACGTCGGGAGGTTAAACGCGCTAACACCAGATTACCGGCAATGAGCGCGCCAAAAACGGGCACCTGCAGCAGACCATATTCATAGCTGCTGAGCTGTTCGCCGCTAATGATGATAATCGGCGACTGCGCAATCCAGGCCAACAGCGGCAGGCTGACAAATCCCAGCGCTAACGCCCCTGCGACGAACCGCCGGTTTTTTATCACCAACCGATAATCCCGGCCCAGCGCCTTAAATGACAGCGTTTCGCCCCGCCGCGTGGCGGTCTCCGGCATTGCGCGCTGTAGCCCGAAAAAGGCGATAGCGGCCAGTGCGGCAAATAAAATAAACATCCCCTCCCACGGCAGAACATGCACCCATGCCGCCCCAACCAGTGGTCCCAGTAGCGGCGCGATTAACGCCACGTTCGCCATCAGCGCGGTAATTTTTATACACACCGCTTCCTCAAAGGATTCCTGAATCGCGGCATACCCTACAGCGCCGATAAAACACAGGCTAATCCCTTGCAAAAAACGCAGGAATGTAAATTGTTCGATGTTTTTCGCCAGTAACGTCGCCAGGCAGGTGACAATAAACCACACGACGCCCGCCAGCATTACGGGACGACGGCCAATCCGGTCAGACAACGGGCCAAGCAGCCACTGTAAGAACATACCGCCCGCCAGATAAGCGGTCATGGACGTCGGAACCCAGTCCAGGCCTGCCTGATACTGCTCAACCACCGCCAGCATACCCGGCTGGATCATGTCGTTGCCAATATAAGTAGAAAATTCGTACAGCACCAGACAGAGAGGAAAAAGTAGCGCCTGACGTCCCAGCCTGCCGCCTGATTGTAAACGATTCTGCATACCATCTCTTCGCCAATAAAAACCGCGCAGAGTGTAATGAAAGTCGGGGAACTGAGATAGCGAATTATGAGGCTGCAAGGGAAATAGCGCACATTTTTACAGAAAGCTGCTTAGCGCTTGCGTACTTTAAGGTTAATTTAAGTTTGCGCCGTTATCATCAACGTTATTTTATGCCATTGTCTTAAATCTCTTCATGTTGCCGCCAAATAAGACAATACTGCTTTTCCTCCTTGTTACGCTGCATTTATGCTCAGTTTGCACGGGGATGAGCTGGCTATCCCTTTTGATTTCATTGCTCCGAGCCTGGATGTTATGCTGGAAAACCTTAACAACTCGCTGTTTTATTTTATTAACGCCACACCTGATTCCGCGCAGTGGACAATTTCGCTCGCTATCTTTATCGCCAAAGATGTCATCAACATCGTCCCGCTCTTAGCCGTGGTACTCTGGCTGTGGGGTCCCCGCGATCGGGTCTGCGCCCAGCGTCAGCTGATCGTTAAAATCGGCATCGCGCTGATTATCAGTCTGGCGGTCTCCTGGACAATGGGACACCTTTTCCCGCACGACCGTCCGTTTGTCGATCATATCGGCTATAACTTCCTGCATCATGCCGCCGATGACTCGTTCCCCAGCGATCACGGTACGGTGATTTTTACCTTTGCGCTGGCGTTTTTGTTCTGGCACCGCCTCTGGTCAGGCATCGTGATGATGGCGATAGCCATGACCATCGCCTGGTCGCGCGTCTATCTCGGCGTACACTGGCCGTTAGATATGATTGGCGCGCTGCTGGTAGCGATGCTTGGCTGCCTGAGCGCACAGCTGATCTGGCAATGGTACGGCACGCCGCTCTACCAGGCGCTGCAACGTTGTTACCGTTTCTGTTTCGCATTGCCCATTCGAAAAGGCTGGGTACGTGACTAAATAGCGAAAAAAAGAGTAATATTAAGCGCTCTGTATGGTGCGGAGCGCTTATTTAACTCTCCAGGGGAACTATGGAAACGCGACGCGACGAGCGTATTGGTCAATTGCTGCAGGCCTTAAAACGCAGCGATAAACTTCATCTAAAAGAAGCCGCGACCCTGTTGGGCGTCTCTGAAATGACCATTCGTCGCGACCTGAACCATAAAAGCGCGCCTGTCGTATTGCTGGGCGGCTATATCGTACTGGAGCCCCGCAGCGCCAGTCATTATCTGTTAAGCGATCAAAAATCTCGTCTGGTGGAAGAAAAACGCCGAGCCGCTCAGTTGGCTGCGGGCCTGGTACAAGCGCATCAGACAGTATTTATTGACTGCGGCACCACCACGCCGTGGATCATTGAAGCCATTGATAATGACCTTCCCTTTACGGCGGTGTGCTATTCACTTAATACCTTTCTGGCGCTGCAGGACAAACCCCATTGCCGCGCCATCCTGAGCGGCGGGGAGTTTCACGCCAGCAACGCCATTTTCAAGCCGCTTGATTTCCATGAAACGTTAAACAATATTTGTCCGGATATCGCGTTTTATTCCGCCGCCGGCGTTCATACCAGTAAAGGCGCTACCTGCTTTAATCTGGAAGAGCTGCCGGTAAAACATTGGGCAATGACAATGGCACAGAGCCATGTACTGGTGGTGGATCACAGTAAATTCGGCAAGGTACGTCCGGCGCGGATGGGGGAATTATCACGCTTTGATACGATTATCAGCGACCGCCGTCCCGATGAGGCCTTTGTGGCCTACGCTAAAGCGCAACAAATTACTCTGATGTATTAACCGCCCGTTGCCGGATGCGACGCGCACCCGGCAATGGGGTTATTTTACGAGAACCAACTGCCAAACCACTGATGGAGTTTCATCAGCACAAAATCCCACATCCGGCTGAAAAATCCCCCCTCCTCGACGTTTTCCATCACCATTAACGGGCGTTGCTCAATGGATTTTCCGTTAAGCTGGAAATCGATGGTGCCGACAACCTGCCCTTTCTTCAACGGCGCCGTGAGCTGTGGTTCGTTCAACGTAAAGCTGGCCTTCAGGTTTTTAAGCTGCCCACGCGGAATCGTCACAGACCCCGCATCGCCCGCCCCCAAATTGACCTCACGCTTATCGCCAAACCAGACCCGTTGCGTCACGAATGTCGCGTCAGGTTTAATCGGCGTGACCGTTTCAAAGAAGCGGAAACCCCAGGTCAGCAGTTTTTCTGACTCATTAAAACGAATACGGTCCGTTTTCGCCCCCAGCACGACAGAGATCAGGCGCATATCGCCCTGGGTGGCGGAGGCGACAAGGTTATATCCAGCCCCTGCCGTTGTCCCCGTTTTCATGCCGTCGACATGCAGATTGGTGCTCCACAACAGGCGGTTGCGGTTCGGTTGACGAATATTATTAAAAGTAAATTCTTTCTCTTTATGAATGGCGTATTCGTCAGGCACATCGTGAATCAAGGCCTTGCCGAGCAACGCCATATCGCGAGCGGTACTGAACTGCCCTGGCGCATCAAGACCGTGTACCGTCTGGAAGGTTGTATTCGTTAATCCCAGTCGTTTCGCATAGGCGTTCATCAGGCCGATAAAGGACTCCTGGCTTCCGGCGACGTAGTCGGCAAGCGCGATACAGGCATCATTACCTGACTGAATGATGATGCCTTTATTAAGATCCGCAACCGACACCTGATCGCCTGGCTTCAGAAACATCACCGACGACCCACGTAGCGCCGGGTTCCCCGTCGCCCAAGCATCTTTGCCCACCGTCACCATATCGGTCAGCTTGATTTTCCCTGCCTTCAGCGCCTGGCCCACCACGTAGCTGGTCATAATTTTTGTCAAACTGGCAGGGTCGAGTTTCTCATCGGCGTTGCCTTCCGCCAGTACTTTACCGCTGGCGTAATCCATTAAGATCCAGGCTCGCGCATCAACGCCCGGCGGCGCGATCGTTTGTTCCTCTGCCTTTACAGGCGAAGCGAAAAGGAATAAGAGAACCGAACCTGCCGCGAGGCTACGAAGGGAAGAAGCGTATTGCGTCATAGTACCACCCGAGTATCCATTCCAAAAACACACGTCACACCACCGTGTAATAAGTGCGGTGAGTAATAACGCACTCACGACGTTAAAGAAACCGTAACTTGGTAAAGTTTTTAAAGTTTATGCAATAACATCCCGTTACGCTTCCTTCATAACGATTTTTTTACAGACCATTGTGTAAATGTTAGGTTTATCTCACGGTAGGCCGATTACTGTCATCATCCTGATAAAACGGAAGGGGTTAATATGATTACGCTGTGGGGCCGGAACAACTCGACTAATGTTAAAAAAGTGTTGTGGACGCTTGAAGAGCTGGAACTGCCATACGATCAAATTCTGGCAGGCGGAAAATTCGGCGTTAACCAGGATGCCGACTATCTGGCGATGAATCCTAATGGGCTGGTGCCGCTGCTTAAAGATGATGAAACCGACCTGTTATTGTGGGAATCCAATGCCATTGTCCGCTATCTGGCGGCGCAATACGGCCAGAACCGGCTATGGGTTGATAACCCGGCGCGGCGTGCGGAGGGCGAAAAATGGATGGACTGGGCGAATCAAACGTTAAGTCCGGCGCACCGCGTGATCCTGATGGGACTGGTCAGAACCCCGCCGGAAAAACGCGACCAGGCGGCAATTGAAGCAGGTATCGAAAAGTGTGATGGCCTGTTTGCGCTTCTTGATGATGCTCTGGCCCACCAGCCGTGGTTCTCCGGGGATAACTTTGGCACCGGCGATATCGCTATTGCGCCTTTCGTCTATAACCTGCTGAACGTAGGTCTGAAATGGACGCCGCGCCCGAATCTGCAACGCTGGTATCAGCAGCTTACCGAGCGCCCTGCTTTTCGCAAAGTGGTGATGATCCCGGTGACCTAACGCGTGACTGCAGGACTTACCTTGAGTAACTGCCCGTCGGACTCATCGGTTAACACATATAAGTAGCCGTCAGGTCCGACACGCACATCCCGAATACGCTGCTTTCTGTCACCCAGAATACGGCCTTCTTCCGTCACCGTATTGCCATCGACGCGCATCACAATGACCTCTTTATCTTTTAGCGCGCCGATAAACAGTTTGTGCCGCCACGGCGCAAAAACGTCGCTGGCATAAAAAGCCATCCCGCTGATCGCCGGAGAATCCTTCCAGTAGTAAACCGGTTGCTCCGTTCCCTCGACAATTTCACCTTTGGCTTCCGGCACTTTCAGACCACTATAGTTGACGCCCCATGTGGCCAGCGGCCAGCCATAATTTTTGCCTTTTTCCGGGATGTTAATTTCATCGCCGCCGCGCGGACCGTGTTCATGCAGCCATAGCGCGCCGCTCCAGGGATTGATGGCCAGCCCCTGCGGATTACGAATACCGTAAGACCAGATTTCCGGACGCGCGCCCGCCTGATGCACAAACGGATTATCCGGCGGAATTTCGCCCTGCCCGGTCAGGCGCACCAGCTTACCCTGTAATTTATCCAAATCCTGCGCGGTAGCGCGCTGGTTATTTTCACCCAGGGCAATAAAAAGAAACCCTTGCGCATCGAATACCATACGTCCGCCGAAATGGTTGCCGGTAGACAGCTTAGGCATCTGGCGAAACACAGTACGAAAATGCTCCAGACGCTGAAGATCGTTGCTCAGCCGTCCAAAACCGACTGCCGTACCGGCGTTTCCTTCGCGGTCAGCTTCAGCATAGCTCAGCCAGACGCGGCGCGACTGGGCAAAGTCAGGCGCCAGCACGACGTCCAGCAAACCTCCCTGCCCGTTTGCCCACACTTTCGGTACGCCAGCCAGCGGATCGGAAAGTCCCTTCCCCGTCTGCCAGTGGCGCAGTTGTCCCCCTTTCAGGGTAATGAGCATCCCACGGTTATCCGGCAAAAAAGCCAGCGACCACGGGTGATCGAGTCGGGTTTGCAGCACCTCAACGTTCACCGACGCAAGATTGGCGTTCGCCCATGAAGAGAAAAGAGAGAATGAAACTATCGCGAGAAGTATTCGACGCATACCGCCTCCTTCAGGGCTCTGCGTTAAAGCGTAGTCAGCATCGCAAGAGGTCGGGTTTATTTTTACAAAACATTAAGCGGCGCGGTTCGGTAAAAAGGGGGAGTCGCCTCCCCCTTATTCAGACCTGTGTAAGCGGTGAATGTGCTTTCAGACTCTGAATACTCAGCGTCAAAGTTGTCAGACAGTTTTCAAGTTTATCTGCGTTGACGGCAATAAAGGTCGGACAATCATGGTGTCCGCTCATTAAACAAACGGCGGCGGCTGCAAGCGCGCCTTCGGCACGGCGCAGCGCGTTCCACTCTTCCTGATCGAGATGCAGTCCCTGCCGTAAAGCGTGATCGTGGAGCTCGCGATTCAGTTCAAAAAAATTGTCACGCAGAGTGTCACTTTCGCTGACTGACATATACCCCTTCGCTTTTCGCAATTGCAGATAAGCGGCAAGATCGATACGCGCGTTTATCAGCTTGTTGAGAAGATCGGTTCTCAGTCTGTCAACGACCATACCTTTTTTCCTCCTCTTTTCTACCAGGGTTCAACTTAATAGTATGGTCGTTTTTTAGACAAAGGGGTGTCAGAGATCAAGAATTTTCTTAGAATTGCCCTTTTTCACCTTTTGCTGATAACCACAACGGTTGATGCCGCCGCTCCTGATGAGATTGCGATACAATTTTTGTTCGGATATCTGTAGAATCCCTGCCCTGACCATTCCAATAAATGAACACTTTTTAAGCTATGAGTAATGTAACCCACCAGCCAAAGATCGGCTTCGTTTCCCTGGGCTGTCCGAAAAACCTCGTTGATTCGGAACGCATCCTGACTGAGCTGCGTACCGAAGGCTATGACGTTGTGCCACGCTATGACGATGCGGATATGGTTATCGTTAATACCTGTGGCTTTATTGACAGCGCGGTACAAGAGTCACTGGAAGCCATTGGCGAAGCGCTGAACGAAAACGGTAAGGTAATCGTCACCGGCTGCCTGGGCGCAAAAGAAGATCAGATCCGCGAAGTGCATCCGAAAGTACTGGAAATCACCGGGCCGCATAGCTATGAGCAAGTTCTGCAGCACGTACATCATTACGTACCGAAGCCGAAGCACAATCCATTTTTAAGCCTCGTACCGGAACAGGGTGTAAAACTGACGCCGCGCCATTATGCGTATCTGAAAATTTCTGAAGGCTGTAATCACCGCTGCACGTTCTGCATCATCCCGTCGATGCGCGGGGATCTGGTCAGCCGTCCGATTGGCGACGTATTAAGCGAAGCGAAACGTCTGGTTGATGCCGGGGTCAAAGAGATTCTGGTGATTTCGCAAGATACCTCCGCCTACGGCGTAGATGTGAAGCACCGCACCGGATTCCATAATGGCGAACCGGTGAAAACCAGTATGGTGAGCCTGTGCGAACAGTTATCAAAACTGGGCGTCTGGACACGTCTGCACTACGTCTACCCCTACCCACACGTTGATGATGTGATTCCGCTAATGGCGGAAGGCAAAATCCTGCCTTATCTGGACATTCCGCTGCAACATGCCAGCCCGCGGATTCTTAAACTGATGAAACGTCCCGGTTCCGTTGACCGCCAGCTGGCGCGCATTAAGCAGTGGCGCGAAATCTGCCCGGAACTGACCCTACGCTCCACCTTTATTGTCGGCTTCCCCGGCGAAACGGAAGAAGACTTCCAGATGCTGCTCGACTTCCTGAAAGAGGCGCGCCTCGATCGTGTAGGCTGCTTCAAGTACAGCCCGGTGGAAGGCGCAGGTGCGAATGAGCTGCCGGATCAGGTGCCGGAAGAGGTGAAAGAAGAGCGCTGGAACCGCTTTATGCAACTGCAACAGCAAATCTCCGCTGAGCGCTTGCAGGAAAAAGTGGGCCGCGAAATTCTGGTGATCGTTGATGAGGTTGACGAAGAAGGCGCTATCGGGCGTAGCATGGCGGATGCGCCGGAAATTGACGGCGCGGTCTATTTGAACGGCGAAACCAACGTCAAGCCGGGCGATATCGTGCGCGTGAAAGTGGAAAACGCCGACGAATATGATTTGTGGGGCAGTCGGGTTTAACGCCACCTCCCCCGGCGCGGGTGCCGGATGTGTTATCCCGCCTGGCGAGACCGTTCCAGGCCCGCCAGGCGTCAACGCCACCGGGCTGGCTTACCCCTTAATCTTCGGGTCCAGCGCATCGCGCAACCCGTCACCTAACAGGTTAAACGCCAGCACAGTCAGGAAAATCGCCACCGCCGGGAAGAGCGCTACGTGCGGCGCGATGACCATATCCGCCCGCGCTTCATTGAGCATCGCTCCCCACTCCGGTGTTGGCGGCTGCGCGCCTAATCCGAGAAATGACAGGCTTGCCGCGGAAATAATTGACGTACCGATACGCATCGTAAAGAAAACCACAATTGACGAGACCGTTCCCGGCAATATATGGCTAAACAAAATCGTCGTGTCGCTGGCGCCGATACTGCGGGCAGACTCAATAAACGTCTGCTGTTTTAAGACCAGGGTATTTCCGCGCACCAGACGAGCAAACGCCGGAATAGAGAAAATCGCCACCGCAACGATCACATTAGCAATACCGCTGCCTAACACCGCCACAACGGCAATCGCCAGCAAAATGCCGGGGAAGGCGAACAGCACATCGCAAATGCGCATAATAAAACGATCCCACCAGCCTTCATAATATCCCGCCAGCAATCCCAACACCGTACCGATTATAGCGCCGATAAATACCGCGAACACGCCCGCCGCCAGTGAGATCTGCGCCCCAACGAGAACCCGGCTAAAGATGTCTCTTCCCAGCGAGTCAACGCCAAACCAGTGCTGCAAAGAGGGGCCATTGTTCAGGCTATCGTAGTCAAAATAGTTTTCCGCATCGTAGGGCGTCAGCCAACGGGCAAAAATCGCCACCAGAATTAACGCCAGTACGAATCCCCCGGCGACCAACGCGACATGCTGGCGGCGAAAACGACGCCAGAACTCCCGCCACGGCGTGCGTATCTGGTCGGGTTTTACCACCGGCATAGCATGTAAAATCGCCTGACGGCGCCAGTTAAATAATCGCATCCTTACTTATACCTGATAGCCGGATTAATGGCGGCATAGAGGACATCCACCACTAAGTTGATAAGAATAAATTCCAGAGAAAACAGCAGCACTTCCGCCTGAATCACAGGGTAGTCGCGCATGTCGACGGAGTCGACCAGTAACCGCCCAAGCCCCGGCCAGTTAAACACTTTTTCGACGACGATCGATCCGCCAAGCAGAAAGCCAAATTGCAGTCCCATCATGGTGACGACCGGGATCATCGCATTGCGCAGGCCATGTTTTAACACCACCCACGTTTCACTGACGCCTTTCGCCCGCGCGGTCCTCATGTAATCCTCGCTCAGGACATCGACAAACGAGGAGCGTGTAAAACGCGCCATAACAGATGCCACCGCCGCGCCAAGCGTCAGGGAGGGTAAAATATAATGTTGCCAGCTATCCGCCCCCACGGTCGGTAGCCAGCCCAGATCCACGGAAAAAATCTGCATTAACAACATTCCCAGCGCAAAAGCCGGGAAAGAAATGCCGGTCACGGCAAGCGTCATTCCTAACCGGTCAGGCCAGCGATTACGCCACACGGCGGCGGCGATGCCGATCGCCATGCCAAACAGAACCGCCCATATCATACTGGTTATCGTCAGCCACAGCGTCGGCAAAAAGCGGCTGGCTATCTCCTCAGAAACCGGGCGGCGGGAAACCATTGACGTCCCGAAATCGCCTTGTAAAACATGGGTGATGTAACGCCAAAACTGGACATGAAGCGGCTGATCAAGCCCCAGCTGCTGACGAACCAGCGCGATCACCTGCGCGTCGGCCTCCGGTCCGGCTATCAGCCGCGCCGGGTCGCCGGGCAACAAATGAACAAATAAAAACACCAGCACTGCCACAATCAACAGCGTAGGAATTAATCCCAGCAGGCGCTTGAGAACATAGTTAAGCATCACACGAACCTTTTACCGGATGGCGGACAACGCGCGCGCCATCCAGCCCCATCCCATTACTTACTTCAAATCCGCATCGTCAAAGCTGAAACCGGTATCCGGCATAATCCAGAAACCGGTCAAATTTTTACTGTGCGCAGAAACCAATTTCTCCACCACCAACGGTATCCAGGGCGACTCTTTCCAGATAATATCCTGCGCCTCTTTGTACAATCGTGTTTTCTCCTGCGGATCGTTGGTCTTTAAAGCCGCCGCCAAATCACTGTCGACCTGCTTGTTGCTGTAAAAAGCGGTATTAAACTGCGTCGGCGGCCAGTTTTGTGATGCGAAGAGCGGCGATAACGCCCAGTCAGCTTCGCCCGTCGACGCCGACCAGCCGGTATAGAACATTCGCACGCCGCTCTCTTTTTGCCCTTTGCCCTCAACTTCCGCGGCGCGCTGGCCGGCGTCCATTGCGGTTATCCGGGCTTTAATGCCAATCTGCGCCAGTTGCTGTTGGGTAAACTGCAACACTTTTTGCGCGGTGCTATGGTTGTGCGATGACCACAGCGTGGTACTGAAACCGTCTGGATACCCCGCCTCTTTCAACAGTTCGCGCGCTTTAGCCGGATCATAGGGCCACGGCTGATAGCTTTGCGCATAGGCTATCGACGGCGGCACCACGCCCGTCGCCGGCGTGGCGTATCCGGCAAACGCCACTTTAACCAGCGCCTGGCGATTGATAGCGTAATTCAACGCCTCACGCACCTTAGGATTATCAAACGGCTTCTGCGTCACATTCATACTGATATAACGCTGCATAATGGACGGGCTGGCGACCAGTTCGAGGTTTTTATTTTTCGCCAGTAACGCGGCCTGCTCATAAGGGATAGGAAAAGCAAATTGCGCTTCGCCGGTTTGCAGCATCGCCGCGCGGGTATTGTTGTCAGTAACCGGACGCCAGGTAATAGAATCCAGCTTGGGTAAGCCCTGCTGCCAGTAACCGGCGAACTTTTTCACTTTGACAAAGTCGGTCTGATTCCAGGTTTCAAGCTGGTATGGACCGGTACCGACCGGATGAAAACCAATATCCTTGCCATATTTTTCCAGCGCTTGCGGCGAGATCATCGCCGTCGCCGGGTGCGCCAGAATATTAATGAAAGCGGAGAACGGCTGTTTCAGGGTAATTTTTACCGTTGCCGGGTCGACAACCTCCGTTTTTGCGATATTTTTATACAGGTTATAACGCTTGAGGTGATTATCCGGATTGCTGGCGCGATCGAGATTCGCTTTCACCGCCGCCGCATCAAAATCCGCGCCGTCCTGAAATTTCACCCCCTGCCGTAGGGTAATGGTGTAGGTCAGACCGTCATCAGAAACGGTATAGCCTTCCGCCAGGACGTTTTTTACCTTCATGTCTTTATCCAGGCCAAACAGCCCCTGATAAAATGACTTCGCCACCGCCTGCGAGAGTGTATCGTTGGCGTCATACGGATCGAGCGTGGTGAAATTAGACCCTACCGCCACCACCACATCTTTGGCCGCCAGGGCCGGAAAAGCCGCAATGGATGAG
The DNA here is from genome assembly GCF_043848115.1 of Salmonella sp. 2020_1395. Taxonomy (NCBI): domain Bacteria; kingdom Pseudomonadati; phylum Pseudomonadota; class Gammaproteobacteria; order Enterobacterales; family Enterobacteriaceae; genus Salmonella; species Salmonella sp. 2020_1395. The sequence goes on along the minus strand of NZ_JBCMFH010000016.1, from coordinate 32,945 downwards.
GCCAGTCCCAGCGCCGCCAGCCATTTATGCGTAATAAATTGCGTCATGTTGTTCTCCTGAAACCCTGCCTGTCTGAATGTTATAAGCGCGAGAGCGCATTATCCTGCAGCGGCCGCGCAACATAATGTCCCGGCCCGACCAACTGTAATGAAACGGCGGGCGTCTCTTCGCCACGTTTATGAATATTGCTGGGTATATCATCTGATAGCAGAACGCGCCGCGGCCGGTGTCTGGAAGGATCGGCAACCGGCACCGCCGCCATCAATTTACGCGTATAAGGATGCTGCGGATTTTCAAAAACGGCGCGCCGCGGCCCCATCTCAACAATTTGACCAAGATACATCACCGCCACGCGATGGCTAATTCGCTCCACGACCGCCATATCATGCGAAATAAACAGGTAGGCGATCCCCATTTCCCGTTGTAAATCGAGCAGTAAATTAATGATCTGTCCGCGAACGGAAACATCCAGCGCGGAGACCGCCTCATCAGCAATAATCACTTTAGGATTCAATGCCAGCGCGCGAGCAATGCAGATGCGCTGACGTTGACCGCCGGAAAACTCGTGCGGATAACGCCAGGCATGTTCAGGACGTAATCCGACACGCTCAAGCAGCCAGGCCACGCGCTTTGCCGCAGCGTCCCCCTGCCCCAGACCATGAATCCGTAAAGGTTCCATAATGGAATACCCCACGGTCTGGCGCGGGTCGAGCGAGGCGTAAGGGTCCTGGAAAATACACTGAATATCGCGGCGCAACGGCTGGAGTTTACCCGCAGACAGCGTGTCAATGCGCTGGCCGTTAAAGATAATCTCCCCCTGCCGGGATTCAACCAACCGCAGCAGCGCGCGTCCGGTCGTCGATTTTCCGCTACCGGACTCGCCCACCAGCGATAACGTTTCGCCGGGCCAGAGATCGAAACTGATATTCTCAACGGCATGAACTTCACGCGTAACGCGGTTAAAGAGACCGCTACGCAGCGGGAATCGCGTCACCAGCCCCCGAACCTGGAGAATAGGCTCGCCTTCCACCACCGTGTCTTGCTCAATCTGCGATTCATAAAGGGCCGGTTCGTCAGCGGAAATCAACGGGAAACGGCGTGGCAGCGAGTGGCCGCGCATCGCGCCAAGCTGAGGGACGGCCGCCAGTAACGTTTGGGTATAAGGATGCGTCGGCGCATGGAAAATCTGCTCTACGCTGCCGGTTTCCACGGCCTCGCCCTGATACATCACCAGTACGCGATCGGCGATATCCGCCACGACGCCCATGTCGTGGGTGATAAAAATCACGCCCATCGACATCTCTTGCTGCAACACTTTGATAAGTTGCAGAATTTGCGCCTGGATAGTGACATCCAGCGCCGTGGTGGGTTCATCGGCAATCAATACCGCCGGACGGCAGGATAGCGCCATCGCGATCATGACTCGCTGGCGCATCCCGCCGGAAAGCTGATGCGGATAACGCGATAAAATCGCCTGCGACTCCGGGATCCGTACCTGATCGAGCATACGTTTCGCTTCCGCCAGCGCCTCTTCGTGGCTGGCGCCCTGATGCAAACGAATAGATTCGGCAATTTGCTCGCCAACGGTAAATACCGGGTTGAGCGAGGTCATTGGCTCCTGGAAAATCATGGCGATATCCGCGCCGCGCACACGCCGCATCTGCGCGTCACTCTGCTCAGACAGTTCAATCACCTGGCGATTACGCCGACGCAACAGCATTTCGCCGCAGCGCACGTTCGCGCCCGACTGCTCAATCAGCCGCATTAACGCCAGCGCCGTCACCGATTTTCCCGATCCCGACTCGCCGACAATCGCCAGAGTCTCTCCACGCTTCAGGCGTAATGACACATTACGCACGGCGTCTACCTGTTGCCCTTCGTGGTGAAACGCGATATTCAGGCCACTGACGGACAGAACATCGCGGCTATCCAGTTCATCGCTGTGCGGCACCTGCGGCTCCTTATTCCCGGTAAATTCCTGTGGTAGGCGTATCCCCGGCATATCCCCAGGCGCGATACATCCCTTCGCTGTTAAACGGCAACGCGACATTACCTTCGTGATCAACGGCGATTAATCCACCGCTGCCGCCCAGCGCCGGTAATTTTTCCATCACCACGCGCTCACAGGCGTCGGCAAGGCTGAGTCCGCCATATTCCATCAATGCGGCGATATCGTAAGCCGCGAGCGTGCGAATAAAGACCTCTCCCGTTCCGGTACAGGAAACGGCGACGCTGGCGTTGTTGGCATAACACCCGGCGCCGACCAGCGGGCTGTCGCCGACGCGCCCGGGCAATTTATTGGTCATCCCGCCGGTAGACGTTGCCGCCGCCAGATTGCCGAATTTATCCCGCGCCACTGCGCCGACTGTACCCATTTTTTTCGTTTCGTCCAGCGGCGCGCCGCTGTGATCGAGCGCCATTTCACCCGCCGCACGCGCCGCCAGCAATTGCTCGTAACGCGCCGGGGTGGAAAAGATATCCGGCGAAACGCGCGCCATCCCCTGTGAAAAGGCAAAGTTTTCCGCCCCTTCCCCCACCATGAGTACATGCGGGCTGCGCTCCATCACCAGTCTGGCGGCGAGCACAGGATGGCGAACATGACTCACGCCCGCGACGGCTCCGGCTTTCAGGGTATTGCCGTCCATCACGCAGGCATCCAGTTCATGAGTTCCGTCTCGGGTATAGACCGCGCCGATACCCGCATTGAAGAGCGGACACGCTTCCAGCAGGCGCACCGCTTCCGTCACTACATCAAGCGCGCTGTCACCCGCTTCCAGCATCTTTTGCCCGCTTTCGACAATCTCTGACAGCGCCTGGATATAGCGTAGCTCCTGCTCATGGCTCATTTGCGCGCGAGCAATCGCGCCTGCGCCGCCGTGAATCGCAATCACTGCTTTATTCATTTTTAGGGTCCATTAACGGTGGCACACAACTTTTACTATAACTATCAGAATTGTTGTGAGTTATTCATTCGATTTTTGAATATAGAAAGATGCGTAAGGTATGTAAAGGCGCAAGGCCGTCTCTAAGACCGAGGTAGCATACTGCCCGCCACTGTTTTCTGACATAATAGCCGGATTCGATTTTGCCTCGCAGGAGTATGTTCATGGAATTTTCCGCCGGATTGATGCCGCTTGAAACGGCGCTGACCCAGATGCTTTCACGTATTACCCCGCTCACCGCCGTAGAAACGTTGCCGCTGGTGAACTGCTTTGGCCGCATCCTGGCGACCGATATCGTATCTCCCCTTGATGTCCCCGGCTTTGATAATTCAGCTATGGATGGTTATGCGGTACGCGTGGCGGATTTGTCCGCCGATAAGCCGCTGCCCGTCGCCGGCAAAGCATTTGCCGGTCAGCCCTACCAGGGAGAGTGGCCTGCGGGAACCTGCATTCGCATTATGACCGGCGCCCCGGTACCGGCAGGTTGCGAGGCGGTAGTCATGCAAGAGCAGACGGAACAAACCGATGACGGCGTGCGTTTTACCGCCGATGTTCGTTGCGGACAAAACATCCGCCGCCGCGGCGAGGATATTCGCCAGGATGCGGTGGTCTTTCCGGCCGGTACGCGCCTGACTACTGCCGAACTGCCAGTGCTGGCGTCGCTGGGAATTGCCGATGCGCAGGTTGTACGTAAAGTACGCGTAGCGCTGTTCTCGACCGGCGACGAGCTCCAGCTTCCGGGCCAGCCGCTGGAGGCGGGACAAATTTATGACACTAACCGTCTAACTATACATTTGATGCTGCAACAGCTTGGCTGCGAAGTGATCAATTTAGGCATTATTCCTGACGATCCCGGTAAGCTTCGCGCCGCGTTTATCGACGCCGACAGCCAGGCCGATGTAGTGATAAGCTCCGGCGGCGTCTCGGTTGGTGAAGCGGACTATACCAAAACCATCCTTGAGGAGTTGGGCGAAATCGCCTTCTGGAAGCTGGCTATCAAGCCAGGCAAACCGTTTGCCTTCGGTAAACTCAGTAATAGCTGGTTCTGTGGCCTGCCGGGGAATCCAGTCTCTGCGGCACTCACGTTTTATCAACTGGTTCAGCCCTTACTGGCGAAGCTTGGCGGCAATACGGCAAGCGCTGTACCGCCGCGCCAGCGTGTACGCACAACATCTCGCCTGAAGAAAACGCCAGGGCGTCTCGATTTCCAGCGCGGCATCCTGCAACGTAGCGCCAACGGCGAACTGGAGGTCACGACCACCGGACACCAGGGCTCACATATTTTCAGCTCGTTTAGTCTGGGCAACTGCTTTATTGTGCTGGAGCGTGAACGCGGCAATGTTGAGCCGGGAGAATGGGTGGAAGTCGAGCCGTTTAATGCTCTGTTCGGAGGCCTGTAATGGCGGAACTTAGCGACCAGGAGATGCTGCGCTATAACCGACAAATTATTCTGCGCGGCTTCGATTTTGAAGGGCAGGAAGCGTTAAAAGATGCGCGGGTATTAGTGGTCGGGCTGGGCGGGCTCGGCTGCGCGGCAACGCAGTATCTGGCCGGCGCTGGCGTCGGGAAACTGACGCTACTCGATTTTGATACCGTTTCCGTTTCCAATCTCCAGCGTCAAACCTTGCACAGCGACGCCACGGTCGGGCAGCCAAAGGTAGAGTCCGCCCGCGACGCGCTGGCGCGAATCAACCCGCATATTACCATTACGCCCGTTAACGCGCGGCTGGACGACGACGCTATGACCAGCCTGATTGCTGGGCATTCGCTGGTACTGGACTGTACCGATAACGTTAGCGTACGTAATCAACTTAACGCCGGGTGCTATACCGCGAAAGTGCCGCTAATCTCCGGCGCGGCAATTCGTATGGAAGGACAAGTTACCGTCTTTACATATCAGGAAAACGAACCCTGTTACCGCTGCCTGAGCCGTCTGTTTGGCGAAAACGCTCTGACCTGCGTAGAGGCAGGGGTGATGGCGCCGCTGATTGGCGTGATCGGTTCGCTACAGGCAATGGAGGCCATTAAGCTGCTGGCGCATTACGGTCAGCCCGCTAGCGGAAAAATCGTCATGTACGATGCGATGACCTGTCAGTTCCGCGAAATGAAGTTGATGCGCAACCCCGGCTGTGAAGTCTGCGGACAGTAGCCACTTTACGAATAAACATACCGAAGCACGGTTTATGGCCGTGCTGTATCAACAGATAATTACTGTCATCAGACGAAAAGCCAGCTTACCCAAGCTCCGACTGACGATCGGCTCAAGCAGCGCGGCATCATCTTAAACGCCATACCACAACCTCAAACCGTGATGTTGTACCTCATTTAACGCCTCTTTGTCAGAACCTCTCCATTCGTTGACGCACATCAAGATAACTTTCATTCGAAAGTAATTTAATCTTTATATGAAATAAGAGAGGCCGTTTATGATCTTCAATATTCAGCGCTATTCTACCCACGATGGCCCCGGTATCCGTACCGTAGTATTTCTCAAAGGCTGTTCGTTGGGCTGTCGCTGGTGCCAGAACCCGGAAAGCCGCGCCCGCGCTCAGGATCTGTTATACGACGCGCGGCTGTGTCTCGAAGGATGCGACCTGTGCGCGCAAGCCGCGCCGGACGTCATTGAGCGCGCGCTAAACGGCCTGCTCATCCATCGCGAGAAACTGACCGACGCCCATTTTTCCATCCTGGCGCATTGCTGCCCCACACAAGCGTTAACCGTGTGCGGCGAAATAAAAAGCGTGGATGAGATCATGGCGACGGTACTGCGCGATAAACCTTTTTACGATCGCAGCGGCGGCGGTCTTACGCTTTCCGGCGGCGAACCGTTTATGCAGCCGGAACTGGCGGCAGAGCTGTTTAAAGCCAGCCATGACGCCGGTATTCATACAGCGGTTGAGACCTGTCTGCATGTCCCATGGAAATACATTGCGCCCTCACTGCCTTATATCGATCTGTTTCTGGCTGATTTGAAGCATGTCGCCGACGGGCCGTTTAAGCAGTGGACCGATGGCAGCGCCTCGCGGGTGCTGGAAAATCTCAGGAAACTCGCCGCCGCGGGCAAAAAAATGGTGATTCGCGTCCCGCTGATTCAGGGATTTAATGCCGATGAGGAGACCATTAAAGCCATTACCGACTTTGCCGCCGACGAACTGCACGTCGGGGAAATTCATTTTCTGCCCTACCACACGCTGGGCATCAATAAATACCACTTACTCAGTCAACCCTATCATGCCCCGGATAAACCACTGGATGCGCCGGCGTTACTTGATTTTGCCCAGAAGTACGCCTGCCAAAAAGGTTTAACCGCGACCCTACGAGGATAATTATCATGACCCAACTGAAACTGGACACGCTCAGTGACCGCATTAAGGCGCACAAAACCGCGCTGGTACATATCGTGAAACCGCCGGTCTGTACCGAACGCGCGCAGCATTATACCGAAATGTACCAGCAGCATCTGGATAAACCGATTCCGGTACGCCGCGCGCTGGCGCTGGCCCATCACCTGGCGGAACGCACTATCTGGATAAAACACGATGAACTGATCGTCGGCAACCAGGCAAGTGAAGTCCGCGCCGCGCCGATTTTCCCGGAATATACCGTCTCGTGGATTGAAAAAGAGATCGACGACCTGGCAGACCGGCCCGGCGCAGGTTTTTCCGTAAGTGAAGAAAACAAACGTATTCTGCACGACGTCTGTCCGTGGTGGCGCGGTCAAACCGTCCAGGATCGCTGCTACGGCATGTTTACCGATGAACAAAAAGGGCTTCTGGCGACTGGCATTATCAAAGCCGAAGGCAATATGACTTCCGGTGACGCGCACCTGGCGGTGAACTTCCCGCTACTGCTGGAAAAAGGGCTTGATGGCCTGCGCGATAAAGTCGCCGAGCGCCGCTCACGCATCAACCTGACCGTGCTGGAAGATCTGCATGGCGAGCAGTTCCTGAAGGCGATTGATATTGTGCTGGACGCGGTAAGCCAGCACATCACGCGCTTTGCCGCGCTGGCGCGCCAGATGGCGGGCGAAGAGTCCCGTGAAAGCCGTCGTAAAGAGCTACTTACCATCGCCGAAAACTGCGAGGTGATCGCCCACCAACCGCCGCAGACCTTCTGGCAAGCACTGCAATTGTGCTACTTCATCCAGCTGATTCTACAAATTGAGTCTAACGGTCACTCGGTGTCATTTGGTCGTATGGACCAGTATCTTTACCCCTATTATCGTCGCGATGTAGAACTAAACCAGACGCTGGATCGTGAGCACGCTATTGAACTGCTGCACAGCTGCTGGCTGAAACTGCTGGAAGTAAACAAGATCCGCTCCGGTTCGCACTCTAAAGCTTCCGCAGGCAGCCCGCTGTATCAAAACGTCACCATTGGCGGTCAGAATCTCATCAACGGTCAGCCAATGGACGCAGTGAATCCGCTGTCTTACGCCATTCTGGAGTCCTGTGGACGTCTGCGTTCTACCCAGCCCAACCTCAGTGTGCGTTATCACGCCGGAATGAGTAACGATTTCCTTGACGCCTGCGTCCAGGTCATCCGCTGCGGCTTTGGGATGCCGGCGTTTAACAATGATGAAATCGTCATCCCGGAATTTATCAAGTTGGGGATCGAACCGCAGGACGCTTACGATTATGCGGCGATCGGCTGTATCGAAACCGCCGTCGGCGGGAAATGGGGTTATCGCTGCACCGGCATGAGCTTTATTAACTTCGCCCGCGTCATGCTGGCGGCGCTGGAAGGCGGTCGCGACGCCACCAGCGGCAAGGTATTTCTGCCGCAGGAAAAGGCGCTCTCCGCAGGCAACTTTAACAATTTTGACGAAGTGATGGCCGCCTGGGATACCCAAATTCGCTACTACACGCGCAAATCGATCGAAATTGAGTATGTGGTCGACACCATGCTGGAAGAGAACGTCCACGATATTCTCTGCTCAGCGCTGGTAGACGACTGTATTGAACGCGCGAAGAGTATCAAGCAAGGCGGCGCTAAATATGACTGGGTATCCGGTCTTCAGGTCGGTATCGCCAACCTGGGCAACAGCCTCGCCGCCGTGAAAAAACTGGTCTTCGAACAGGGCGTTATCGGTCAACAACAGCTTGCCGCCGCGCTGGCCGATGACTTCGACGGCCTGACTCACGAGCAGTTGCGCCAGCGTCTGATTAACGGCGCGCCGAAGTACGGCAACGACGATGACAGTGTCGATACCTTGCTGGCGCGCGCTTATCAGACCTATATTGATGAGCTGAAGCAATATCATAACCCGCGCTACGGTCGTGGCCCTGTTGGCGGCAACTATTACGCCGGTACGTCCTCTATCTCAGCAAACGTGCCATTTGGCGCCGCGACCATGGCTACCCCGGATGGTCGCAAAGCGCATACACCGCTGGCGGAAGGCGCAAGCCCTGCATCAGGTACGGATCATCTCGGCCCGACGGCGGTGATTGGTTCCGTAGGCAAATTACCTACCGGTTCCATTCTCGGCGGCGTGCTGCTCAACCAGAAACTGAACCCAACGACGCTGGAAAACGAATCCGACAAACAGAAACTGATGGTTCTGCTACGGACGTTCTTTGAGGTGCATAAAGGCTGGCATATTCAGTACAACATCGTGTCACGCGAAACGCTGCTGGATGCGAAAAAACATCCGGACCAGTACCGCGATCTGGTCGTGCGTGTGGCAGGCTACTCCGCCTTCTTCACCGCGCTGTCGCCGGATGCGCAGGACGATATCATCGCCCGTACCGAACATATGCTGTAATTTACCCTGGCGCCATCGGCAATATGTCCGAACTGCCTGATGGCGCTACGTTTAACAGGCCTACGCAGGCCTGTTAATCAGAAGGGATCGGTGCCGTCAAGCACGGCCTGAATGACGTTGAGCGCGCCTTGATGGTTATTATCATCAGTGTGATAACGTGAAAGCGCTTTGATATTGTCTGCGGCATTGCCCATGGCAAAAGAGTAATGCGCCATTTTCAACATTTCCGCATCATTACCGCTGTCGCCAATGGCGACGACATTCTGTGGCGATCTGTTCCAGCGCTTTAACAGACGACTGATGCCATTCGCTTTATGCAGTCCCGGGATAATCAGGTCGATAAAACCGAAGCCGCTGGTGACGGGCTTCATGATGCCATCCAGAGATACGTGCAGTTTGTCGATAACCAGCGGAATTTGTTCATCGGGCAAATTCAGGGAGAACTTAAACAGGATATCGTCAATGTCGTGATAATCGTTTACCGGCTGCAGGCGGTGATAATGTTTGGCCATCAGCGCCACGAAAGTCTCGGGAGCGTTTTTGCTGACATAAGCGCTTTTCAGACCGCAGGCGACGAAGTTAAGCTGCTTATCCTTCAGCAGTTCGCCAATCACAATCCGCGATTCATGCCGGGTTAGCTCCCCGTGAAACAACTGCTTGCCATGTTCATACACCAGCGCGCCATTTTCTGCGACAAAGGAAATTTCGTCTTTCAGCTCGGGGAAGAAGGAGATCAACTGGTAGTACTGATTACCGCTGGCGACCACAAATTCGATATTACGTTTTTTCAGTTCCTGGTATTGCGCCATGAAGCGTACACGATCGTACTGCTTGGCATCGTCGAGAAAAGTGCCGTCCATATCGGTAACGACAACGTTAACGGTCATACTTAAGCTCCTGGCTGTAACTGCGACCAGAAACATTTTAATAACAATGTGAGCAGAACCACAAATTTATTTCGAATGAAAAGTGGCTGAACGAAAGGAATAGCCGCATAAGACATTAAGGCGTCCTGGCCACCTTACGTTTTCCTCTCGCTTCCCTCTTTGTGTTCCCCTGCAATATTTTAAACTTGCATTAACCTTATTTTAACTTAAAGTATCACATGTAACTAATTTTACTTTCGAACGAAAGATGGTGAGGTTGATATGACGACTCCTTTTACCCACGAAACGCTGCCCGCCGACCCAAAAGCGGCCATTCGTCAGATGAAGCAGGCGCTACGCGCGCAAATCGGCGACGTACAGGCGGTGTTCGACCGTTTGAGTGCCACCATAGCAGCCCGGGTGGCGGAAATTAACGATCTGAAGGCGCAGGGGCAGCCGGTATGGCCAATTATCCCTTTTAGCGAACTGGCGATGGGCAACATTAGCGATGCCACCCGCGCCGAGGTTAAGCGCCGCGGGTGCGCGGTGATTAAAGGTCATTTTCCACGCGAACAGGCGCTGGCATGGGACCAGTCGATGCTCGACTATCTGGACAAGAACCATTTTGACGAGGTGTATAAAGGACCGGGGGATAATTTTTTCGGTACGCTGAGCGCCTCCCGGCCTGAAATCTATCCTGTCTACTGGTCGCAGGCGCAAATGCAGGCCCGCCAAAGTGAAGAGATGGCGCTGGCGCAGTCGTTCCTCAACCATCTATGGCAGGTAGAGCACGACGGCAAGCGATGGTTTAATCCGGATATCAGCATCATTTACCCGGATCGCATCCGTCGCCGCCCGCCGGGCACCACATCCAAAGGACTGGGAGCGCATACCGACTCCGGCGCGCTGGAGCGCTGGCTGCTGCCAGCCTATCAGCAGGTATTCGCCAGCGTGTTTAACGGCAACGTCGAGCAGTACGATCCGTGGAATGCGGCGCACCGTACCGACGTTGAAGAGTACACGGTGGATAACACCACCAAATGCTCGGTATTTCGCACCTTCCAGGGCTGGACCGCGCTCTCCGATATGCTGCCCGGTCAGGGGTTGCTTCATGTCGTCCCTATCCCGGAGGCGATGGCGTATATTCTGCTGCGCCCGCTGCTGGATGATGTCCCGGAAGATGAATTATGCGGCGTCGCGCCGGGCCGGGTGCTGCCGATTTCTGAACAGTGGCATCCTTTACTGATGGCGGCGTTAACCAGCATTCCGCCGCTGGAAGCCGGGGATTCCGTGTGGTGGCATTGCGATGTCATCCACTCCGTCGCCCCCGTCGAAAATCAGCAGGGCTGGGGCAATGTGATGTACATTCCTGCCGCGCCAATGTGTGAGAAAAATCTGGCCTATGCGCGTAAGGTGAAAGCGGCGCTGGAGACAGGCGCATCACCGGGCGATTTCCCGCGCGAGGACTATGAAACCACCTGGGAAGGGCGTTTCACGCTGCGCGATCTGAATATTCACGGTAAACGGGCATTAGGTATGGACGTTTGACGGTCGTACCGCCCTGCCCGCTCACCTGCGGTGTGCCCTTTGCCTGGGCGCACCCGTCTTACCGAACCTACGCGCCAGGATACGTAGGCCCGGTAAGCACAGCGCCACCGGGCGTCAGTGTTTAGCTTTCGATCCCTTTACTACGCAAATAATCGTCGTAGTTGCCGCTGAAGTCCACCACGCGCTCCGGCGTAATTTCAGGAACTGAAAAAGCGCGGCATTGAGTTCGTTGTCGCCAGCGTCAGTATTACCAGCTTATTTCGCTCTTTCCTGAGCTAAAGGATGAGATCTCTTTTGTCGCGGAAAACGGCGCACTGGTTTACGAACATGGCAAGCAACTGTTCCACGGCGAACTGACCCGACATGAATCGCGGATTGTTATTGGCGAGTTGCTGAAAGATAAGCAACTTAATTTTGTCGCCTGCGGTCTGCAAAGTGCATATGTCAGCGAAAATGCGCCAGAAGCATTCGTTACCCTGATGGCAAAACACTACCATCGCCTGAAACCCGTAAAAGATTATCAGGAGATTGATGACGTACTGTTCAAGTTTTCGCTCAACCTACCGGATGAACAAATCCCGTTAGTGATCGACAAACTACACGTTACGCTCGATGGCATTATGAAGCCCGTCACCAGCGGCTTCGGTTTTATCGATCTGATTATTCCCGGCCTGCATAAAGCAAACGGTATTTCGCGGTTACTGAAACGCTGGGATCTGTCGCCACAAAATATGGTAGCGATTGGCGACAGCGGCAATGACGCAGAGATGCTTAAAATGGCGCATTATTCCTTTGCAATGGACAATGCCGCAGAAAACATTAAACAAATCGCCCGTTACGCTACCGATAATAATAAGCATGAAGGCGCACTGAATGTGATTCAGGCGGTGCTGGAAAATAAGGTGCCGTTTACACTTTAACGAGAGTCGGGGCAATTGCCCCGATTTCTCAATGAGCATTACACTCATCTTCTTCAATCAGTTCAACCACTAATGTGGTTCCAGGCCCCTGTAAGTAATATTCATCGTCAAGGGGATCGCGCAGTTTCATAAATGTCGTTTTACCGACTTGCATGGTATGCCCGGCAGCCATTTCTGCTCCACTTTCAAGCAGGTAACGCAGAACATTATTGAAAATATCAGAATATTTTTGCCCTTCGTGATGGCCTTGTGCGTGTGCTGCGAAATCTGGTAGCCCAAAGCAATCAGCACCATAGGTACGCATCCATACGCCTTCGATATCCTCAACTTCATATTTCACAAATCCACAAAATAGAGAGGTCAGCGGGAAACCTTCACGCAACATTTCCAGACTATGCTTACCCAACTCCTGAGACTTAAATACCCCCGCGGGTAATGAAGTGTGAGCCGATTCATTTAATACAGCGACAGCCCCCATGTTACTTAATGCACCTGCAACCACAGCCAACGCAACATATTGCTCTAAAGGTGAAGTATCATACCCCTTATAATATAAAATAATATTTGCACTGGTTGCCCGTACTTGCTCTTTTACTTCCTGGGGATAATGAGCTGGCGCGACACATTGTTCGATTGATTCCTGATGGTAAGGCGTTTTAAATCCAACCATCGATATTACATGCTTACCCCATCCTGCTAAACCAAAAAAATCCAGTTCAGGGACAAGTTCACACGTTGCCTGTTTCATACTGGAATGATAATTACGCAACAAGCGGGTGAGTTCTTTTGAATTATTTTCCGGGAGAGTATCAAATACAACAACTAAACTTAGTGGGTTATCAATTTCAGCATTCGCTACTAAAACACCTTGTATATTAGATGAGTTTTTTTCTTTACGGCCAAAAAAGCGTTCCAAAATGCTCATATTTATTCCTTTTGTTGAACAATAAAGGAATATAAAATAGCACTTGAATTCTTATAAAGAAAATAACATTACAATATGTTTACCACAAAATATATTCGCAATTTTTATGATAGTTCCTCTTCTTTCATTTAATTTTAAAATCGAATATTAAGAGTATATATAATTTTCACATTGCATTCGAAAAAAATAAAAATTACCTTGTTAACATTCTGTAACCCCGACGCTATCGGGGTTACAGACAATAACTTACTCGATCCCTTTACTACGCAAATAATCGTCGTAGTTGCCGCTGAAGTCCACCACGCGCTCCGGCGTAATTTCAATGACGCGGGTTGCCAGCGAGCTGACGAACTCACGGTCGTGCGAAACAAAGATCAGCGTGCCCTGATACAGCTCCAGCGCCATATTCAGCGATTCGATCGACTCCATATCCAGGTGGTTAGTCGGTTCGTCCATGATCAGGATATTCGGCTTTTGCATCATCAGTTTGCCGAACAGCATACGGCCCTTCTCGCCACCGGAGAGGACTTTCGCAGGCTTTTTGATATCATCCTGGCTAAATAACAGGCGGCCCAGAATACTGCGCACTGCCTGCTCGTCGTCGCCTTCCTGCTTCCACTGACTCATCCATTCAAACACCGTCAGGTCATTTTCGAATTCATATTCGTGGTCCTGCGCGTAGTAACCAATACGCGCGTTTTCCGACCATTTAACGGTGCCGTGATCGGCGTCCAGATCGCCAACCAGCGTCTTCAGCAGCGTAGATTTACCCACGCCATTGGTGCCGAGTACCGCCAGCTTCTCGCCGACTTCGAGCAGCAAATTGACATTTTTAAACAGCGGACCGTTATCAAAACCTTTCGTCAGCGCCTCCACTTCCAGAGCGTTACGGAACAGTTTTTTATCCTGCTCAAAACGGATGAACGGGTTCTGACGGCTGGAGGCTTTCACCTCTTCCAGCTTGATTTTATCAATCTGCCGCGCGCGCGACGTTGCCTGACGCGATTTAGAGGCATTGGCGCTAAAACGGCTAACAAAAGATTGCAGCTCGGCAATTTGCGCTTTTTTCTTCGCATTATCGGCCAACAGACGTTCACGCGCCTGGGTCGCCGCCGTCATATACTCATCATAGTTACCCGGATAGACGCGCAAGTCGCCGTAATCCAGATCCGCCATATGCGTACAAACCATATTCAGGAAGTGACGGTCGTGCGAAATGATGATCATCGTGCTATCGCGCTCGTTCAGCACCTGCTCCAGCCAACGGATAGTATCAATATCCAGGTTGTTGGTCGGTTCGTCGAGCAACAGGATGTCCGGATTAGAGAATAACGCCTGCGCCAGCAGCACACGCAATTTCCAGCCTGGCGCGACTTCACTCATCAGACCGTAATGCTGCTCCAGCGGGATGCCCACCCCCAACAGCAGTTCGCCCGCGCGCGCCTCAGCGGAATAACCGTCCATCTCGCCGTATTTTACTTCCAGATCGGCGACTTTATAGCCGTCTTCTTCGCTCATTTCCGGCAAAGCGTAGATACGGTCGCGCTCCTGCTTGACTTCCCACAGTTCGCCATGCCCCATAATGACAGTATCAAGTACGGTGAATGTTTCAAAAGCGAACTGGTCCTGACGCAGCTTACCGATGCGCTCATTCGGATCGAGGGAAACATTGCCCAGCGTCGGCTCCAGGTCGCCGCCGAGGATTTTCATAAAAGTGGACTTTCCGCTACCGTTGGCGCCAATCAGGCCGTAACGGTTGCCGCCGCCAAATTTGACGGAAATGTTTTCGAACAGCGGCTTACTGCCGAACTGCATGGTAACGTTGCTGGAAACTAACACAGGCTTATCCTGAAAAAAGATGTGACAAACCGCTTATTATGCCACAAGTCTGAAATAAGATCGCGCCCTGTACAAAGGGCTACACTGAACCGTAAGGGAAAAAAACGTGATTTCGTACACATCTGAATTCCCTGTTTACTGGAATGCACCTATAATGCGCTCCCAACATGACAGAATTCTCAACCTACTAGCCTGCTTGGCACAGAATCTCGCATAACATGAATATGAAATTAACAACGCTTTTCGCGGCGGCTTTCGCTGTAGTTGGTTTTTGTAAAACAGCCTCAGCAGTCACTTACCCGCTGCCTACCGATGGTAGCCGTTTAATTGGGCAAAATCAGGTCATCACCGTTCCGGAGGGCAATACCCAGCCGCTGGAGTATTTTGCCGCGGAGTATCAGATGGGGCTGTCCAACATGCTGGAAGCCAACCCGGGCGTGGATACCTTCCTGCCGAAGGGCGGTACCGTGCTGAATATTCCGCAGCAGCTGATCCTGCCGGATACCGTACACGAAGGCATTATCATCAATAGCGCGGAAATGCGCCTCTATTACTACCCGAAAGGCACAAACACCGTTATCGTCCTGCCGATTGGGATCGGTCAGTTAGGTAAAGACACGCCTATCAACTGGACGACCAAAGTTGAACGTAAAAAAGCCGGTCCGACCTGGACGCCTACGGCAAAAATGCACGCTGAATATCGCGCCGCCGGCGAGCCGCTGCCTGCGGTCGTGCCTGCGGGCCCGGATAACCCGATGGGCCTGTACGCGCTGTACATCGGTCGCCTGTATGCTATTCACGGCACCAACGCCAACTTCGGCATCGGGCTTCGCGTGAGCCACGGCTGCGTACGTCTGCGCAACGACGATATCAAATTCCTGTTTGAAAATGTGCCGGTCGGTACCCGCGTGCAGTTTATCGATGAACCGGTAAAAGCCACCACCGAGCCGGACGGTAGCCGTTACATTGAGGTGCATAACCCGCTGTCAACGACGGAAGCGCAGTTTGAAGGTAAGGAAGCGGTGCCGATCACGCTTAATAAGAGCATCCTGGCCGTTACCAACGAGCCTGACGTTGATCAGACCGTCGTACAACAGGCGGTTCAGGATCGTTCCGGAATGCCGGTTCGCCTGAACTGACAGACTCTGCCTGCGAAGCCCGATAGATACTATCGGGCTTTCTCTTACGGCATCAGTTGCAATAATCCATATCCCACCAGCGCCGCCCATGCCAGCATCGGCAGCGAATAGAAATGAAATCGCCACCAGATTCGGCGATCGTTCGCCATCCGTAAAGCAATAAGATTTGCCAGCGACCCCGGCAGCAGACCAAACCCGCCGATATTCACCGCCCACGCCAGCAGCGTCGAGGCCGGTACATAGTTCAGCAGGAGAATGGTACTGGGCACATTACTGATAACCTGCGACAGGCCGATAGCGGTTAGCCAAAGTCCCAGGTGAGACAGTGCGCCAACCTGGTTGAAAACGCCCTGCAACGCCGGCAATTGCGTTAGCAGATGGACATCAATAAACATCGCCATAAATACCAGCAGCAGCGTCCAGTCCACGCTGACTATCACCCTGCGCGCCAGCACAATAAACCCAGCCGCCACCAACACCAATCCCCATAACTCTTGCCTGAGTTCCAGCGCGGTAAGAAAAACGACATATAATGCCAGGCAACTCCACACCAGACGGGGCTGCCACTGCGGCGAACGCGTACCGGTATGATACTGTAACGCCCTACCCGGAAAACAAAACCAGCACAGGAGCAGTAACGTCAGCATCATCATGACGGCAAGCGGCGCCATTTGCCCGCTAAATTCAGCAAAGGTTAAGCCGGAGCGTCCCCACAACAGAATATTTTGCGGATTACCGACAGGCGTCAGCAGCGAACCGGCGTTCACCGCCAACGCTTCAAAAATAATCAATCGGTTGACCGGAATCGCGCACAGTTTTTTTAACGTTATCGTCAGCGGCACAACGATAAACAGCGCGACATCGTTTGTCAGAAAGGTCGACAGCGCCGCCGCAGCCAGCACCAGGAACATCGCCAGTTGCCGCTCGGTATGAAATCGGCGCGTCATCTTGCGTCCCAGCACATCAAAATAGCCGCTCAGCTCAACGCCTTTAGTGAGCAACATTAACCCACTGAGGGTAATAATGGTGTGCCAGTCAATCGCGCCAGGCCAGGCGCGAGGCGCAAAAGGAACAAACAGGCTTAACGCCATCCCCACAATGATCAACAACTGAAAAAAACGGTCACGCCGCAGCGCCCGTAAAAAGGCCAGATTCATTCTGCAGATGTTCCATGCTGTTGCGTGAAGGCCAAAAAGGCATCCAATGTCTCCTGGCTGACATGGTGTTCCATCCCTTCCGCATCACGACGCGCGATCTCCGGGCTTACGCCTAATACCAGTAAAAAATTTTCGACAATTTGATGCCGCTCGCGGCTTTCCTGCGCCAGCTTCTCCCCTTCCGGCGTCAGAAAAACGCCGCGCCAGGGGATCATTTGAATAAATCCTAACGATGCCAGGCGCTTAAGCATTTTGGCCACAGTCGGCTGGGAGACGCCGAGCCGCGCCGCCATATCCACCTGACGCGCTTCCCCTACCTCAATAATTAAATCGGAAATCAGCTCAACGTAGTCGTCTATCAACTCACGGCGATGCGCCTCTCTGACCTGACGAAATCCTTCAACGTGTTCTTCTACGTTCACCAATTGCGTCACTTTTTTTGTTGTTGGCGTACCTGCGCGACGACCCATTTTGCTTCCTCGTTTCTGTGACGCGTTAGCGCGTCAGCTGACAGAGCGCTCATTGTAAACCAGAGTTGTCCGGGCACAAAAAATTAACGTTTTAGCAATAGCTATAAAACATAGCCTGTGCTATATCTGTATGTAATGCAGACATCCCTCACGGATCGATGGGATAGAAACATCAGGAGGTTTATATGAACGAATTTAAGAGGTGTATACGCGTGTTCAGTCACTCTCCCTTTAAAGTCCGGTTAATGCTGCTCTCTATGTTGTGCGATATGATCAACGGCAAACCGGAGCAGGATAACCCTTCCACGAAATAAGGCGGCGGTGCGGTACGCCGCTTTATTTTGCATCCTCAACGGAAATGGCGCCCATTTCCCCTGTTTTTTTGTGGTTTTGCTATTCTCTTCGCAAAACATTTTCTTTCCGGCGGTTGACCTTCTTACCCGCACGCTCTATCTTCTGGCAGCCCTGAATATTTTGCGACTCGCCGTTGCGAACCCAATACCTTTTTTACGCATAATCAGGCAGGTAATGACCCTTCGCGCCAGGGTTAGCACATGGCGTTTTTGCAATAGTGGCATATGAATTCAACCCTTATCGATTCACTTCTGGCCCGTCGTCGGGCTGTAAGCCCATGGGCGGGCCTCTACTTTTTACAGTCGCTGCTGATTAACCTCGCGCTCGGCTACCCCTTTAGCCTGCTTTATACCGCGGCGTTTACCTGCCTGTTGCTGCTGCTCTGGCGCTACCTGCCTCGCGGACAAAAAGCGCTGCTCGGCATCTGTTCGCTGGTAGCTGCTTGCTATTTTCCCTTTGGCCAGGCTTACGGCGCGCCGAACTTTAATACGCTGCTGGCGCTGCACTCCACCAATATGGAAGAGTCGAGTGAAATCCTGACCATCTTCCCGTGGTATAGCTACCTGACCGGACTTTTTATTTTTGCGCTGGGTATTATTGCGCTTCGCCGCCGAAAAGAAGAGGTCAGGCCGCGCTGGAATAGCCTCGACAGCCTGTGCCTGCTGATTAGCGTCGCGGCATTTTTCGTCGCGCCGGTACAAAATCTGGCGTGGGGCGGCGTTTTTAAGGTTATTGATACCGGCTATCCGGTTTTTCGCTTCGCTAAAGACGTTATCGTCAATAACAACGAAGTCATTGAAGAGCAGCACCGTATGGCGCAGCTATCCGGCATAAAAGATAGCTGGACGGTTACTGCGGTGAAACCCAGATATCACATCTATGTCGTGGTGATTGGTGAAAGCGCGCGACGGGATGCCATGGGCGCTTTCGGCGGCCACTGGGATAATACCCCCTTCGCCAGCCATGTGAATGGCGACTTCTTTATGGATTACATCGCCGCCAGCGGCTCAACGCAAAAATCGCTTGGTTTAACGCTCAATCGCGTGGTGGATAACAAACCGCAGTATCAGGATAACTTCGTCACGCTGGCTAACCGCGCAGGTTTTCAGACATGGTGGTTTTCCAATCAGGGGCAAATCGGCGAATACGACACGGCCATCGCCAGTATCGCCAAACGCGCCGATGAAGCGCATTTCCTGAAAAACGGCGATTTTGAAGCGGATAAAAATACTCGCGACGACGCGCTGTTAACCATGACGGCGCAGGTATTGGCGACAGAACGCACGCAACCGCAGTTGATTGTGTTGCATTTAATGGGATCGCATCCCCAGGCCTGCGACCGCACTCAGGGAAAATACGCGACGTTTGTCCAGTCGAAAGAGACGTCTTGTTATTTATACACCATGACGCAAACCGACGATTTGCTCCGTCAGCTCTATACTCAGCTTCGTCATAGCGGCGACAGTTTTTCGCTCGTCTATTTCTCCGATCACGGACTGGCGTTTAAAGAGCGCGGCAAAGCGGTACAGTACCTGGCGCATGACGACAAATTCCAGCAAAACTTCCAGGTGCCGTTTATGGTGCTATCCAGCGACAGTAAAGCGCATCGGATCATTAAAGCTCGCCGTTCTGCGAACGATTTCCTGAGTTTTTTCTCGCAATGGACAGGAATTAGCGCTAAAGAGATCAAAAATCGCTATCGATTTATTTCCGAGCAAAAAGCCGGGCCCGTTTATATCACCAATTTCAAATTACAGAAAGTGGACTATAACCATCTGGGCAGCGATATTTTTTCACTAAAATAATGCATGTTTCAGGCAAAAAAAATCCGCCCCGAAAGGCGGATTTTTCATTTTCACCGACGTGATTAGAAGCGGTAACCCACACCAGCAATCCAGGTGCCAACGTCAACGCTACGAATACGGCTCTGCTCGTAAGAGAAGTCCAGAGCAACATTTTCCATCGGGTTGAATTGCAGACCAGCGCCATAGGAGAAGCCATAATCGCTGGTGTCATGCTTGTAGGTTGGGTAATCGGTCGTCTGGAATTTACCGTAACCCACACCGACTACACCGTAGATGCTCGCCCAATCGTTCAGACGGTAAGCCGGGCCGGCAGTGATGCCGTAGTACTGACCTTTGTTGTAATCGCCCGCACCGTTAGTACGATCTTTTTCGGTGTAGGTGAAGGAACCGATTACGCCCAGCGGGTTGTCGTCCTGCTCGTAACGATACTTCAGGTTGAAACCGCTCATTTTATTCGCTACGCCCTGCGCGTCGCTCTGAGCGTAACCACCGGTAACGGTAGAAGTAGCAGCTACTGCAGTACCTGCGGAAAAAGCCAGAACAGCGGCCAGTGCTGAAAGACATGCAATTTTTTTCATAACCACCTCAAATGTGCTTCAAGTAAGTCCTAAGTTTTAAATATATCAAAAATTAATGGGAAACTCTTTGCGATTCACGGTGTCTAAGGGCGCCTTTCATGTAACAGAACGTTTCCATATCGCGCTATCTTATTCAATTAACATCACTTTTCCGGCTGATTGCACCAATAATGCGCGTGCGGCGCGATACATTCATCCAGATTATTCCTAAACTAACAGTCTATTTATCCATCAATTTAAGTTCATTTTATGGAATCCTGGAAATTTTTTTTCAACGAATCCTCAACCGCCGCGGGGAATTTCCATTACACTGCCACCTTTACTCGTACTGACATTTTTTGACAGGAGAAAGGATGCCGGGGTCAACACGTAAACTACCAGTCTGGTTGCCCATTTTGGTTTTGCTCATTGCCATGTCCTCTATTCAGAGTGGCGCTTCACTGGCGAAATCGTTATTTCCTCTTGTCGGCGCGCCGGGCGTAACGGCGCTTCGTCTGGCGTTGGGAACGCTTATCCTTATCGCCTTTTTCAAACCCTGGCGTTTGCGTTTTGCCAAAGAGCAGCGGCTGCCTTTACTGTTTTATGGTCTGTCGCTGGGCGGGATGAACTATCTATTCTATCTGTCGATTCAGACGGTGCCGTTGGGTATTGCGGTCGCGCTGGAATTTACCGGTCCTCTGGCGGTCGCGCTGTTTTCATCCCGGCGGCCGGTAGATTTTATTTGGGTCGTACTGGCTGTGCTTGGGCTCTGGTTCCTGCTGCCATTAGGGCAAGATATGTCTCACGTCGATCTTACCGGGGCCGCGTTAGCGCTCGGCGCTGGCGCCTGTTGGGCTGTCTATATTCTTACCGGCCAGCGAGCAGGCGCGGAACATGGTCCGGCCACGGTGGCGGTAGGCTCGCTGATTGCCGCCATCATTTTCGTGCCGATTGGCGCAGTTCAGGCTGGCGACGCGCTATGGCACTGGTCGATTCTTCCCTTAGGGTTAGCGGTCGCTGTGCTTTCTACGGCGCTGCCTTATTCACTGGAAATGATTGCACTGACGCGCCTGCCAACCCGCACCTTCGGTACGCTGATGAGCATGGAACCCGCGCTGGCCGCCGTTTCCGGGATGATTTTTCTGGGCGAAACGCTTACGGGCATACAAATCCTGGCCCTGTGCGCCATCATTGCCGCCTCAATGGGTTCTACCCTAACGATTCGACGCGAACCGCAAATTAAACAAGTTGACGTAAAATAGTTTCTTATTCTGCATGATGTGCATAATCATGCAGAATATCACCTCGTTATTCACCTTTTATTATTGCGCTATTACTTCGTCATTTTTTGTCATATTTTTTCTCATTTTTTACATTAAAATGAGAATTATTACCCACCAAACAGCAAACTCATCTAACCAATTGATTTTTAATCATAATAAATATTAAATCTTGTCTGTACTATTAAAGTGATAGGTAAATTCAAAAAAGCAAAGTTAAAAACCGGTGCTATACTTATTTTCGTTAATTACCTGGGACACAAACATCAAGAGGATATGAGATTATGAGTACCGCTAAACTGGTAAAAACAAAAGCGTCTAATCTGCTTTATACCCGTAACGATGTATCAGAGAGCGATAAAAAAGCGACGGTTGAGTTGCTTAATCGTCAGGTGATCCAGTTCATTGACCTGTCGCTGATCACGAAACAGGCCCACTGGAACATGCGCGGTGCTAACTTTATTGCCGTTCATGAGATGCTGGATGGCTTCCGTACCGCACTGACCGATCATCTGGATACTATGGCCGAGCGCGCCGTACAGCTTGGCGGTGTGGCGTTAGGCACCACGCAAGTTATCAACAGCAAAACTCCACTGAAAAGCTATCCGCTCGACATCCATAACGTGCAGGATCACTTAAAAGAACTGGCCGATCGCTACGCTGTTGTCGCTAATGATGTTCGCAAAGCTATCGGTGAAGCCAAAGATGAAGACACTGCCGATATCTTTACCGCCGCGTCACGCGACCTCGATAAATTCCTGTGGTTTATCGAATCCAACATCGAATAAATCTATCTCTACCCTGAGTACTTCGAGTTGCAGGAAGGTACAAACGCAGCGAATCCGCAGAAGCCTGACTTCCGTCGGTCACTGAAGCGAACGCACCTGCAACTTGATGTACACAGGTATATAAGTCATCCCTATACCCCTGCCTGGCACAGGGGTTTTGCACTTAAATAGTGCACGCGTCTTGTACTCCCCTCCGATAAAAGTGAATTATTTGTAATAATTACATCACACAATCGTTAATTAAAGATTGTTTTAACAACAATTTTTACGCTAAATAGACCCTGTATCTCTACTTTGTTATTCATGCACTAAATCAGTGCCCCAAAACGGTGCGACATACTGGTTTTGCCCGACTTATTGTGCACAGGAATGATTCACGCTTCTGTTAAAACAATGAGTTACATAATTGGCATGATTTTTTCATTACGCTACATGTTCTCGCAGGGGATCGCCCCGTGGATAGAAAAGGAAATGCTATGAAGTCTCTATTAAAAGTTTCACTGGCTGCACTTACCCTGGCTTTTGCGGTGTCTTCGCACGCCGCGGATAAGAAACTCGTTGTGGCAACCGATACGGCGTTCGTTCCGTTTGAATTTAAACAGGGCGACAAATACGTCGGTTTTGATGTTGATCTGTGGGACGCTATCGCGAAAGAACTGAAGCTGGACTACACCCTGAAACCGATGGATTTCAGCGGCATTATTCCGGCATTACAAACCAAAAATATCGATCTGGCGCTGGCGGGTATTACGATTACGGACGAGCGTAAAAAAGCGATCGACTTTTCCGATGGCTATTACAAAAGCGGTCTGCTCGTGATGGTGAAAGCCAACAATAACGATATTAAAAGCGTGAAAGACCTCGATGGCAAAGTCGTTGCCGTGAAGAGCGGAACCGGGTCGGTGGATTACGCGAAAGCGAACATCAAAACTAAAGACCTGCGTCAGTTCCCGAACATTGATAACGCGTACATGGAATTAGGCACCAACCGCGCAGACGCCGTTCTGCACGATACGCCGAACATCCTGTACTTTATCAAAACTGCAGGCAACGGCCAGTTCAAGGCGGTAGGCGAATCGCTGGAAGCACAGCAATACGGAGTTGCCTTCCCGAAAGGCAGCGATGAACTGCGCGAGAAAGTCAACGGCGCGCTGAAAACGCTGCGTGAGAATGGCACCTATAACGAAATCTACAAAAAATGGTTCGGTACAGAACCTAAATAAAACGACCTGATGTTGGCTTGTGGCCCGGTAGTGAGGACGCTCACCGGGCCTACAGCTCTTTTCCGTGACGGATAAGACACTTTCACGCCATTTCCGCGCCGGATAGAGCATTTGACTATTTACACCACGGTAACAGGAACGACATATGCAGTTTGACTGGAGCGCCATCTGGCCCGCCATTCCGCTTTTGCTTGAGGGCGCTAAAATGACCCTGTGGATCTCGGTCCTCGGTCTGGCTGGCGGCCTGGTTATTGGACTGGCGGCAGGTTTTGCCCGTACGTTTGGCGGCTGGTTCGCCAACCACATCGCCCTGGTTTTCATTGAAATTATTCGCGGCACGCCCATCGTTGTCCAGGTCATGTTTATCTACTTTGCCCTGCCGATGGCATTTAATGATTTGCGTATTGATCCGTTCAGCGCAGCGGTCGTGACAATTATGATTAACTCCGGCGCTTATATCGCGGAAATTACTCGCGGCGCAGTACTATCCATTCACAAAGGTTTTCGCGAAGCGGGTCTGGCGCTGGGCCTTTCTCGCCGGGAAACCATCCGCCATGTTATTTTACCGCTTGCTCTGCGCCGTATGCTGCCGCCGCTGGGCAATCAGTGGATCATTAGCATCAAAGACACCTCGTTGTTTATTGTTATCGGCGTAGCCGAGCTGACCCGTCAGGGCCAGGAAATTATTGCCGGTAACTTTCGCGCCCTAGAAATCTGGAGCGCCGTGGCCGTCTTCTATTTGATCATTACGCTGGTGCTGAGCTTTATTTTGCGTCGTCTTGAAAGAAGGATGAAAATCCTGTGATTGAATTTAAAAACGTCTCCAAGCACTTTGGCCCCACCCAGGTGCTACATAACATTGATTTAAACATCCGTCAGGGCGAAGTGGTTGTGATTATCGGCCCTTCCGGTTCGGGTAAATCCACGTTATTACGCTGTATCAATAAACTGGAAGAGATCACCTCCGGCGATCTGATTGTCGATGGTCTGAAAGTCAACGATCCTAAAGTAGACGAACGGCTGATTCGCCAGGAAGCCGGCATGGTGTTTCAACAGTTTTATCTGTTCCCGCATCTGACCGCGCTCGAAAACGTGATGTTCGGTCCTCTGCGCGTGCGCGGCGTAAAGAAAGAAGAAGCGGAAAAACAGGCGAAAGCTCTGTTAGCGAAAGTTGGACTGGCAGAACGGGCGCACCACTACCCCTCCGAGCTTTCCGGCGGTCAACAACAGCGCGTCGCCATTGCCCGAGCGCTGGCCGTGAAGCCGAAAATGATGCTCTTTGACGAGCCAACCTCCGCTCTGGACCCTGAGCTGCGCCATGAAGTGCTGAAAGTCATGCAGGATCTGGCGGAAGAAGGCATGACCATGGTCATTGTCACTCACGAAATCGGCTTTGCCGAAAAAGTCGCCTCACGGCTGATTTTTATCGATAAAGGCCGTATTGCCGAAGATGGCAGTCCGCAGGCGTTGATCGAAAACCCGCCAAGCCCACGTTTACAGGAATTTTTACAGCACGTCTCCTGAGATATCGCCCTTCCTGCCCTGCGGCAGGAAGGGCATCATGGAATAGTCCCATTTCATTTTCCCTCCCCTGCGCCATCTATACTTAGTGTTTTGCGTCTCTTTTCTCACTGGAGGAGTCATGCGGTGGACCCTGTTCATCCTTTTTTGTCTACTGGGCGCGCCTGCCCATGCCGTCGCCATACCCGGCGTGACCACGGGGACATCAACCAGCCAGCAAGCAGCGCCAGAGCCCAGTCCTGAACAAAAAAAAGCGGCCTATGCGGCCCTGGCTGACGTACTGGAGAACGAGGCTTCACGTAACGAATTAATAGCGCAACTCCGCGAAGCCTCAACCACGCCGCCGACCGAGCCGGCGCCAGCGCTTGCGCCTCCTGCGGCCAAAGATGAAAAAACGGTACTGGAGAACGTCACCACCGTTACCCGTCAGTACGGCGATGCTTTCGCTACCCGTTTCGCCCAGCTTTATCGCAACATCACCGATGCGCCGCACAAGCCATTTAACTCGCAAACCTTCACCAACGCGTTAACCCACTTTTTATTTCTGGCCGTCGCGGTATTTGGTTTTTATAGCGTGATACGGCTTTGCGCCCTGCCGTTATATCGAAAAATGGGCCTGTGGGCGCGCAAGAAAAACCGTGAACGCAGCAACTGGTTACAGCTCCCGGCGATGATCGTCGGCGCGTTTATTATCGACCTGCTGCTACTGGCGCTCACCTTATTTATCGGTCAGATGCTCAGTGATAATTTCCATGCGGGAAGTCGAACTATCGCTTTTCAGCAAAGCCTGTTCCTGAATGCCTTCGCGCTGATAGAGTTCTTTAAAGCGATTCTGCGGCTTATTTTTTGCCCTAATGTACCGGAATTACGCCCATTCGCGATTCAGGATGCGACAGCGCGTTACTGGAATCGCCGTATGAGTTCCCTTAGCAGTTTGATTGGCTATGGGCTAATTGTTGCCGTTCCGATTATTTCCAACCAGGTGAATGTTCAGGTCGGGGCGATGGCGAACGTGGCGATCATGCTGTGCATCACCATCTGGGCGCTGTACCTGATCTTTAAAAACAAAGCGGAGATTACGCAACATTTATTAAGTCTGGCGGAACGATCATTAGCCTTTTTTAGCCTGTTTATCCGCGCCTTTGCGCTGGTGTGGCACTGGCTGGCCAGCGCTTACTTTATCGTGCTGTTTTTCTTCTCGTTATTCGACCCAGGCAATAGCCTGAAGTTTATGATGGGCGCGACCGTGCGCAGTCTGGCGATTATTGGCATCGCGGCGTTTATCTCCGGTATGTTTACCCGCTGGATAGCGAAAACCATCACCCTGTCGCCCCATACGCAGCGCAATTACCCGGAATTACAAAAGCGGCTTAACGGCTGGCTCTCCTCGGCGCTAAAAGTCGCACGCTTTTTGACCGTCTGCGTCGCCGTTATGCTGTTGCTCAACGCCTGGGGATTATTCGATTTCTGGCACTGGCTACATTATGGCGCGGGGGAAAAGATGGTCGATATCCTCATCCGTATCGCGTTAATCTTATTCTTCTCCGCCGTGGGATGGACGATTCTCGCCAGTCTGATTGAGAATCGCCTGGCCTCCGATATTCATGGTCGCCCGCTACCCAGCGCCCGCACGCGCACGCTGCTGACGCTGTTCCGCAATGCGCTGGCAGTGATTATCAGTACCATAACCATCATGATCGTGTTATCGGAAATCGGCGTCAATATCGCGCCATTGCTGGCTGGCGCGGGGGCGTTAGGTCTGGCTATCTCTTTCGGTTCGCAAACCCTGGTGAAAGATATTATTACCGGCGTCTTTATTCAGTTTGAAAACGGGATGAATACCGGCGACTTAGTCACCATAGGCCCGCTGACGGGGACGGTCGAAAGAATGTCGATTCGTTCCGTCGGCGTGCGGCAGGATACCGGGGCATACCATATTATCCCGTGGTCCTCGATCACCACTTTCGCCAACTTTGTGCGCGGTATCGGCTCTGTTGTCGCCAACTATGACGTGGATCGCCATGAGGATGCGGATAAAGCGAATCAGGCGCTGAAAGACGCGGTAACGGCGCTGATGGAGACGGAGGATATTCGCGGGCTGATTATCGGCGAACCCACGTTCGCCGGTATTGTCGGTTTAACGAACACGGCGTTTACTTTACGCGTATCGTTCACCACCCTACCGCTCAAGCAGTGGACGGTGCGTTTTGCCCTTGATAGCCAGGTGAAAAAGCATTTTGATCTGGCTAATGTGCGCGCGCCGGTGCAAACGTATCAGGTTCTGCCCGCCCCCGCCGGCGGCCCGCCGCCTGATTCACTGCCGCCGCGCGAACCGACGATTTAGCGTTTACGGGTGATAAAACGGCGACGCTGGTCGTCATCCATAAAGGTCCAGGCGATAAAGCGGCTTTGCTTTTGCCCCTGGGCCATCTCTTTTTTCACCACTTTCACCGCGCCAGCCTCCGCCAACGCCCGGTAAAGCGGTGGTAAATTCTCGCCGCGCGACACCAACGTCGTAAACCACAACACCTGACGGCGGAAGGATTGGCTTTCAGCAATCATTTTTTTAATAAAGGCGACTTCGCCGCCTTCACACCATAGCTCCTGCTGTTGACCGCCAAAGTTCAGCGCATCATCTTTATTCTGCCCCAAATTGCGGCGCTTACGCTCGCTGCCCGCGCGGGCTGCGGCGGCGGAGTCGTGAAAAGGCGGGTTACAAAGCGTTGCGTCATAAAATTCATTTTTATGAATGATACCGGTAAAAATGGCCGCCGGATCTTTTTGCCGACGCAGACGAATGGCGCGGCTTAACCCCGTATTAGCCTGAATGATAGCCTGCGCGCTGGACATCGCTGCGTCGCTGACTTCACTACCGGTAAATCGCCAGCCATATTCATGGACGCCGATAAGCGGATAAATACAATTGGCGCCCACGCCCACGTCCAGAATAGTTGCCTGCGCCGGAATACTCCCTGTCGTTTCGCCAAGCAGATCCGCCAGATGATGGATATAATCCGCACGACCAGGCACCGGCGGACATAAAAACCCTGGCGGAATGTCCCAGTGTGTAACGGCATAAAAATGCGCCAGCAATGCCTTATTGAGCGCTTTTACCGCTTGCGGATTAGCAAAATCAACGCTCTGTTCACCGGCGGGCGTGCGGATAAGAAAGGACGTCAATTCCGGCGTGGTCTGACACAGTGCGGCGAGATCATAACGGTGTTGATGGCGGTTGCGCGGGTGTAACCCCGGTTTCTGGGCGGACATGGCATTCTCCTTTTAGCAGCGGCGTAAGATACCCGTATAACGCCACGGGGTAAATATACCACCGCGAATTCCCTGCCTCGCTCGTTTGATCGGCTATCTGAATGACATTGGTTCTGCTCATGGTCTGAAAAGATCGCGCGATGCGATTTTTTCACCTGACGGCGCTACACTTAACCTCAGGTACCCTAAAATCAGGAGAGCGTGATGGCATCCGGCTGGGCAAATGACGACGCAGTGAATGAACAAATCAACAATACCATTGAAGATGCCGTTGCCCGCGCTCGCGGCGAACTTCCTCACGGCGAAAGTCGCGATGAATGCGAATCTTGCGGCGCCCCTATCCCTGAAGCGCGGCGTAAAGCCGTACCGGGCGTTCGGTTATGCATAGCCTGCCAACAGGAGAAAGATTTACATAACGCAACATTTTCAGGATATAATCGTAGAGGTTCAAAAGACAGCCAGTTACGCTGACTTTTCTTTACCGAAACCGCCAGTATTATCCATTCCTTTACGCTCATGCTTTTTAGCGTTCTGCGTCGCAGAATGTGCCGTTAACCTCGACTCTGTAAAGCCAGATGACAAGAACGGTAAATTCAACCGTTGAATTAATTAATAATCAATAGGTTATTTGTCATTCAAAAATTTTGAGCAAGGCAGTCAATTCTATTCGATTTTATCTTTCGCAAAAAACCGTGATACTCATCACATCGACGGAACATCGTCCCATAAACAGAATAACCTGCGAGAGATTAATCATGAAAACCATTAAATATGCTGTTGCAGCCATCGCGCTTTCCACCCTTTCTTTTGGCGCTTTTGCCGCAGAACCGGTTAGCGCGTCTCAGACGCAAAACCTGCATAAAATCGGCGTAGTGTCTGCCGATGGCGCCACCACGCTGGATGGCCTGGAAGCTAAACTGGCTGAAAAAGCCGCCGCTGCTGGCGCAAGCGCTTATAACATCACCTCCGCCGTAGGTAATGACAAAATGAGCGGCACTGCGGTGATTTATAAATAATTTACCTGCCCGCCAGATTTCAGGCTGTAACATCGCTGTTGTTTGAATTCTGACGGGTATTACCCTCGTCTGTTTGCCAACAGACCCACTGCTCCAACCCTCATTAACCCTGTTTGTTACCCTTATTTGCCCGTCCGCCACTGGACGGGCTTTTTTTATTCGCTAAAAGCCTGTTCGACGCGCGCAAGCCCGTCTTCTAACGTCGCCGCCTCTCCCGTCGCAACCAGACAACAGGCCATTTGCGTTTTTAATGATTGCGGCACCGGCTCGTGGCCGGCAAGGCAGCGCTCAATCCAGCGCGCGGTGATTTCAGGATCTTTAGTCGCAGGCAGTGAAAGCGGCTCGTCGTGCGTGTCGCTCTGACGCTCATGCAGTACCTGCACGCCACAGCTATCAATCAGGCTGATTTGCGGACAGCGTTGCGGGTTGGCATAGACTTCGCCTTCGGTACCATGCATCAGCAAAGCCCGCCCGCCAATGCGGCTAAAAAAGGTCGCCACACGCGGAACATATTCAGGGTGAGAAACGCTTGATAAACGCAGCGCGGCATCCTCAGCAAATGGTGTTGCCAGCTTGGCCAGTGAATGCGCGCTGTTGCGCACGCCCATCCGCCAGCGCATCGCCAGCTGTTTTTCCAGCGGCGGGCAGAGCGCGCTCACCGGGATAAACACCGGCTGGCGCCCGTCCAGTTTGGCCTGCGCTTGTCCGCCGTGTAGGGTGGGCACAATCCCCATCAGCTCAAATATTGTTTCCGTCAGTACGCGGGTCGGATCTTCACTGACGCCGTGTACTACAACTGGAAAGCCCAATTTATGCAGCAGGATAGCCAGCAACGGCGTTAAATTCGCCTGTTTACGCGCGCCGTTATAGCTGGGAATAACGACCGGCAACGGCCTATCTGCGGGCGGTGTCAGTTTGATGGCATGATTCTGCATGGCCTCATAAAAGCCCAGCATTTCGGCTTCGCCTTCGCCTTTAATACGCAGCGCCATCAATATACTGCCCATTTCCAGGTCGGGGACGTCGCCATTCAGCATTCGGGTATACAAACCGCGCGCGGTATCCAGATCCAGATCGCGGGCGTGATTTTTACCTCGCCCGATCTCTTTGATGATCTTGCGATAATCCATTGAAAGCTCCTTGAAGTGTGCTCACAGCATTAACGCCGTCGGCGGCGTGCAGGTTTTGCTTTTGGTTTTACTATAACGTCTGGCACGGCAGGCTGCTCTATCGGAAAAACAGGTAAGGCATTCAGTAAACGCTGTCCGTAGTTTTTGGTCAACAACCGCTTATCATAAATGACCACTTCTCCCCGACAGGCATGGCTACGGATCAATCGCCCTACCTGCTGAATTAAATTAAAAGACGCGCTTGGTAAACTTTGTACCTCAAACGGATAACGATTCAGGCTTTTTAGCCATTCGCCTTCGGTGATCACGACCGGGCTGTCGATCGGCGGGAAGGCAATTTTATGGATATGGACCTGCGTCAGCAGCTCGCCTTTAAGATCCAGCCCTTCGGCAAAAGACTGAAGCCCAACCAGCACGCTGCGTTCGCCGCTCTCCACCCGTTTACGGTGTAGCTCCACCAGCCGGTAACGCGGCTGGTCGCCCTGGACCAGGAGGAGTAAGCGTACATCAGCGACATGCTCCAGAAAACGCTGCATCGCCCGCCCGCTGGCGAACAGTACCAGCATACCATGATGTTTTTTGCTCTCCAGTTGCTCACGAAAATAGGCTGCCATTTCGGCAATATGCTGCTCTTCGTTATCAATGGTGGGTTCGTAGCGCATTTGAGGAATCACCAGTTTCCCCTGTTCCACATGATTAAACGGCGAATCCAGCGCCACAAAGCGGTCGCCGGCTTTTTCTTTTAAGCCGCTCATTTCCTGCAGGCGCGAAAAGCTATTGAGCGAGCGCAGTGTCGCCGAGGTGACAATAATGTGCGGTACGCTGCGCCATAACAATCTTTCCAGCTGCTCGCTGACGCGGATACCGACACAATGGAACCAGACGTGGAGTTGCCCTTCGCGTATTTCACGCGTCGCCCATTTGGACACCGGCGCGCCTGAAGACTGCGCCATCGAAGCCAGCCGCCATAATTTACTTTGCGCCTCGAACATTCCCAGCGCCCGGTTCATCTGTAAAATCACCCGATGCAAACGCACAATATCGTGCGACCCGGTTTTTTCGCTGAGATCGTTGAGAAAGGACTCCGCCAGCCCACGCAACGTCTCGGTCAGCTTCGCCAGTCGCTGGCAGATTTCCATGACCTCATCAGGCAACTCGCCCATTGCAAAACGGTGCTCCGCCTCCTGCGCTGCGGGCATATACAGATTAAGAATGGCATTGAGCGAGGCGATCAGTTCGTATACCTCCTCGCAATGGGCGTTAAGTCGCTCAGGGTTCGCTAACGGCGGCGTGGTTTTAGGGCGAAATTGCTCCATGCAGGTCGCCACCAGTTTGCTGAACAGGTCCAGTTGCAAGCGATACCAGGAGGCGGTAATTTCCGCGCTCATCTCCAGCGCATCGCGAGCGACATCGGGCAGATGATGACCTTC
Organism: Salmonella sp. 2020_1395; assembly: GCF_043848115.1. NCBI lineage: Bacteria > Pseudomonadati > Pseudomonadota > Gammaproteobacteria > Enterobacterales > Enterobacteriaceae > Salmonella > Salmonella sp. 2020_1395. The sequence goes on along the minus strand of NZ_JBCMFH010000016.1, from coordinate 1,004 downwards.
ATCCAGTACCAACAGCAGATGCTTTGGTTCCGGCAGTACGGCTTCACTTTCCATCGCCGCCATTACCAGCGCGTGATTCGCCACCACGACTTCCGCTTCCTGTATTTCACGTCGGGCGACAAAGAATGGACATTCGCGGTAATAGTGACAGTTGCGGTTCAGACAACTGGCTTTATCGGTACTTAATCGCCGCCACAGATCGTCGTCAATAGCAATGTCGGTATGATCCCGTAGACCATCCCATTTGTAACCGTCAAGATCCCCTTTCAGCCTGGCGCAACGCTTTTGTTCTTCCTGGTTGTTAGGCGTCAGTTCGTCATCAAGAAAGGCGAGCAGATCCTGCTGCGTAGGCTCGCTACTGGCGAGCGCCGCCAGGTTTCGCGGACACACGTAACGCCCGCGGCCAAAGGCGGCGGTAAAGCGCAGATCGGGGATGATTTTTCGTAGCAGCGGCAAATCTTTGCTAAAGATCTGATCCTGTAACGCCACGTTAGCGGTACTGACCACCAGTGTTTTTTGCTCTTCCCGGGCAATGGCGATACCGGGAATAAGATAGGAGAGGGTTTTCCCGACGCCGGTCGGCGCTTCAATAGCCAGATGTCTCCCTTCTTCCCCGGCCAGCGTTCTGGCGACGTCAGCAATCATCTGCCGCTGCGGCGCACGGGGAATAAAGTCGGGAATCTGGTCCTGAAGCGCCTTATACCAGGCGGCGATTTGCGCTTTCAGCGCAGCGGTCAAAGCCATGAGAAAACCTGAAGTACTGTATAAACAGCCACTATTGTGTCACATTTCAGGGGCGGGAAGTACCTTTTTTACCGGTTCTGGAAGGCGGCTCGCAACGCGATGTGTATTTTGCCGGATGGCGGTGCAAGCACCCTATCCGGCCTTGTATCCTGAACAGATAGCTGATTAGCTGTCAGCTATCTGAAACGGGAGAAGCTTGTATCCGGCCTGAAGACTCTGAGCTTCCGATGTAGCTTAAGCCTCCCGTTTCACCTTTCACG
>NZ_JBCMFH010000015.1:0-98822 GCF_043848115.1 Salmonella sp. 2020_1395 | reverse complement strand
CCGCCCAGTGTGTTATTAGTATTCACGCCGAAGGAAGATGTCTGTGGCAGGGTTAACTTCCCGTTCATCTCATCGCCAGTTTTCTGGACTGCGCCCGCAGCCAGATTTATCGTTTCGCCTAAACCAAGGTATGCGAGAAGACCGGCAACATCCTTTCCACTCAAATGAGTCAGCGTATTGTCCAGCGGTTGTTTACCTGCCAGCGCATTGTTAATGGTGGTGCTGAATTTCGGGTCATTGTTAATGGCCGCGGCAATTTCTTTCAGTGTGTCCAGCGTGGCTGGCGCGCCGTTAATCAGAGCGGTAATAGCAGCCTGAACAAACTCAGTGGTCGCAATCCGCGTGGTGTTATTTCCTGCGGCAGGCGTCGGCGCTTTTGGTTCTCCGGTAAATGTCGGATTATGTTTCTGCGCATACTGGGTATGAGGGTCCTGTGCGGCAATGTGTTTGCTCATCTGGTCATCCACATACAGCCTTAATTCCAGGACTTCATCATCCACGTATTTACGGGTCGCCAGTACCACCGACGGGTCGATTTTCAGCGTGATAGCTTCGGTATTCGTGACAACCAGAATCATGCGGATAGTCTGGGTACGACCACTGCCTTCCTGCAACTGCGGTTTGTACGTTTCCGGGCAGTTCGCCACCGCAATGAGTACGCCTTCATCATCATAAAGCCCAATCTCACGGATCCAGAATCCGCCCTCGTTCTCAGGGATGATTTGCTCCGCAATAATCTGGCTCTGGTTGTTCGGGTCAACACTCAGAAGATTCAGCGGCGCGATGCGTTTCTGGTTAATCAGTTTTGTCTGTGCCGGGTCTGGTGTCGGCAAGACACCATTCGCATCACCAACGGCCATTTGCGTCAGATTCAGCTTACTGCCGAGCATCGTCGCGTTAGCCAGCCGTGCTGCGCCCTGATTAGTCAGAATGGCGTAGTATTTCACTGTCATGCGTTTACTCTCAGGTTATCAATTAAATGAATGGCCGAGGCCGGGAAATAATCCCCTCCGACAATAATGGCCTCCGGGGTGTAGGGATAAACCGTCAGGGCGTCGCCGTGATAGCATCCCGCACCGGCAAAAATGTTGCCGGTTGTACTTAAACTGATAGCCAGTCCCGTCAGATGGCGGCTTGCCGGTTTTGCATCAGCAACGAGGCGCTCCAGCTCCTGATACATTTCCTCGGTAATACCCTGCTCAAGCACGCCAACAACGATACGGAACGTCCCCGGCTCCTCGTTGAGCTGCCACCACTCCCTCACCTCAATCAGATAGCCGAGCGGCTCCACCACACGCCGGATTGCGCCTATAGTGCCCTTATGGCAGTGAATGAAATACGCATCGCGGATAACAGCGCGTTTTGTCGCTTCCGGCCACTTATCATCCCAGCGGTCAACCGAAAATGACCACGCCAGCCACGGCAGCAGATTTGCCGGGCAGGTGTCCGGGTTCCACAGCTCACGAATACTGACCGGCGTTTTTTCAATTTCCGCACAGGCTTTTGCGGCGGCAACTTCAAGCGGCGATGAGCCGGTTGGCAGCAGGCGCGAATCACTCATCCGAGCCTCCGGTCACGACGCGGTATTCAGTACAGAAAGACGCCTGCGTATTGTTGAGCACGATGTCGGCCAGCGGTGCAGCCAGTTCGACACGCTGCACGCCTTCCACATGCAAAGCGGCATAAATGGCAGACAGACGGATATCGCGCCCCAGCCGGTGCTGTGCCGTGATATACGCTTCCAGTTTTTTCACGGCGGCGGCGCGGATGGGTTCGCTTTCTGGACCAGGGTAAAGATACAGCGTGGCGTTTATCTGGTATTCAACGATGGCGGCAGACTGCACGGTCACACGGTCAGCCACCGGCCTGACGTCCTCGCCATTAAGGGCGTTACGCACCACGGCCAGCAGGTCTTCGGATGCGACACCGTTATTTTCACGTGACAGCACAGAGATAGTGACGCAGGCCGGAGACGGACTGGTGACAGAGATATCCGCGACACGCCCGTCGGCACTGCGGCCATGATACTGATAGGCACCCACCGACCCGGCGACGCTTAAACCTTCAAACGCCTGCTGAATACGCAGACGATAATCGGTGTCAGATTCCATCACTGCCGGTGTCGGCGGGATAGTCGAATCATCTGCCGGAGTGATAATCAGGCGCGTGGTGTTGTAATTGGCACCAATCACATCAAGGTCATTACCGGCTGCACAGGCCAGCATCACAGCCCGTGCGGCCTCATTCACACGCTGACGCCAGATAAGCTCACGATAAGCATTTTCCTCCAGCAGTTTGACGAGAGGCTCAGATTCCAGCGTCAGGGTACGGGCGACCGCCTCCTGCTGGTCTTCCGGGTAAAGGGAAATCAGTGTCGCCTTGCGTTCGGCGAGAATGGTTTCAAAGTCCAGCTCCTCGACCACATCCGGTGCGGGTAGCTGGTTCAGGTCGATAATCGGCATGGTTTCAACTCACAGGGATGGTTAACGAAAGTGGCTGGCCGGTGTCGTTGTGCTGACCGGTTAACGTGACCGTCATTCGCCCGTCAAAACTGCGCGCCGTGGTGACGGATGACAGGGTGACGCGGGGTTCCCATTTCAGCACTGCCATGTAACAGGCGACCTTAATCTGCAACTCAAGCGCCGGAGTCTGCGGCTGGTCAATCATTGACGCCAGCAACGAGCCGTAATCACGACGCATCACCCGTGAGCCGACCGGTGTGCGCAGGATATCGCCGATACTCTGGCTGATATGCTCAAGGTCAGTGACCGTCAGGCCATCACTGCGATTCATTCCGAGATAACGCGCTGTCATAAAGGACTCCCGGTTGTGCCGCCGCTGTCGCCGGGGTGTTTGTGGGTATGCAGTACCTTACCGTTTGATGAGAGTTCACCGCCGGTGTGTTCAATGTTGCCGCGCATCGTCCCGCCCTTCTGCACTTCCAGCGTGCCGGTAGTCAGTTTGTTAGTGCAGACCACTTCCGGTGTGTCCAGAGTGACACGGGTTGACGCTTTCACCGTGACCACCGGTACCGTGGCAGTAACAGAATCAGAAGCCGTCACGCTGGCCGTTTTAATTCCGCTTACCGTGAGTGCACTGGTTTCGGGTTCATATTCAATCACCGCCCCGTCAGGGAAACGGATATGCAGGGCATCCGCCGACGCAGACGGCGCGGGGTTATCGCCGGAATAAATCCCCGGCAGAACAAACGCCGTGTCAAGTTCACCGCCCACGGCCAGAATCAGCACCTGCTCCCCCACGGAAGGTGCCCACCATGTGCGCGAACGCCCGGCACGACAGGTCAGCCACTGAAGCCAGTCGGTGCACATGCCGCCGGTCTGCACACGGCAGCGACCGGCGTTAAGGTCGGTTTCGACGATAATGCCGGTGCGTATCATGTTGCGCAGTGCGCGCGCGAGTTCCTGAATATTTGCGAGAGTGTTCATAACGGGAAGGATGCCGCCGGGTCATACCGGCGGCAATGTGACGATGAGGTGTCGGGAATGGCACAACTAACGGTCGAGGTGAGCCAGGATAATCTCTTCAATCATCTGCACATCCTCACCGGTAAAGCCGAGCAGAGGACGCGCCGGATAATCAATTTTCTTACCGTCTTTCCGGGTTTCTTCCGACAGACCGAACTGATGCACACTGGCGATTTTCGGTGACTTCCCGCCGTAAAACTCCATTGATGCCTGTTCCGGGCTGGCGCGGATATGCAAAAAACGACTGGTGATAAGTTTCGCAAACATTTTTCGCTTAACACGACCAGTCTTTTTTCTGGCGCTCTGCTGCTGGCGTGGCGCGTAGGGTGTGCCGTCCGGGGCTTTCTGAGCCATCACCCGACGCTGCTGACTCTGCCGCAGACGTTTCGCCAGTTCGGCACTCAGTCGCCGACGCCCTGACGGTGACAGCGACTCAATCAGTCCGGTCAGCCGGTCTTCAAAACGCTTAAACTCATTCATCCCACTTGCTCACCAGTTCGCCATTGATATACAGCTCCATCGGGCGGGTGACCGGCTCCGGCGGCGAAGGTTCCGGGATATTCTTCACATGCAGCGCGCCGTCCACCTCACTGACCAGCGTGCGCTCGGTCAGCATCAGGCTGATGCTGATATCAAAGCTGCTGTCATTGTTGATGTCTGCATAAAACGTGAAGCCCTTTTTCTGGCCTTCGTCGGTGGTCATGATGTCGGGCTGATTTTCCCGCAGCCACGCCAGCACCGGCACGATGAGCAGGTCAAAATCACCGGTAAAGTCGGTCACAATGACATTGAGCGTGTAACGCTTTTCAAATGACAACGACGCCGCCAGTGTGGAGGCAATACTCCCGTTATCCACGAATATCCGCAGCATCTCGGGACTGGTTTTCAGCACCGTGACGGCATCAGTCAGCGCCCTGCGCAGGCTGTCGGGTTTGAGCATCGTTTTCGTCCTGACAGTGTTTAATCATTTTTACCTGGCTGGCACAGCGTGCCAGCGCGTTCTCAAGCTGCCGGATATCGGCACTTAAATCGCCGTTCGTCTGCGGGTCACTGCCCGGCATCGGGCAAAGACTCACTTTCGGGCAGGCGTTGGCGACAATCACTGGCGTCGGTGCAGGCCGGACGCTGGTGCAACCGGCGCACAGCATCAGGCAGGTCAGCGCCATACCAGCGGCGAAAATCCTCGTTTTCATTCAGTAACCTCGTGATGGTTTTCTCGCGCTGTGCTTCACGCTTCGCGGCGTTTTCCAGTTCCTGACGCAGTGCCACCTGCGCCAGCTCGTTTTTGTCTGCCCTGGTGATGGCAACATGAAGCTGATTTTTCAGCATGGTGATGGTCGCCTGCTGTTCACTGGCGACGTTATTCGCCCTGTCCAGCGAGGCGCGCAGGCTGGCGTTTTCATGCTTCGCCAGAAACAGCCCCGCCACCGCCAGCGATAACAACACAACCAGCACAGTCATCAGCTTTGACATGGTTCCCGCCCCTCAAAACGCTGACGGCAGGCCGTACGTACCAACCGGAAGAACAGCGACGCCATGAGATAAATCAGCGCGGTAAAAATCCACCCGGCAGCAATCAGCGAGACAAACGTCGCCACCATCACCACCAGAGCCGTCGCCCGTCTGCGCCACGGCACCGGCTGCAAAAACAGCGACGAGACAATCTTCACGGCCAGCGATTCCGGTGGCTGCTCCCGCCCGTAGAGTTCCAGTACATACTCCGTGGCATACACGCCGACACCACCGGCAACCACACAGATAACCGTCGCCAGAATCGCCCAGGCGGCGACAAAACTGACGGCCACGCTCTGCGGGTAAATCAGGGACAGTGCCAGCATCAGCGTCAGCGACACATTCAGCATCAGTGAAAGGGATAATTTCTTCATGGTGTTTACTCCGTTTAAGCCGGTACACCGCCAGCGGTACGCCAGACGGTGACCAGTTTTTCCAGTGAATGCTCACGCTGACCGTAACCGGCACCCGGCAGGGACGCCCAGATATTGCGACAGCGTGAAATGGCGCGCTCAATGCGTCCCGCCCGGATGTCATCCAGTGCACCGCGTTCGCGGATCAACTGAATGGCGAGCCTGTCCTGTGACAACGGACTGAAATCCGGCAGGGCAAGCTGTTTGCGGTAGTGCGGCCAGAACAGGTAAAGCTGCTGATAGCGACCGGAGGCCGTGGATTTTTCACCGCGACGGTTAAACACCTTCGCCGGTCGGCCATGCGCGAACGGGTGGTCACTGTAGTCAGTGAAAATTTCCGGCTTCCCGTCCAGTCCGGTGACTATCACGTCATAGCCCCGGTTTTTCGTCAGCGGATGATTCGCCGTCCCTTCGGACACGGCCAGCATGTCGAGAAAGGCCGCGATATTCTGATGCGTGTTAATTACCGGCATTACGGTTTCCCCCTGCCCTTAAAACGGCGCTGAATGGCAATCTCAATCACCTGATAACCGGCGATACCCAGCATGGAGCCGATACCGCACACCGCAGGCAGTGACAGGTCAGGAAACTGCACCAGAACAACACCGGCAACCATCGAGACAAAACCACCGAGCAACATGCGCCCGATAAACAGACGCGGGGTGATGGGTTCACCACCGGCAAGCACCTTGCCGACAACAATCAGCACCCCAATCATGAAAAGCGACAGGACGCTTTTTTCTTCTGCTGTCATGCGTTACTCCCACAGATTGACAGTTTCAGCCACGGGCGCGGTCTGAACGTCGGGCAGTTCGACGGCGGTGCCATGCGGCAGCACCGCACCCAGTTCAGCCAGTCCCGGATTTGCGGCGAGCACGGTCTCAACCACGCCCTCAGTGCGCCCGTAATACCGGACACAGATGGCGTCGAGCGTGTCGCCCTGTAGCGCAAAGGTCTTCATCAGATTTGACTCACGATGCAGCGCGGCTTGTCCTGGATACGCGCCACCGCCCAGCGCATATCCCGCCACAGTTCATCAATGGTGCTGTCAATGCTGTCAGCCTTCTTGTCGCCTTTCGAACTGGCATCCACGCCGCGGTAACGCTCATAAAGCGACGCGGTCGCCATCGCACACACGGCGCGCTCGTAGTAAAAAACTTTGATGCTTTCACCGTCGATGTCGTCCGCCGGGACGTCCGCCAGACGCGTAAAACCGGCGGCAATTTTCTGTTCGCGGTACTCGTACAGCTCCGCATTTGTTTCCGCCATGCCTGACTTGATGGCCTCACGCAGACGGGCGGGGGCGACGGTCTGCTCAAGGCGCATACGTTCCCGGACGCGCTTCGGGTCGATATCGGGAAAAAAGAACGTGTTTTTAATCACCGGCTCGTCGCCTGCCGGTTGCGGGATGACCACCGTACCCTCACCGGACACGGGAGCCTCCTTTCGCGGAATAATCAGCGTCATCATGACTACCTCAGAAAAGTCGGGCGGTGGACGCCGGTACAGCGTCAGGTGATTCACCCACACTGACCGGCGTGCCGCCCTGGCGCGGGGCGCATTCGGTTGTTAACTGGCTTTCTTTTTCGGGCGTCCACGTTTTGCCGGTGTCACGCTCCGGGTCTTACGCGGGGCGCGGGTGGCCGCTTTGGGCTGCGGCTCCGGCTTCGGTTTCAGCTCCCGCTCCAGTCGTTCAATCTCTTTTTTGACGCCTGCCTGACAGTCGAGCTGTGTCGCACGTTGCAGGTGAGCCAGCGCACCGGCGGCATCACCACCGTCACGCAGAAACAGACCGGTGATTTTGTGCAGCTTTGCGCGCACTTCATCAGGCATGTCAGCCGTGGCGGTCAGTTCAAGGGTGTCCGTCAGCAGGCGGGTATCCACAGACTCACCGGCAGCGTGAGCGCGCATGGCCGCAAGCGCTACCTCCTCGGTGAACATGTACGGCGGGGTACGGCGGTGTTTACCCGGCATGGTCAGACCGTACTTCAGGGCATAACGGGCAATCTCCAGCGCACCGGCAATATCGCCGGTATCCAGACGCCACAGCATGACCGTCATCAGAATGTCATCCTGTGCACCTTTGCCCTGCTCCAGCACGCCGTTCACCCACGGCAACCAGAACGGCAGCAGTTCGCGTTTTTTCGCGGCCTTCAGCTCTTTTGAATAAATCGCTTTCAGTGTGCGCTGGTCTGCGGCGAGCTTAACCAGCATCTGCTCATAGACAGTTGCATGTCGCAGCGGGGCGGCTTCCCGCTGCGCGGTCATCGCTGCCGAGACCCGCATCATGTGGCGCTGTGCGGGACTCGTCATCGGTTACGCTCCCGGCTCTGCGGTCGCTTTAGCCAGTGTGGAGAAATCACCGACCTTAATTTTTTCCACCAGACAACCGGCGGCGTAGTCTTCCACCACGTAATCAATGTTCATTGACTCGTAGTTCTCCACGCGGTCGAGTTTCGGGTTTTCCTCAATCACGCGGCGATGGCTGTCATCCATGTAGTAGATGGACAGGTTTTCCAGCTTCGTGATGAGCATCGCATCCGCCGGGAAGTACGGGACGCGTACCGCTGGCAGGTTACCGATGCGTTTCTGGCTGATGATGACGTCAGCGGCCAGCATTTCGCTGTTGTCCTGCTCCTTGTTAACGATGGGGAAATACTTGTCCGCCAGTAACTGACGTCCCACTATCACCACAAGGTCAGGGTCTTCCTGATACCACGGTTCGATCAGATTGTTGGTCGCATCCATCACCAGTGCATCAAGGCTGGCATAATCACCGCCCTTACCCACGCGGATGACCTCAGAGGTCGTGTGACCTTCCTCGTCAGTGACCTTGCTCATCACGCGCGCCGGGGCTTCATTGCGGTATTTCTGCAGCCAGCCGACCGCCACATCCTGCAGCATCGGATTACTGTTGCGGTCAGAGGTTTCGGCACGCTTCACGCCGTTAAAACCGGCCATGATGAAATCAAGGGACTGGCGTTTGATAATGGCGTTACGGATACGGAGCTGGAAATCCTGATAACGCGCCCACAGGTCCAGCGTTTTGTAGCGGATATAAAAATCGAAGTTAACCTGGTCGCATTCGTACTTGTTGGACGCCAGCTTCGAGAAGTCCTTCGGCTGACGCTCGGTGCCACCGGCGGTGTCGGTGGTGCTGGCGATGGAGCCGGTGACACCGATACCAATTTTTTCCCCTTTCATTTCGCTGACCGGCACAATGTTGATGCGGGTCAGAAAGTCAGAGGACTCCTGCATGGTGTTCATCAGGGTCTGGGTGACCGACGGTTCAACGGTGAATTTTTTCGACACATCACCGGCGTCGATGCCGTTCAGTTCGGCAACACGGGACAGGTAGGCATTAAATTTAAAGCGGGTTTCCTGGCGCATAGTTTTTCCTGAAATTAAGGGTTAATCGTGAAGGTTTTCCCGGACTGACTGACGCCGGTCAGCAGTTCGTCATCAGGGCGTCACCGCCACCGCCGGTGGCTTTACTGCGGCGCTGCTGGGTCAGACTTTCGGTGTGGTCGAGACTGTTTTTCAGGCGGGTGAATGCCTGACTGGTTTCATCCGCCCTGTCAGTCACATCCTGCTTAAGTGCGGAAAAGGCGGTTTCCATCTCAGCAAGGCGCTGCTCAGTGGCGCTCAGTTTTTCCTGCACATGTTCAGCAACAGCGGTCACCGCTTCATGCACGTCATTCAGACGGGCGTCATCGCTGGCCTGTTTGCGGCCAAAAATGGATTTCACCTTTTCGGTCAGGGCGGTGAACACGGTTTCAGGCAGGTCTTCAAATTCCAGCTCAACAGGCGTTGCCACTGAAATCAGGTTTTCAGGGCTTAATTTGAAGCGGTTCAGGGGGTTGTGTTTTGCCGTGCGGCAGAATTCCAGGTATTCCGTGCCGAGGCTTGCCGGGTCATCGGTGACGGCCAGACCCACCAGATAACATTTGCCTGTATTGGCAAAGTTCGGCTGAATTTCCATTGAGGTATAGACCTTCTGCGCGGCCTTGTTCATCGCGATAAGGTCATCGGTCGGGGTGATTTTCGCAAACAGCGCCCATTTGCCTTTCAGCGCCGAATCATCGTCAATCTTTTCGGCCTTCAGTTCGACCACATCGCCATAACGCTTAAAAATACCGTCAGGCAGGATGCCGCGCAGATGTTCCAGGTTAATGCGGCAACCATAGACTCGCGGGTCAAAGGTTTCGGCCATTTCCTGAATATCCTGCGCACTGATGACACGCCCGTCACAGGTGTCACCCTCAACGCCGATACGAAAGAATTTTGATGCTTTTTTTGCCATTGTCAGGAGTCCTGAATAGTGATTAGAGGAGTCACATGTCGGCATCAGTTTCCCGACGATGCGCATCCTCCGCCATCAGTCCCGGATGGCTTATCACTGACACAACAGCACCTTAGCGAATCGCGGGGCGCGACTCAGTAGCCTTGCCGTGTATTCATCACGGCGAGGTATTCATGACCATCACCACAGACACCACTCTTTTACACGACCCGCGTCGTCAGGCGGCGCTGCTGTACTGGCAGGGGTTTTCCGTGCCGCAGATTGCCGCCATGTTGCAGATGAAACGCCCGACGGTGCAGAGCTGGAAACAGCGCGACGGCTGGGACAGCGTTGCCCCCATCAGCCGTGTCGAAATGAGCCTGGAAGCGCGGCTGACCCAGCTCATCATCAAACCGCAGAAAACCGGCGGTGACTTCAAGGAAATTGACCTTCTGGGACGCCAGATTGAACGACTGGCACGGGTAAACCGTTACAGTCAGACCGGCAACGAGGCAGACCTTAATCCGAACGTCGCTAACCGCAACAAAGGCGGGCGTCGCAAACCGAAAAAGAATTTTTTCAGTGACGAGGCCATCGAAAAGCTGGAGCAGATTTTCTTTGAGCAGTCTTTCGACTATCAGTTGCACTGGTATCGCGCCGGGCTTGAGCACCGCATCCGCGATATCCTGAAATCCCGCCAGATTGGCGCGACGTTTTATTTTTCCCGCGAGGCGCTGCTGCGTGCCCTGAAAACCGGTCATAACCAGATTTTTCTGTCGGCCAGTAAAACGCAGGCGTATGTATTCCGCGAATACATCATCGCCTTTGCCCGGCTGGTTGACGTTGACCTGACCGGTGACCCGATTGTCCTGGGCAATAACGGCGCAAAACTGATTTTTCTCGGCACCAACTCCAACACCGCGCAGAGCCATAACGGCGACCTGTACGTCGACGAGATTTTCTGGATCCCGAATTTTCAGGTACTGCGTAAGGTGGCATCAGGTATGGCCTCACAGAGTCACCTGCGCTCGACCTATTTCTCCACCCCGTCCACGCTGGCGCACGACGCCTACCCGTTCTGGTCGGGTGAACTGTTCAACCGGGGACGCGCCAGCGCCGCTGAACGCGTGGAGATCGACGTCAGTCATAACGCCCTTGCCGGAGGGCTTCTCTGTGCGGACGGTCAGTGGCGGCAGATTGTCACCATTGAGGACGCCCTGAAAGGCGGCTGCACGCTGTTCGACATTGAACAGCTCAAACGCGAAAACAGCGCCGACGATTTTAAAAACCTGTTCATGTGTGAATTTGTTGACGACAAGGCGTCGGTGTTCCCGTTCGAGGAGCTGCAACGCTGCATGGTCGACACGCTGGAAGAATGGGAAGACTATGCGCCGTTTGCCGCCAATCCGTTCGGCTCACGTCCGGTATGGATTGGTTACGACCCGTCACACCGTGGCGACAGCGCCGGATGCGTGGTACTGGCACCGCCGGTGGTGGCCGGTGGCAAATTCAGAATACTTGAGCGTCACCAGTGGAAAGGCATGGACTTTGCCACCCAGGCGGAATCCATCCGCAAACTCACCGAAAAATACAACGTCGAATACATCGGTATTGATGCCACCGGCCTCGGTGTCGGCGTGTTCCAGCTCGTGCGCTCGTTCTATCCCGCCGCGCGCGACATCCGCTACACGCCGGAAATGAAAACCGCAATGGTGCTCAAGGCAAAAGACGTCATCCGCCGTGGCTGTCTGGAATATGACGTCAGCGCCACCGACATCACCAGCTCGTTTATGGCTATCCGCAAGACCATGACCAGCAGCGGACGCAGCGCCACCTATGAGGCCAGCCGCAGCGAGGAAGCCAGCCACGCCGACCTCGCCTGGGCGACCATGCATGCCCTGTTAAATGAGCCACTCACCGCCGGTATCAGCACCCCGCTGACATCCACCATTCTGGAGTTTTACTGATGAGCAAGAAAAAAGGGAAAACACCGCAGCCAGCGGTGAAAACAATGACCGCCAGCGCCCCGAAAATGGAGGCATTCACCTTTGGTGAGCCGGTGCCGGTACTCGACCGCCGTGACATTCTGGATTACGTCGAGTGCATCAGTAACGGCAGATGGTATGAGCCGCCGGTCAGCTTTACCGGTCTGGCAAAAAGCCTGCGTGCTGCCGTGCATCACAGCTCACCGATTTACGTCAAACGCAATATTCTGGCCTCGACATTTATCCCGCATCCGTGGCTTTCACAACAGGATTTCAGCCGCTTTGTGCTGGATTTTCTGGTGTTCGGTAATGCGTTTCTGGAAAAGCGTTACAGCACCACCGGTAAGGTCATCAGACTGGAAACCTCACCGGCAAAATATACCCGCCGTGGGGTGGAAGAGGATGTTTACTGGTGGGTGCCGTCCTTCAACGAACCGACAGCCTTCGCGCCCGGCTCCGTGTTTCACCTGCTGGAGCCGGATATTAATCAGGAGTTGTACGGCCTGCCGGAATATCTCAGCGCCCTTAATTCTGCCTGGCTGAATGAGTCGGCCACGCTGTTCCGCCGAAAGTATTACGAAAATGGCGCACATGCCGGATACATCATGTACGTCACCGATGCCGTGCAGGATCGCAACGATATCGAAATGCTTCGCGAAAACATGGTTAAGTCGAAAGGCCGCAATAACTTTAAAAATCTGTTTCTCTATGCCCCGCAGGGGAAAGCCGACGGCATTAAAATTATCCCGCTCAGTGAAGTGGCGACGAAGGACGATTTTTTTAATATCAAAAAAGCCAGCGCCGCTGACCTGCTGGACGCACACCGCATCCCCTTTCAGTTGATGGGGGGCAAGCCGGAGAACGTCGGGTCGCTGGGTGATATTGAGAAAGTGGCAAAGGTCTTTGTCCGCAATGAGCTTATCCCGTTACAGGACAGGATCCGCGAGATAAACGGCTGGCTCGGTCAGGAGGTCATCCGCTTTAAAAACTACTCACTGGACACTGACAACGGCTGAACATCGCCGCCTGCGGGCGGCTTTTTTACAGCACGTCATCACGCCCTCACACGCTCACCACCGCACAAAACACCCCGCAGACACACCAACGCCCCAGCAGGCCAAGTAAACACCTTCACGACGCGCTCAGACGCTGAAAAAATAAAATCAGCACCACCGCCAGCGCGCAGTGCTTTCCCCGCCTCGCCCGCCCGCTTCATGGGGCGTTTTTAATGCAGTTGCATGAACACTCCAAGAGCACACCATCGCTAGTGATAACTAACAATAAAAGCGACTTCTGACGCATGCAAATCCATGCACATGATGGCATTTTTCATGATCTATGCGGTATGCTATCCGCTTCAATTTTTAACACTTGTTAAGGGAGCTAGACATGGACATTATTGATTTAAAATCTCAACTAGAAAATGAAGATAATGCCAAGAAAAGAGCAGAGTTGCTTGCTCAGCTAGAGGTGATAAAGCAAAACGCTGAAGAGCAAATTCGTGCTGAGCAAAAGGATGTGGATTTTGAGACCAAAGAATTTACCGTTGAGTTATTAGTTAATAAGTATCATAGCGGATTAGAGGATGATACTAACGAACTCTTTGTTCCTGATTATCAAAGGGATTTTGTTTGGAGTGAAAAAAGACAATCAAGATTGATAGAGTCTTTGATTTTGGGTTTTCCTATACCATATATATTTACAGCAGATGTTCTCTCCGAAGATCCCGATTTAGATGGGCGAATTGAGATTGTTGATGGCTCACAGCGAGTTAGGACTATACACGCTTTTATCCAAAATGAATTAGTTTTACAAGATCTGAAATCTTTAGACGCCCTTAATGGTTTCAAATTCCAAGATTTACCATTATCACGTCAACGTCGTTTCATGAGAATTCCTGTCCGCGTTATAGAATTGAGTTCTAAATGCAATGAAGAAACCCGTAGAGATCTTTTTGAACGTATTAACTCTGGCAGCGATATATTGAAAGATATGGAAGTCCGTAAAGGATCAGAACTTGGTTCAACAAATTTATATACACAGGTTATTAAGCCATGCTCAACAATACCTAAATTTAAAGAATTAGCACCTTTATCTCAGACTAAAGAAAAACGAGATGAACGGTTAGAATTTACATTAAGATTCTTTGCCTACTTAGATAAGTACAAGAACTTTGATCATTCCGTACGGGATTTTCTAAATGACTATATGTTAGAAAATCGAGATATAGACGAAACTAAACAAAACTCAATGAAACAAGAGTTTGCTAATGTTCTATCTTTTGTTGATAACTATTTCCCAGCAGGATTCAAGAAAACTATTACTGCAAAATCTACACCTCGAGTTAGATTCGAATCTCTCGCTGTTGGCGCAGCACTTGCATTACGTGAAATCCCTGACCTTGTTCCCAAGAACTTGGATTGGCTAAGCTCAGAAGAATTCAAACGATTGACCACTTCAGACGGAGCTAATAGTCGCGTGAAGGTAATTGAACGAATTGAATATGTTCGGGATAAATTATTAGAGGATTAACATGGATCGTTTTCGTGAGGATTTTGACGAAAGGTCAGGAGAGATCTTGGCCTATTTAGATCTTTTGAAATTTATTGAGTATGCCGGTGCAGAACTGATATCATCTGATGATAAAGAACATAAGTTCTCCATTACTGCTCAATCACGAAAAACTCTAAAGGGGGCAGTATATATTCTATTATATAACCTCATTGAATCAACAATGAGAGAAGCTATCTGCCTTATTCATGAGACTATTTATGATAGAAACGTAGAATTTGACAAACTCAGGAAAAATATCAGGTCAGAAATATTAAAAAGATTAAAAAATGAATCTGTAAATATTGAAAGTTTAGTTAACCGTCTTACTAAAGGTATATCTTGCGGTATATCTTATGGCACTTTCAACAAAAAGAAAATATTCTCAGGAAATATTGATAGAGAGGAAATCAAAGAAAAATCGAAAATATATGGTTTTTCAACATATTCTGATTACACTCACACTAAACATGGTGAAAAATTAGCCACTGTCAAACAACATCGTAATGATTTATCTCATGGCAATGTATCATTTGCTGAGATTGGAAAAAATGTTTCATATCAGGACTTAGAGAATATTTCATTAGAAGTAATCGCCTATCTTGATGCAATCGCGAATAATATAGAGCACTATATAAATAATAATGAATATTTAGAACAATAGTAATAAGGCCTGCAAAGCAGGCCATTTTATCATTCTAAATGGTTCTTGATTGATTGCCCAATTGCTTTTCCTAGTTCCACAGGAACAGCATTACCTATCATTTTCCCAATACTTCTTATAACAAACTTGTCTTTGTCTTCTACAAAGATATAATCCATCGGAAAAGTTTGCAATAAAGCAGCCTCTCTAAGAGAAATCGCTCTATGCTGTTCTGGATGTCCAAAACGTCCATTTCCGAAACCATAACAAAGAGTTGTAATTGTTGGACTCGGCTTATCCCAAGACATGCGCCCATATACACTAGCATATCCTTTACCGCTAGATTTCATATGACAAGCAGCAATCAGCTCCTTCGGCCAGTCCTTCCATGTACCACCAGGAACAGAGTGTATAATTCTTTTTTTATTAATCGGATTTAATTTACTGGCTCTATGTAATATATCATTTGGATCTGTTTGGCCATCTTCTAACGGAGGAAGATTTCCTATTGCATCTCTAACTGTTTTCAAAATAACATCGTCACGTTTTACTAACTCAATCGCCCCCAATTTTGAAGCCAACAATACATGACGGGAACGGTTTTGTGGGATTCCATATTCGACACAATCAACCTTCGACGCCCAAACATAATAGCCCAACTTTAACAATGAATTATAAAAATCATTATAAACTTTATGTTTAGTTACATCAGGAACGTTCTCCATTGTTACGATTTCTGGAGATACTTCGCGAATTAAACGTTCGAACTCATAAAGAAGAGGCCATTTTTTATCATCAGCCTTATCTTTTCCTTGAGTATATTTTGAAAAAGGTTGGCAAGGTGCGCATCCTGCCAATACTTTTACAGACGCATCACCATAAAGCCTCAGCAGTTCCTCTTTTGTTACTTTAGCGATATCTTGCTCAATAAACTTAGATTTATTGTTTCTTTCATAGGGAAACCGACATTCCCCCTCAAGGTCTATGCCTGCAACGACATCAAGCCCCGCAAGCTGTAAACCATGAGTTAATCCGCCAGCACCACAAAAAAGGTCTATCACCTTTACAGTCATCATTCACTCCAAATCTATACGATGCTCAGTATACATCCCTTTCTACAAAATCTCGAGGCCTAACTTATAAACTCCTATTGATTGAGTTAACGCTTCACTGAGTTTGACTCTAATACTGTTGAGAATCCCGGCCACTCATCAGCGACCTGATAAGTAAAATGTTTCCCGTCATAATTTACGGTCGCCCCACGCGCCAGCGCCTCAAGCTCCCATCGCTGCGGCCTGATACCGTTCTGAGCGAGGTCAACGCGGATACGGGTAATTTGCATTCGTTCCGACCGGGTCAGTCTGGCCGATGGTGCCATTTCATACTGTTTTAACGGGCTTCCGTTTCTCTGCTGACGATTTGGTGTTCTCAGCCCGTGTTTTAATGCGCCCCTGAGCGCCCTCACGACCTCCGGGTCATTCCATTCGATAACACCGTCATCAACCAGATTAAGCACTGCTGCGGCGTGCTCAGAAGGCGTGTGAGCCGGTAACGAAGTATCACCGCTGGTGAGCTTTCCACAGTTATTGACAGGACTCCGAGGCGCGGCGATGCCGCTTTTTAAAGTCAAAGGCTCAACGACCGGAACTTTCGGCACAATGCGCCAGTCCGTCGTTCTGGTGATATGAATATGACGCGCGCCGAGATGCGGCGCGTAAATGCCGACCACTCTCTCGACTTCTTCCTCGTACTCGTTAACGTCATCCGACGGGCTACGGGCAACCCTGACAGTCTGACAATCGCGCGGGACATTTGCCCCACCCTGCGCGCTGATATACAACGCAAAATCACCACTGTCTGCGGCAGCGCGAGCAGCCTCGACGCGTTCGTCAAACTCATCAGCAATACTGACGCCGCGAGGCAATTTGCGTAGTTCACGGTAAGCCCCCATTGTCGGCAGGCCAATCGTTTTAAATTGCGGAATTCGCCACGTTGACGCCCATGCGGTAACAGCCGCAGCAGTATCTTTCAGCGGCCTGCCGGTATCATTATCGAGCTGACCATCCAGTGCATAGCCATCGATGTTTTTTGAGATGTATTTTGCGATATACCCCGCAGCACCGCCCCGGTTAAGATGTTTTGCCTGAAAACGGTTTCGCGCGGCTCCTCTTTCGTCGCCATCCTCTTTGAGCGCATAGCGACGCATGATTTCAATAATCTGGTTACGCTGGCGTGGATTACAAAAAAGCATCATATGCCAGTGCGGCGTTCCGTCGTGGTGTGGTTCAACAACACGCAAACCGTAGGCCTGTAAATCATTATCCTTGAATGCCGTGCGCATCAGGCTCCAGATACGGCAGAGATAACGCTGCGCATCCTTTGGATTAAATGCCTCATCGTTCCAGCCGTGATTTAGCTGGACGGTTTTACTTTCGCCTTTTCTGACCTGACGTGTCGGGTGATACTTTGACGGCGCGGTCAGCGTGATAAACATCCCCACATCACCCTCTGCGGCGGCGTAACGCTCAATACCGGCGATGGTGTTCATCAGCTCCATCCGGCGAATTTCTGGATTAGAAATACTGCCCATCACCTTACTGATAAGGTCGATGCGCTCGCCGGTTTCCTTGTTTTCAAGGTCACACGATTTAAGAAATTCCAGATTTGCCTGGCGGCGCGCACGCACATCACGAATGGCATGTTTACTGGCATAAGGAGAACGGTCTTTATTGACCTCCCCGACAGCAATCAGTAACGCCTCATGCCAGCGCATACGCTGGCCTTTAAGCTGATGAGTCCACCACTCATCGTTAAACAGGCGGGCAATGGCAGAATATGCCTGCCTCGTGGTCATCTGCCCTTTACGGTATTTTTTCCAGTAAAGCGGGGAAATATTGAAAGCACGTGCAGCGCCAGCAACATGACCATACAGATGTGCCTGCGCCTCATCCGTAAACAGCGATTCTTTTTCGCCATGCGCATCCACCCAGGCATCGCAGAGTTCCTCATACATCATGAAAAGCTGCGATGAGATACGGGCAGCAAACTTTTTCAGCTCCTTGTCATTCATTCCCGGCAGGCGCGCATAGTGGTCACGCTCTGCCAGAAACAGCAACGACGCGTCGGTGTTCATTTCATGGCGCTGATTCACGCGCTTAATGCGCGGCCATAAACGACGCTGAAAAGTGGATGTGAGGAAATAAAACCCGTGCACCGGGCTTTTATTGCGCCGGATGTAGTCATAGCGTGAAGTAAACAGCGAGCGCAAAAAGTAAGGCAGGCGGTTAATCGTGGATAAAACACCTTGCACCTGACGCATCTCGTCACGTGTAAGAGGTCTTTCGCGCCCGACAGCCTCGCGTGGCGCGTTCCATGCATAAGCACCGGTAAACGCCTTACCGGTGCCTGCGGCAAATGCTGACGGAGGGACAAAACGCCCGGAGGCTTTAACGGCCATATGAGCCAAATGCCCCAGAACAACGCTTGCTGAGTTGCTCAACCTGCGCGTTTAAATCAGCAAAAGACTTTGCGCTTCCGGTCAGAATATCGTGATGCATCAGGCCGGAAACGAGCTGGCTTAATTTCGGGTAATAACCAACCACCGCCAGCCATTCCTGACCGGCGTTTTTACCGCTTTCCGCTCTCTTTTTCTCGTGGAGAATAAACTGAAAGCTGTCACTGGTAACGACATAACGTTCGCCAATTTCGATACGAATACTCATGCCATTCTCCGGTAATGCTTGTTTTTTGCTTCAAAGACTGACTGGCAGGAAACACAACGCGTGGCTGACGGATAAGCTGCACGACGGGCAGCAGGTATTGGCGCGTCACACTCTTCGCAAACCAGCGCAGAAACACCGCAATGTTTTACCCTTGCCGCGTTAATCTGGCGCTCCAGTAATTCAGCCTGTTGTTCCTGAATAAAATCTATGTTGTCCGGCATTACCAGCTCCTTTTGTCGTTCAGCTTCTTAAATTCATCAGCGCAATAGCTGGCGATTTCTGTCGTTAATTTTGTCAGTTCATCCACGGATGAAATTTGCTTATGAAATACAGCGCGTTTAACAAGTAAATTGACCACATCAGACAGGAGGTTTAATTCATTCTGATAAATCGCGATAACAGATTCAGTTATGTCGCGTTTTTCTTTATCAAGACCAAGTTGAATAAGAGACAAATCGCCATTTTCCATAACGGCGATTTTTAAGGCGTTATTCAGTAATACAATTGAACGAGAACAGGACATCAAAGCACCTCCCCGCGAGACAATCCGATATTGTGAAATTTTTCCGACTCCTGACTGAGCAGCTCGACTATCTCCACGCGGGATAACTCCGCCTTTGTGATGTGGAGAATCATGGCGTCAAGATGAGAAGAAAAGCGCGTCGCAGCGTCGGCCTGTGCTTCGGTTCTGGCCTGTTGCAGCAGTAATGCGTATTTACCGCACTGATTTTCAGAAACTGTATGCATGACTTTCTCCAGGCAAAAAGAAGCCCCGCACGATTAAGTGCGTTAAAAACTCTGGTTAATTATTTAATGCAAATATTGCTCTGGTTTTACCGACGTCAGAATTGTCGGTGCATACTCAAACAGACTGAATAGTTCACGTAATGCACGGAATAAAGCATCACGCCAGTAACATGACTCTTCATTAATTCGCCAGTATGGCTGATTGAATTCTTTTTCAGTCAATCCGGCATGCATAAATAAAGTACGACGCTGACTGACTGTTAAAAAACTAATATATGCATACTCACTTGCGCCAACCTGACGGCGTTTTGAGAATGCCCCACGCAATTCATCAATTGCACAAACCAGCCGTTCACGTTCGACGTCGTTCATTTCTTCAAAACGCATCGTTGCGTGACGTTGTTTTAACTGCGCATGAAAGCAAACTGTTAGCCGTTCGCGCTCCATCATCTGATTATAATAATCACATGTATCCTGCCAACGAGGGACGGCAAGATGCTTACCAATTATCCGGCGCATAGCTGCTGGCTGTTTTTCGACGAGATTGAGCGTCATCACTGTCATTTCCAGACCCTCCGGCTTTTCAGAAAGGTCAGAGCCTTCTTTAACGGACTCTGTTTTTTGGTGCGGATAATGATTCCCTTACGCCCCTTACCGTGGGTGATGGTGAAGTCAATCGCCCTGGGGCTTTCGTTACGCAATAACTGAGCAATACAACGCGGCTCATTCATAATCACAACCCCATCCACAAAAGCCATGCATCACGCTGTTCAACCGGTCGGTTATAAAACGCCTCACGTACAGCGCGATTAAACTCAGGAATGAAAACCCATTTTTCACCGGCACGAGCCTTCGGTTTGCAAGGATCACGCAATTCAATAATTGGTAATTTATTTGCCTTCACCATTTCACTGACGGCTGTCTTTGGCTTCCCTAATAAATCAGCAAATTTATCCACATGAACCGCATCAAGCGGATACTGAATCACATAATTTTCAGCGTCCATATATGGTACCCTCATAGGATCCAGCTCTTTCTAAACCACTCAAAACCGTTTAGACGCTGGTTTATTCTCAAATCAATGGAACCTATATAGGTTCCAGTTTTGAGGGAATTTAGTCCCTATATAGGCACCATGTCAAATGAAATTAAGCGAAAAGATTAAGGCCTTGCGTGAGGCTGAAGGGCTAAGCCAATCAAAATTCTGTGAAATCATAGAGTTACCGCTAAGCACACTTAAAAAATATGAAGGAGGAAACTTTGAACCCGGTGGCACAGCTTTGCTAAAAATCACTATGCATCCCACATTCCAAAAATATGCTCTATGGCTTATGACAGATAAAACCGCGCCGGACGCAGGACAAATCGCACCGGCTCTCGCGCACATTGGGCCAGAGTCAACAGAGTCCAACCACTCCGCGAAAAGGATTGGCTAACTCTATATAAAGATTACATTTTCACCATTTGCTACCAAGATGGTGAATACAGCGCCGGAGGGCTTTCTTATGGCAATTAAGAAGCTCGATGATGGTCGCTATGAAGTGGACATTAGACCTCGCGGTCGCGACGGAAAACGCATCCGCAGGAAATTCGAAAGAAAAGCTGAAGCACTAGCATTTGAGCGATACACAATCGCCAATGCCAGTCAGAAAGAATGGGGAGGCCAGCGAGCAGACCGCCGGACTTTGAGTGAGTTGCTGGACATCTGGTGGAAATATCACGGGCAAAACCACGAGCATGGAACAAAAGAGTTTAATCATCTACTCAAAACCATCAGCGGCATAGGTGATATACCAGTGAGCAGGATGAGTAAAAGGGCTTTGATGGATTATCGTTCCATGCGACTACGTGATGGTATCAGTGCCGCAACGATAAACCGTGACATGTACAGATTATCCGGCATGTTCACAAAATTAATTCAATTGGATGAATTTTCCGGGCAACACCCAATTCACGGACTGCCGCCACTGGCGGAGGCCAACCCTGAAATGACGTTCCTGGAAAAAGCAGAAATCGAAAAACTGTTAAATGTTTTGGCTGGTGATGACTTACTTGTCGCGCTTTTATGTCTGAGCACTGGAGGAAGATGGACGGAAGTTGCCACGCTAAAACCAGCACAGATTACAAATTGCAGGGTTACCTTCCTGAAAACCAAAAACGGTAAAAAGCGAACCGTGCCGATTTCTGAGGAACTGGAGAAAAAAGTTAAAGAGGAGGCCAGCGCCAAATTATTCAAAGTTGATTATGAGAAATTTTGCGGGATTTTACGCAGAGTGAAACCTGATATACCACCCAATCAGGCAACCCACATCCTGCGGCATACATTCGCAAGCCATTTCATGATGAATGGGGGCAATATAATCGCACTGCAACAGATTCTGGGACATGCGAGCATTCAGCAGACGATGGCCTATGCGCACCTTGCGCCTGACTATCTGCAAAATGCCGTCGCTCTGAATCCACTAAAAGGCGGAGTGACGTTATAAATTTCCCCCTCTGAGTGTCCACATAGTGTCCACACTCAAGAAATTTTGAAACCGCTCCAAACCCTTACAGCTTTCGATAAGTAACTGTTTTTACTTTTGATTGCATGTAAGTATTTGATAAAAAAACCCCCACATCATGTGGGGGAAGACAGGGATGGTGTCTATGGCAAGGAAAACAGGGTTGTTACTGGGAACGTGAGTTGCTACTACTCAATAATTTCAACGATGAACTTTTTTGCCATTGCGCCACGTCGCGCAGTTGTTCCATTCGTTGCTGATGCTTTTCATTCAAAACCGCTTGCTGCTCCGGCGTTAACAGGCGATACATCTGGTTACGCACGCGGGCCATTTCGACCTGGCGGGCAACCTGCTCTTGCGCCATTTTTTCTGCCTGAGCGCGCACAGCGCTTTCATCAAATTTTTCTGCGGTGACAAGCCGATGCATTGTCTCCATTTCGCTAACATTAACAGGAGGCTGTTCGTGCCTTGCCTGTTGCATAAGATCTCGCATCTGCTGACGCTGATGTTCGGTTAAACTTATGCCGTCAAACATATGATTTTGCGCGCTACGCTGCGTGGCCCCGTCACCGGGGTGCCAGTTATCGCTTGTAACAACTTCAGCTGCGTGGCTTAAAAAACTGAATGCCAGCGTTGAGGCCATAACAGCAGCGGTAACTTTGCGCATCGCTTGCTCCCAAAATCTTTTCTGTCGCGATTCAACGAGAGACAGTTTACGATTCGGGCTGCAAACATGCGTCAGGGGGTGTAAAACAACGTAAAGTCATGGATTAGCGACGCCTGATGACGTAATTTCTGCCTCGGAGGTACGTAAACAATGAATAAAATCCTGTTAGTTGATGATGACCGAGAGCTGACTTCCCTGTTAAAAGAGCTCCTCGAAATGGAAGGTTTTAATGTCCTGGTGGCCCACGACGGCGAGCAGGCGCTTGAGCTTTTGGATGACAGCATCGATTTACTTTTGCTTGACGTCATGATGCCGAAGAAAAACGGTATCGATACGTTGAAAGCGCTTCGCCAGACACACCAGACGCCTGTCATTATGCTGACCGCGCGCGGCAGCGAGCTGGATCGCGTTCTCGGCCTTGAGCTGGGCGCGGACGACTATTTGCCCAAACCGTTTAACGACCGCGAGCTGGTAGCGCGCATCAGGGCTATTTTGCGCCGTTCCCACTGGAGCGAACAGCAGCAGAGCAGCGACAACGGCTCGCCGACGCTGGAAGTCGATGCGCTAAGCCTTAATCCGGGCCGCCAGGAAGCCAGTTTCGATGGCCAAACGCTGGAGCTGACCGGTACGGAGTTCACCCTGCTCTATTTGCTGGCGCAACACCTCGGCCAGGTGGTTTCCCGTGAACATTTAAGTCAGGAAGTGCTGGGCAAGCGCCTGACGCCGTTCGATCGCGCCATTGATATGCATATTTCTAACCTGCGCCGCAAACTGCCGGAACGCAAAGACGGTCATCCGTGGTTTAAAACATTGCGTGGTCGCGGCTATCTGATGGTTTCCGCTTCATGATAGGAAGTTTAACCGCGCGCATCTTCGCCATCTTCTGGTTGACGCTGGCGCTGGTGCTAATGCTGGTACTGATGTTGCCCAAGCTCGATTCACGCCAGATGACCGAGCTGCTGGACAGCGAACAGCGCCAGGGATTGATGATAGAGCAACATGTAGAAGCTGAACTTGCGAACGATCCGCCCAACGACCTGATGTGGTGGCGTCGCCTGTTCCGCGCGATCGATAAGTGGGCGCCGCCTGGACAGCGGTTATTACTGGTGACCTCTGAAGGACGCGTGATCGGTGCTGAACGCAGCGAAATGCAGATCATTCGTAACTTCATTGGTCAGGCGGATAACGCCGATCATCCGCAGAAGAAAAAATATGGCCGCGTAGAGATGGTGGGGCCGTTCTCCGTTCGCGACGGAGAGGATAATTACCAGCTTTACCTGATTCGACCGGCCAGCAGTTCGCAATCCGATTTTATTAATCTGCTGTTTGACCGCCCGCTCCTGTTGCTCATTGTCACAATGCTGGTCAGTTCGCCGCTCTTGCTATGGCTGGCATGGAGTCTGGCGAAACCGGCGCGTAAGTTGAAAAACGCGGCTGATGAAGTGGCGCAAGGCAACCTGCGTCAGCATCCGGAGCTGGAGGCGGGTCCGCAGGAGTTCCTCGCCGCTGGCGCCAGTTTTAACCAGATGGTGACGGCGCTGGAACGGATGATGACCTCGCAGCAGCGTTTGCTGTCAGACATCTCCCATGAGCTGCGAACGCCCCTTACGCGCCTGCAACTGGGTACCGCGCTGCTGCGTCGTCGTGGCGGCGAAAGCAAAGAGCTGGAGCGTATTGAAACCGAAGCGCAGCGTCTGGACAGCATGATCAATGACCTGCTGGTGATGTCGCGTAACCAACAGAAAAACGCGCTGGTCAGCGAAACGATGAAAGCCAATCAGCTATGGGGCGAAGTGCTGGATAACGCCGCCTTTGAAGCCGAACAGATGGGCAAGTCGTTAACGGTAAATTATCCGCCGGGGCCGTGGCCGCTCTATGGCAACCCAAACGCGCTGGAAAGCGCGCTGGAAAATATTGTTCGTAATGCGCTGCGCTATTCACATACGAAGATTGAAGTCGGCTTCTCGGTGGATAAAGACGGTATTACGATCACGGTCGATGACGACGGACCGGGCGTCAGCCCTGAAGACCGCGAGCAGATCTTCCGTCCGTTCTATCGCACTGATGAGGCGCGCGACCGCGAGTCTGGCGGCACCGGGCTGGGGCTGGCGATTGTCGAAAGCGCCATGCAGCAGCACCGCGGCTGGGTGAAGGCTGACGATAGCCCGCTCGGCGGGTTGCGGCTTACGCTGTGGCTACCGCTGTACAAGCGAACCTAAAAACCATCGGCCTGCGAATGCAGGCCGATTTTTTATCTCGCCGTCGAGATTTACCGGGAAATGTCCGGCGCCAGAATCCACTCGGCGCTGTCATTCCACACGTCCATCCGGGTAATTTTGCCATCGCGCACTTCGAAGCGGTCGATAAAGCGGTTATCGGCAAACGGGCGACCGTCGGGCCATTCGCCATACAACGTACCGTTGGAATAAATCACAACGTAATCATCATGCTGCACCGCATCAAACTCGCCCAGCGCCTTCTTCACCCACTTGTAGCGAGCGCCGTTAAACTGCGCGATATCTGCCGCGCCCGCCATTGCCCGGCCTCCGGTGAAGGTAATTTTCACCTCCGGGTGCATATACGTTGCGGCGCGTTCAGCATCGGGAATCATCGAGGCCACCAAAAATTCTTTTACGATCGCCACCGCATTTTCAGCTTCAGTCATAATCCTTCCTTTCATTTTGGCGGAGTTTTATCCCCCCACAGTCGTCTGGCGCTATCTTCAATTTTGCCGCTCAAACGACGCTTTTGCATGGTGCGGCTCCAGCTCGCCGACAGCCCGGCGGCGCTCAACAGCCGGTGATATTGTTCGTCATCAAACGGCATAGACCAGGCGATAACACCCGCTTCATGAACCGAGACATCGCTCAGACGCGACGCCAGTTCCAGCGGCGCATCGCTGGAGACCTTACCTGGCGCAATGACCCGATACAGCCAGCCGGTTTTTCCGCTGTTCTGCATAAGGAGGGCCATGTCGCTGATGGCAAAGTGGAAATTAAGTTTAAAGCATGGAGAGCGCGGCTGAGTGACCTGGATCAACGCCTCGCCCCAGCGGTAGATGTCGCCAATAAACACGTTGTGTTCGGTCATTCCGTCCGTCGACAGATTCTCGCCAAACGCCGGGGCGCAAAACAGCGTCGCCTGCTCGGGGAACTGGCGAATCCAATCAGCATAGTGTTCGCGGGGGTAATGGCATAGCGCGCGGTCGGGGCCGCCGTGGATTTTCTTTTCGGCCTGCTGATCGCCTGCCAGACCCAGCTCGGTCAGCATGAGTTCGCCGTCGATTTGCACCTTGGCGATAGCGCTCGGGCGGCTGCCGTCATAGTCACGAATTTTGCCAATAAACACGTCAACCGGATAATGCATCTGCTGCTCCTTACGCGGATACAAAAAAAGCGAGTCATCAGACTCGCTTCTACAGACGTGCAATGCAAATTATTTTTTAGCGGCGAAACGCGCTGCTGCTTCGTCCCAGTTCACCACGTTCCAGAACTCTTTGATGTAGTCCGGGCGGCGGTTCTGGAATTTCAGATAGTAAGCGTGTTCCCACACGTCCAGACCCAGGATCGGGAAGCCGGAAGCGCCGGAAATGGCTTCACCCATCAGCGGGGAATCCTGGTTTGCGGTAGAAACCACAGCCAGTTTGTCGCCTTTCAGCACCAGCCACGCCCAGCCGGAGCCGAAACGGGTTGCTGCTGCTTTTTCGAATTCAGCTTTGAAGTTGTCAACGGAACCGAAGTCACGCTCGATAGCCGCTTTCAGATCGCCCTGCAGAGTGGTGCCTTTTTTCAGCCCTTTCCAGAACAGGCTGTGGTTAGCGTGGCCGCCGGCGTTGTTACGCAGCACGGTTTTTTTGTCCGCTGGCACCTGGTCCAGTTTAGTAATCAGTTCTTCAACCGGCAGGTCAGCAAACTCAGGCAGGTTTTCCAGCGCCGCGTTAGCGTTGTTGACATAGGTTTGATGGTGTTTGGTGTGGTGAATCTCCATCGTCTGCTTATCGAAGTGCGGTTCCAGTGCATCATAAGCGTACGGCAGGGATGGCAGTGTATAACTCATAATCATCTCCATTATTGTCGAGCGGCACAGTGTTAACGCCGCGTAAGCAGTTGGTTCATTATAGTTAATTAAATGATATTGAAAATGATTATCAATGCCGTACTTTTTCCAGGGTTATAAACGTTACGGCATCCGCTGAAAAAAACCGTTTTTTACGCCTCCAACCGAAACCGTCTGTTGATGAATTCCTGGAAATCATGAAATGTGAAACAGGGTTTCAAAATCTTTCTTTTGGTGCCAATTTTTGTCAGCGGTGGCAAAATCAAGAAGGTTATAATTTCACCATGCAATTACATTCCCGATAAATTATTACAATTGCGAGGGAATTATGAAGCAACCTGGTTTTATACGTCTGGCTACGCTGGCCTTACTCTCCACACTCTCTTTCTTCTCCCACGGCGAAACCATTTTGCGCCTGGCCTACGCTGAAAATAGCCAGCCGGTAAAAGATGCGTTGCACTTCCTGGGACAGCAAGTTGAAGAGAAAACGGGCGGCGATATCAAAGTACAGTACTTCCCGGACGGACAGCTTGGCGGCGAGCGCGAACTGGTGGAGTTGACGCAGGTCGGCGTCGTCGACATCACTAAAGTGTCGTCCGGGCTGATGGAGAGTTTTTCGCCTGAGTACGGCGTGTTCTCACTTCCCTACCTGTTTGCCACCGTCGATGAATACTACCGCGTAATGGATAACCCACAGGTGATGGAGCCTGTTTATCAGTCCACCGCCGCACAGGGTTTTGTCGGCGTAGGCTGGTATGATTCCGGCGCGCGTAATTTTTATATGAGCAAAGCGCCGGTTAAACGCATTGAGGATTTACGCGGGAAGAAGATCCGCGTCATGCAGAGTGAGACGGCGATCCAAACTCTCAAACTGCTGGGCGCTTCGCCCATCGCCATGAGCCAGGCGGAGGTCTATACCTCGTTACAACAAGGCATTCTCGACGGCGCGGAAAACAATGAGTTCGCTCTCACCATCGCCCGCCACGGCGAAGTCGCCCGTTATTACACCTACGATATGCACACCCGCATTCCCGATATCCTGCTAATGAGTACCCTCACGCTGGAAAAGCTGACGTCGGAACAGCAGCGCATCGTCGAAGCCGCCATCAAGGCGTCGATCGAATTTGAGAAAGCCGCATGGGACAAGGAAATAGAGAAAACCAGGCTGGCGGCGGTAAAAGATTTCAACGTTGAATTCTACGAGATCGACAAAAAACCCTTCCAGAAGGCAGTACAGCCTATTTACGACGGTCTGAAAAACAAACCGCGGCTTTACGGGCTGTATCAACGTATCCAGACAGCAAAAAATTAATCTAATCAGGAAATTAAGATGAACACATTCAGAAAAGGACTTGATTTATTGCTGGGCGCTATCTGTTGCCTGGTGCTGGCGATAATGGTTGGCATCGCCTGCTGGCAGGTGGTGAGCCGCTACATTCTGGGCGTTCCCAGCACCCTTACCGAAGAGATGCTGCGATTTCTCCTGGTGTGGGTATCAATGCTGGGCATGGCTTTTGTCGCCGGTCAGAAACAGCATATCAGCCTGACTCTCTTACTGGATAAGGTGTCGCCGACGATTCGCGGCTGGTGGGATATTATTCTGCAGGTCATTTTTATCGCGTTTTCCATTTGGGTATTGATTATCGGCGGCTTAAAGATTTCTGCGATTTCTATGCTGCAAATCTCCCCTGCGCTGGGCATTCCGATGGGAAAAATTTATTACGCGCTCCCCTGCGCGGGCGTACTGATCATCCTCTATGGGCTGCTGAATATCGTTGACGCCCTGAAAGCTATCCATTCCGCCACGGATACCACTGAGCACACTCTGGAGAAATCACATGATTGACCCTATTTTTGCGTCCTGTACGCTAATTGCCGTCTTTGTTGTTTTACTGGCCATGGGCGCGCCTATCGGGATCTGCATCGTTATCGCCTCTTTCAGCACCATGATGCTGGTACTGCCTTTCGATATTTCGATGTTCGCCACCGCGCAAAAAATGTTCTCCAGCCTGGACAGTTTTGCCTTGCTGGCCGTGCCGTTCTTCGTTTTGTCCGGGGTGATCATGAATAGCGGGGGAATTGCCGCCCGGCTGGTCAATTTTGCCAAACTGTTTACTGGCAAACTGCCCGGCTCGCTCTCTTACACCAACATCGTCGGCAATATGATGTTTGGTGCAATTTCCGGATCGGCAATTGCCGCCTCAACCTCCATCGGCGGCGTGATGGTGCCGATGAGCGCGCGCGAAGGTTACGATCGCGGCTTTGCGGCCGCGGTGAATATCGCCTCCGCGCCGACGGGAATGTTAATTCCGCCCACCACGGCTTTTATCCTTTATGCGCTGGCAAGCGGGGGAACATCGATTGCCGCTCTGTTCGCCGGCGGTCTGGTCGCGGGAGTGCTGTGGGGCGTTGGCTGTATGCTGGTCACGCTGGTGGTCGCTAAGCGTCGAAATTATCGGGTTTTCTTCACCGTCCAAAAAGGCATGGCGCTAAAAGTTGCCGTTGAGGCCATTCCCAGCCTGCTGCTGATCGTGATTATCGTCGGCGGCATTGTGCAGGGGGTTTTCACCGCCATTGAAGCCTCCGCGATTGCCGTGGTGTATACGTTATTGCTGACGATGGTGTTTTACCGCACGCTGAAAATTAAGGATTTGCCTTCGATTTTGCTCCAGACAGTGGTAATGACCGGGGTCATCATGTTCCTGCTGGCAACCTCTTCGGCGATGTCCTTCTCGATGTCGATCACCAATATTCCTGCGGCGCTGAGCGATATGATCCTCGGTATTTCCGCCAATAAACTGGTTATCCTGTTAGTCATTACCGTCTTTTTGTTGATTATCGGCGCATTTATGGATATCGGTCCGGCCATTCTGATTTTTACCCCGATTCTGCTGCCGATCATGGCTAAACTGGGCGTCGATCCGGTGCATTTCGGCATTATCATGATCTATAACCTGGCGATTGGCACCATTACGCCGCCAGTTGGCAGTGGTTTATATGTCGGGGCGAGCGTCGGTAAGGTCAAAGTTGAGGAAGTGATTAAACCGTTGCTGCCTTTTTACGGCGCGATTATCGGCGTTCTGTTATTAATTACCTACATTCCGGAAATCACACTGTTCTTACCCCGTCTACTGGGCATCATGTAAGCGCATAATTTCCTGCACATCTCGTTGCCGGATGGCGATTCGCGTCTTATCCGGCCAACGCACGATAATAATTATCCGCAGGTCATCACCAGGTAAAAAAAACCGGCTACCTATAAAGTAGCCGGAAAAGGGAATAAATAATAAACAGGGATAATGATTAGAATGTGTAGCCTATACCCACGCGGAAACGGGTTTGTCTTTCATCGCTGTTGCTATTGACGGAAACATTACCTACCTCAACGAATGGCGACCATTGATCAATAATATAGGCAGTTCTGAAGTTATATTCATAGTTATCTTTGCCGCCATCGTAAAGATCATATTTATCAGCTTTCTTATAAATTCCTTCGATTGTCCAGTCAAAGTTGTTCCATTTATAACCCGCCCAGACATCCATACGATTGATGGTATCATCATCACGGATATCAGAAGAACGGCGTACATATTCAAAACGATAGCGCGCACCAACCCACCAGCTTTCATTTAATGTCCACGTCGCGCGGAAGTAAGGCTTATAGGTAGAGTAACCGTTGCCTGTTTCTAGCACGAAACCCGGTTGCCAGGCGACATCACCGGTTTTAAATTGGTAGCTTATCGTATATTCGTTGCCCTGTGTTTCCAGGTCATTAAACGCTTTATTGGTGTCATCCCCGCCTGATTTTGAGATAGCTTCTATCGCAAAACCAACACCATTCGCAAACCGATGAGAAATATACGCACGGTCATAGTTAGCTTTACTGTCATCAAGATATTCATGACGAACATCGACATATACTGCATGCGCATTTGTTACAACAAGAGGTAATAGTAAGAAAAGAGATTTTCTCATAACAGAATCCATTTAATTTAAAATTAAAACGTTGTTTCATGTCAGACCATTACAACCATAATACGCAATGTGAATGGCGACAATATAGACAAAGACCTTTAATTTAAAATTGGGATAATGTTCAAAAAGCAAAATAAAATAAATGAAATTCATATTCGTCATATAAAATAAAAATCAAAGCACCATCAACAACGCCAATATAGGGATTTCCTTATATTTATATTTCATTGATTCCTAACGTTAATTTCAATATATTTAAATTGTAAATACAAATAAAACAACTAAATAATTACTGTATAACTACCCTTTTATCAAACGGTAAGTCAGACTATTCCCATTATGTGATCTCACGCAGCGTTTTCTTTGCATTGTTGCCAGCTAAGTCGTTTCGTGTCGTTATGATGAAGGTATTTTAGAAAACAAATATTACCCACTGATTTAAATAACATCCAGACGGTCACGATGCGCTCCGACTTTTTTAAAACGTGAAGTTAATCACTTCATTAACGTGCTGATTGCCAGAATACACCCAACGGCGGCAATCGTTATAAGGTTACCAGGCTGCGTAATTTTTAAACTCATGCAAACGGAAGGGGTATCCCGTCCATAAAAAATAATGAGGAACATGTCATGAGTAACGCGATTACGATGGGTATTTTCTGGCATTTGATAGGGGCGGCCAGTGCAGCCTGCTTCTATGCCCCGTTCAAGCAAGTGAAACAGTGGTCATGGGAAACCATGTGGTCAGTGGGCGGCATCGTCTCATGGCTTATTCTGCCGTGGACAATTAGCGCTCTGTTACTGCCTGATTTCTGGGCCTATTATGGGCAGTTTAACCTCTCCACCCTTTTACCGGTTTTTCTGTTCGGCGCCATGTGGGGCATCGGCAATATTAATTACGGTCTGACCATGCGTTATCTCGGGATGTCGATGGGTATCGGCATCGCTATCGGCATTACGCTTATCGTCGGCACGCTGATGACGCCTATCATCAACGGTAACTTCGATGTGTTAATCCATACCGAAGGGGGACGCATGACGCTACTTGGCGTTTTTGTCGCGCTGATCGGCGTCGGGATTGTGACGCGCGCCGGACAGTTAAAAGAACGCAAAATGGGCATTAAAGCGGAGGAGTTCAATCTGAAGAAAGGGCTTCTGCTGGCAGTGATGTGCGGTATTTTCTCGGCGGGGATGTCTTTTGCCATGAACGCCGCGAAACCGATGCATGAAGCTGCTGCCGCGCTTGGCGTTGACCCGCTCTATGTCGCGTTGCCGAGTTACGTGGTGATTATGGGCGGCGGCGCGCTGGTGAACCTCGGTTTCTGTTTTATCCGCCTGGCAAAAGTGCAAAATCTGTCGATAAAAGCCGACTTCTCGCTGGCAAGACCGTTGATTATCAGCAATATTCTGTTGTCCGCGCTTGGCGGTCTGATGTGGTATTTACAGTTCTTTTTCTATGCCTGGGGCCACGCGCGCATTCCAGCGCAATATGACTACATGAGCTGGATGCTGCACATGAGCTTCTATGTGCTGTGCGGGGGGCTTGTCGGTCTGGTGCTAAAAGAGTGGAAAAATGCTGGCCGCCGTCCCGTTGCCGTATTAAGCCTCGGCTGCGTGGTAATTATTATCGCGGCGAATATTGTCGGTTTAGGCATGGCCAGTTAATCGCTTTGATTACTGAGATGACGCCATTGGCTCGGCGTCATCCCGGTTTCCCGCGTGAACACCACTGAAAAATAATTACTATCTTCAAAACCGCACTGCATCGAAATCTCACTAATCATCAGCGGGCTATGCTGAAGCAGATACTGCGCGTGGCAAATACGGACCTGGCGTAAATATTGATTAATCGTCATCCCGGTTTGGGCGCGAAACTGCTGCCGCAGCACCCGTTCGCTGCATTGTTCCTGCTGGCAAAACGCATCCAGCGCAAAGGGACACTCAAGACTATTAGCCAAAGCGGTAATTAATTTATCCAACAGGGTTTCTCTGGAGGTTGCCGGAAGATCGTCGGTCGCGTAGCGATGCCGTTTTAACGTCATCACCAGTTGACCAAACAGCAATTCCGCCATCTCATTCGCCAGCGGATCGCGCCCATTACTCTCATGTTCAAGCTGGTTAATGACCTGCCGCGCCTGATTCATTCCCATACTGCCCAGCCGCCAGTGAGGATGCCACTGCGCGCCCTGAAAGCCGGGAATCATCGCCTGCCAGTTTATATTGAGTTTCAAACGCTCCGGGCAGTAAATGATATTTTGCAGCACCAGATCGTTAACGGAGGTATAGGAATGTTTGTCTTCAGCACGAATGTAAAACAGATCGCCGCGGGTAATTCTGTATGGGCGCTCATTAAGAACGTGTAGGCCATTGCCCCGCCAGACCATCACCAGTTCACAAAACTCATGCGTATGTTCCGCAAAAACATCCTGTGGATAGCGATCGGCAACCGTAACGGCCTGCTGCTCATCAGTAAAAAAATCTTTTTTCAAAAGGATTAACTGATTTGCCACCGCAGCACCTCATGTTGAATGCTTGCCGGATGGCACTACGCTTATTCTGTCTACCGCTCGCCGCCGTAGGCCAGGTAAGGCGCAGCCGCCATCCGGTATTAAAGGGTATAATTATCAGCATATTGGCGACGAAAACGTTGATAGCGTTCGCGTTACTGGATTATCGCATCGCGTCCCTGACGGATATCCCGCGGCGACCAGTTAAATTCTCGGCGAAACAGAGTCGAAAAGTGGTTACTGTCGCCAAAACCGCAGCGGTACGCGATTTCTGTCACGCTATGATCGCTATGGCGTAATAAATGCCGGGCTTTGATCAAACGCAGGCGATTAAGGTAACGTTGCGGCGTCAGCCCGGTATGCTGTTTAAGCTGACGATGCAGCGTGCGTAGCGATAGCGAAAACTGTTCAGCTACCGCCTCCCAGCAGACCTCCTCCGCAAAATGGTCTTCCAGCCATGCCATCAGTTGGTTGAGTTTGGCGTCGTTATTGGTCGCGCCTTCCATCAGACTACTGCGGCGTAACAACACCAGTAGTTGCATAAACAAAATTTCGCGATTCGCCACGGCAGGCGCATCCACGCCGTCTCCGGCGCGCTCCATCAGACCGACCAACTGGCGCACCTGCTGCAACACACTCTGATTCACCCGCCAGTGAGAAGGATAGTAACCATCCTGCTCCTGCGGCAGCAATTGATCCAACCCCGCCAGGAACTGGAAGGCGTCCGGTGAACGCCACAGTACATTCGTCAGGCATAGGTTGTCGGTATGTTCATATAAATGCCGGTCGTGATCGCGAACAAAACACACGGTACCGCCGCTGATGGTATACGGCTGCCCGTTGAATACATGAATGCCCGTACCGTGTTCCACAATCACGATTTCATGAAAATCATGATGATGTTCAGGGAAAGCGGCTTGCGGCAGACGAGGCTCAATCGCCACGGGCGCTTTACCTGATGGAAAAAAATCCACGCTATGCAGTACGGTCATGGTTGCTTCCTCCTGAATTCAACATGTCCGAATAGTAATTAAGGGTTATCGGCCTCACCTTAAATTTTTGACGCTAAAGCGCGCAAACATGGTCTTTTTTTCAAGAAAAGGCGGGAAAAAGCGGGAAATGCGGACGACATCACACCGGCCTATTAGTAGAAACTGTGAACGCTATCACGTTCATCTTTGCCTTGTTGCCAGCGGCTCATTTTCCTGTCAGTAACGAGAAGGTAGGTCTTTGAGGGCTTTTTTAGACTGTGCGCAATGACTCTAAGAAGGACCTGATTATGACTTTTCGCCATTGTGTCGCGGTTGATCTCGGCGCATCCAGCGGGCGCGTGATGCTGGCGCGTTACGACAGCAAACACCGTACCCTGACGCTACGTGAAATTCACCGTTTTGTGAACTGCCTACAAAAAACAGACGGGTTTGACACCTGGGACATCGACAGTCTGGAAAAGGATATCCGTCTTGGTCTGAAGAAAGTCTGCAATGAAGGCATTCTTATCGACAGCATCGGCATCGACACCTGGGGCGTCGATTATGTCCTGCTGGATAAACAAGGTCAGCGTGTCGGCCTGCCGGTCTCCTACCGCGATAACCGTACCACGGGCATCATGCCGCAAGCGCTGGTCCAGATCGGCAAAAGCGAAATCTATCGCCGCAGCGGGATTCAGTTTCTGCCGTTTAACACCATCTATCAGCTACGCGCGCTGACGAAACAACAGCCTGAGTTAACGGCGCAGGTCGCTCATGCGCTGCTGATGCCCGATTATTTCAGCTACCGCCTGACCGGTGAAATGAACTGGGAATACACCAACGCCACGACCACCCAATTGGTCAATATCAATACCGATGACTGGGACGATACCCTGCTGGCGTGGACTGGCGCGAAAAAGGGCTGGTTCGGCCGCCCCTCGCACCCTGGCAATGTTATCGGCGACTGGATTTGCCCGCAGGGCAACCGTATTCCGGTGGTAGCCGTCGCCAGCCACGATACCGCCAGCGCCGTTATTGCCTCTCCGCTGGCAAATAAACATAGCGCTTACCTGTCTTCAGGCACCTGGTCGTTGATGGGTTTTGAAAGCAAAATGCCCTACACCACTGACGAGGCGCTGGCTGCCAATATCACCAACGAAGGCGGCGCGGAAGGGCGTTATCGGGTACTGAAAAACATTATGGGTTTGTGGCTGCTCCAGCGCGTGCTGAAAGAACGGCGCATTACCGATCTGCCTGCGCTTATCGCCCAAACAGAAGCGCTGCCGGCCTGCCGTTTCCTGATTAACCCGAATGACGATCGCTTTATCAATCCTGACGATATGCGCGCTGAAATCCAGGCCGCCTGTCGCGAGACCGACCAGCCCGTTCCCGTCAGCGATGCCGAACTGGCGCGCTGCATTTTCGACAGTCTGGCGCTGTTGTATGCCGACATTCTGCACGAACTGGCAAATCTGCGCGGCGAAAAATTTACCCAACTGCATATTGTCGGCGGCGGATGCCAAAACGCGCTACTCAACCAGTTGTGCGCCGATGCATGTGGTATTCGCGTGATGGCCGGGCCGGTTGAAGCCTCCACCCTTGGCAATATTGGTATTCAGCTTATGACCCTCGACGAATTAAACAACGTCGATGACTTCCGTCAGGTCATCAGCGCTAACTACGACCTGACAACCTATATCCCTAATCCTGATAGTGAAATTGCCCGCCACGTTGCGCAGTTTCAACCCAAACGACAGACAAAGGAGCTTTGCGCATGACCACTCAACTGGAACAAGCCTGGGAACTGGCAAAACAACGTTTCGCCGCAGTAGGTATTGATGTCGAGGAGGCACTGCGCCAGCTCGATCGCCTGCCGGTTTCCATGCACTGCTGGCAGGGCGACGATGTTGCCGGATTCGAGAACCCGGAAGGTTCGTTGACGGGCGGAATTCAGTCGACCGGCAACTATCCTGGCAAAGCGCGTAACGCCACCGAACTGCGCGCCGATCTGGAACAGGCGCTGCGTCTGATCCCAGGACCAAAACGGCTGAACCTGCACGCCATTTATCTTGAGTCGGATACGCCGATTGCTCGCGACCAGATCAAACCGGAGCATTTTAAAAACTGGGTGGAGTGGGCGAAAGCGAACCGGCTGGGGTTGGATTTCAACCCCACCTGTTTTTCTCATCCACTGAGCGCTGACGGTTTTACCCTCTCTCATCCCGACGCGAAAATTCGCCAGTTCTGGATCGATCACTGCAAAGCCAGCCGCCGCGTCTCGGCATACTTTGGTGAGCAGCTCGGTACGCCGTCGGTGATGAACATCTGGATTCCGGACGGCATGAAAGACATTACCGTCGACCGTTTAGCCCCGCGCCAGCGCCTGCTGGAAGCGCTGGATGAGGTCATTAGCGAGAAATTCGACCCGGCGCACCACATCGACGCCGTTGAGAGCAAACTGTTTGGCATCGGCGCGGAAAGCTACACCGTCGGCTCCAATGAGTTCTACATGGGCTACGCCACCAGCCGTCAGACCGCGCTGTGCCTTGATGCGGGCCACTTCCATCCCACTGAAGTGATTTCCGACAAAATTTCCGCCGCCATGCTCTATGTGCCACGGCTGCTGCTGCATGTCAGCCGCCCGGTACGCTGGGATAGCGACCACGTGGTGCTCCTGGACGATGAAACCCAGGCAATTGCCAGCGAGATCGTCCGTCATAACCTGTTCGACCGTGTGCATATCGGTCTGGATTTCTTCGACGCCTCTATCAACCGTGTCGCCGCGTGGGTTATCGGTACCCGCAACATGAAAAAAGCGCTGCTGCGCGCTCTGCTGGAACCCACAGATCAACTGCGTCAGCTTGAGGCCAGCGGCGATTACACCGCGCGTCTGGCGCTACTGGAAGAGCAGAAATCTCTGCCGTGGCAGGCCGTCTGGGAAATGTATTGCCAGCGTCACGACACGCCGACTGGCAGCCAGTGGCTGGACAGCGTTCGCACCTACGAAAAAGAGATCCTGAGCAAACGTAGCTGACAGCGACACCTGATCTGTAGGCCGGATAAGACGCCCGCGTCGCCATCCGGCAATAAATGAAACACAATTGCCGGATGGCGCTGCGCTTATCCGGCCTACGTAAGACCCGAATAACCTTCGGGCAATAAATGGGAACACGAACATGCAAAATATTACCGATTCCTGGTTTGTCCAGGGCATGATTAAAGCCACGTCTGATGCGTGGCTGAAAGGGTGGGACGAACGTAATGGCGGTAACCTGACGCTGCGTCTGGATGAAGCCGATATCGCACCGTTTGCAGCTAATTTCCACGAAAAACCGCGCTACATCGCGCTAAGTCAACCCATGCCGCTGCTGGCGAACACGCCGTTTATCGTTACCGGTTCCGGCAAATTCTTTCGCAACGTGCAGCTCGATCCGGCAGCCAATTTAGGCGTGGTCAAAATCGACAGCGACGGCGCAGGCTACCACATTCTGTGGGGCTTAACCCACGACGCGGTACCCACCTCTGAACTCCCGGCGCATTTCCTCTCCCACTGCGAACGCATCAAAGCCACCCACGGCAAAGACCGCGTCATTATGCATTGCCATGCGACTAACCTGATCGCCCTCACCTACGTACTGGAAAACAACACTGCGCTGATCACCCGCAAACTGTGGGAAGGCAGCACCGAATGTCTGGTGGTATTCCCGGACGGTGTCGGCATTCTGCCGTGGATGGTGCCAGGCACCGATGAAATCGGCCAGGCCACCGCGCAAGAAATGCAGAAACATTCGCTGGTACTGTGGCCGTTCCACGGCGTGTTCGGAAGCGGACCTACGCTGGATGAAACCTTCGGTTTGATAGATACCGCAGAGAAATCCGCTGAGGTATTAGTCAAAATCTATTCGATGGGCGGTATGAAGCAGACCATCACGCGCGAAGAACTGGTCGCACTCGGCAAACGTTTTGGTGTGACACCGCTGGCCAGCGCCGTAGCGCTGTACTAATACCTCCCAACTCAACGCCGGATGCGGCTTTGCCTTATCCGGCCTACAGGTCGGTGCGCATTTTACCGTAGGCCCGATAAGCATAGCGCCATCGGGCAACAGGGAATTTTTTTAAGGAGAATAGTGATGAGCTTTATGTTGGCACTGCCAAAAATTAGCCTGCATGGCGCTGGAGCGATTGCCGATATGGTGAACCTCGTGGCGAATAAGCAATGGGGCAAAGCGCTGATCGTTACCGATGGTCAACTGGTAAAGCTGGGCCTGCTGGATAGCCTGTTTAGCGCACTGGATGAACATCAAATGTCTTACCACCTGTTTGATGAGGTGTTCCCAAACCCGACAGAAGAGCTGGTGCAGAAAGGTTTTGCGGCGTATCAGACCGCAGAATGTGACTACATTATCGCCTTCGGCGGCGGCAGCCCGATCGATACCGCAAAAGCGGTGAAAATTCTGACCGCCAACCCAGGTCCATCTACCGCCTACTCCGGCGTCGGCAAAGTGAAAAACGCCGGCGTACCGCTGGTAGCGATTAACACTACGGCAGGTACCGCGGCAGAGATGACCAGCAACGCGGTGATTATCGACTCTGCCCGTAAGGTCAAAGAGGTGATCATCGACCCGAATATCATCCCGGATATTGCCGTGGATGACGCCAGCGTTATGCTGGAAATCCCGGCTTCTGTGACCGCCGCAACCGGCATGGATGCCCTGACCCATGCGGTGGAAGCCTATGTCTCCGTTGGCGCGCATCCGCTCACCGACGCTAACGCGCTGGAAGCGATTCGCTTAATCAATGTGTGGCTACCGAAAGCGGTTGACGATGGTCATAACCTCGAAGCCCGTGAGCAAATGGCATTCGGCCAGTACCTGGCGGGTATGGCGTTCAACAGCGCCGGTTTGGGGCTGGTTCACGCGCTGGCGCACCAGCCGGGCGCAACCCACAACCTGCCGCACGGCGTCTGCAACGCTATCCTGCTGCCAATTGTCGAGAACTTTAACCGTCCGAACGCCGTCGCGCGTTTTGCCCGCATCGCACAGGCGATGGGCGTGGAGACGCGCGGTATGTCTGACGAAGTCGCAAGTCAGGAAGCGATTAACGCTATCCGTACGCTGAGCAAACGCGTCGGCATTCCAGAAGGTTTCAGCAAGCTGGGCGTCACAAAAGAAGATATCGAAGGCTGGCTGGATAAAGCCCTCGCCGACCCGTGCGCGCCGTGTAACCCGCGCACCGCCAGCCGCGATGAAGTTCGCGAGCTGTACCTGGAGGCGTTATGATCCGCAAAGCCTTTGTGATGCAGGTAAATGCCGACGCGCACGAGGAGTATCAGCGTCGTCATAACCCAATCTGGCCGGAGCTGGAAGCCGTATTAAAATCTCACGGCGCGCATCACTACGCGATTTATCTCGATCAGGAGCGCAATCTGCTGTTCGCCACCGTTGAGATTGAATCCGAGGAGCGCTGGAACGCCGTTGCCAGCACCGACGTTTGCCAGCGTTGGTGGAAACATATGCGTGACGTTATGCCCGCGAATCCGGATAACAGCCCGGTCAGCGCAGAGCTAAAAGAGGTGTTCTATCTGCAGTAAGTCGTGTGCCCGGTGGCGCAAGCTTACCGGGCCTACGGTTTTATTTTTTGTCGGCCGGATAAGGCGGTTACGCCGCCATCCGGCAATTTCAATTCTGCTCCGCTACCAGGATAGCCTGAGTATCCGGTTCCAGCGCTTTAAAGATATGCGCCTGGTCGCCGGGATAACAAATGTAATCGCCCTCCGCCAGCTCTTCCGGCGCCTCGGTTAAGCCGACGAGGGCTTTTCCCTGCGTAACAATAATATGTTCCACCGACCCCGGCGGATGCGGATGAGAGATCCGGTCGGCCCCCGGCTGCGTCAACAGCAGATAGATATCACGCCGCGCGCCGGGCGGACACGCCGCCAGTAATATCGCCTGATAATGCGCCTGCTCCGCCACGACTTTGGTGCCCTCTCCGCGGCGAATCACCTGCGTTTTTTGTACCTGCGGCTCCAGCAGCCTGGCAAAGGGAATGTCGAGCGCGACGCATAGCGACCATAACGTCTCCAGGCTGGGGTTGCCGTTCCCTGCTTCCAGTTGTGAAAGCGTAGATTTAGCGATGCCTGCGCGCCGCGCAATCTCCGCCAGCGACAGTCCGGTTCGCTGGCGTTCGCGTACCAGACTTCTGGCAATGACGCTAATAGGTTGTGTCATAAAGCATCCAACGTTCACTATAACGAACGAAATGTTCGTCTTGTAAAGCAAATCTGTTCCGTTCATTATAATGAAAATTCGTTCGATATGACTAAAGAAGATGAAACACTATTTTTCCTGTCTCAAGGGAGACACGATAAAAGCGATATTTTTAGTGTGCCTGGCCGTGGGCGTCGTCGGCATGTCCTATGGCTCACTGGCGATGGCCTACGGTTTCCCACTGTGGGTGCCGTTTGTCCTCTCTATTTTTGTACTGGCGGGCGCGTCCGAATTTATGTTTATCGGCATTGTTGCCAGCGGCGGCAATCCGTTAGCGGCGGCGGCGGCAGGACTACTGGTGAATGCGCGCCACGTGCCGTTTGGCGTAACGGTGCGCGATTTGGTTGGCACCCGCGCCGCCAGCTTTTTCGGCTGCCATATTATGAATGATGAGAGCGTGGTGTTCGGCCTGTCGCAAAAAACACCCGAACAACGTAAAGCCGCCTACTGGCTATGCGGTCTGGGCGTCGCCCTATTCTGGCCGATTGGCACACTGATTGGCGCAGGTGTCGGCAAACTGCTCCCGGCCCCAGAAACCATCGGTCTGGATGCCGTATTCCCGGCAATCTTACTGGCGCTGGTGATCCCGGCGTTTAAAAACCGCACCACATTGATTCGTGGTTGCAGCGGCGCCGCGCTGTCGCTTGCCGCCGTTCCCTTTGTGGCTGCCGGATTGCCGGTGTTGCTTTCGCTGCTTGGCCTACTGGCGAGGAAAAAATAATGGGCAATATGACGCTATTTATTATCGGTATTGCTCTTTTGTCTGCGGGAACCTATTTGATGCGCCTCGGCGGCGCGAAACTTGGCAGCCGTCTGGCGCTGTCTGAGCGTTCACAGGCGCTGCTCTCGGATGCTGCAACGGTGCTGCTATTCTCCGTCGCGCTGGCGACCACCTTTTACGAAGGCGAACATTTTGCCGGAATGGCGCGCGTTCTTGGGGTTGGCTTCGCCGTATTTTTAGCCTGGCGTAAAATGCCGCTTATTGTGGTGATTATCGCCGCCGCGGTAGTGACCGCGTTATTACGAATGGCGGGTATTAATTAACGTCTTACAGAACAGTTGGACGTGACACCCTATAAGTGATGAAGGCTGGGCCGCCCTATGCTGAAGTGGCTCAGAATTTTCGCATCAGGGGGATAAATGCTATCCATATAAATGCCGATCCTCAATGACACTACCAGTACCTTCCAGCGTGACGTCAACATCTTGTGATAGCTTCAGATTACTGGTTTTTCTAATAGCTCTCTTTAGGTAATGTTTACGTCAGCTATTTTTACGGATATTGCCTGATGAAGAATACATGAACGAAAAAAGCGCCTGATCGGCGCTTTTTATTGGCGTTATCGCGTAATTTTATAGGCACTTGCGCCAGCCTGTGCGCAGTTAATGTGCCGTCACTCAACGCAGGCGGTTATAATCATCCACCATCTCATTATAACTTCTCAACGACGCCGGATAAGAATCCGCAACCATCCATCCTGTTGCAGGGTCCTGCACCCGTTTCTTTTCAAAATCAGAATACTCAACATTGTCTCTGATGCGACGAATATATTTTTTAGCTTGTAGCTGATAATCAGCCGCAGAGCTGATGAAAGAAGAATTACGGCCATCAGTATTCACTTCTTTCAATTGCGCAATCATTGTTTCCAGTTCCGCGACTTTTTTCATCATCGCTTCGGCATCAAAGGTATCGGCAGAAATAACCTTGTTGATCTGCTTTGCCGAGATCATGACAGCCAGAGAATAATAGTTAAATGTTTTACCTTCCGCTTCTTCTATTCTCTTCAACTGTGTCAATTGCCGCCTGTCATTTATCTCCTGAATAGCCTCATGATATTTTTCCGAGACGGGTTTAAAATCCTCGATATTCTTCAGTAATGTCTGATGCAGCGCCTTACCTTTAGCAAAGGCATCATCTTTATAGTTTTCCTGGGTATAATATTTTTCCATTTCGTTAATGGTATTACCCAGCGCGGCGGCGCTATCAATATAGCTAACGGCAACGCCATCAATAGGCTCAAGTAATGGCGTTAAGGCGGCCACCTGTTTCATCTCTTTCTGGCAATTCGTTATGTAAGACTCCGTAATACCATAAATGCCATAAACCAGGCTCTCTTTCCCTGTCGGGCCTTTTTTAAAGTCTTTCACCCAATCCGCGTAACGCGCCAGACTGCGCTGAACGGGCAATTGAAGTTTATTAAAACAATCGATATAGACATCCATTTTTTCACTATAAACTTCTTCAGCGTCAACCTCCGGCTGAGCTGGCGTTTCTGGCTTCGCCGCCGGGGGCTGAGTTGCCGTTTCTGGCTTCGCTGCTGGGGGCTGTGCTGGACTTTCGCCAGATTGCGTTTCCGGCGTCTGAGAAGGCGCTGGCGTCGCAGGCTGACTGCTGGCGGCCGGCGTCGCCTCGGTTTTAACATTATTGTCATCACATCCTGTTGCGCCCAGGGTCATTAGCGCAATGATTATCGCTGAGGATAATAAATTCCTTTTCATTTAATTGCCTTTTGTATATTTACGTTGGGGTTCTCTTATTTTAACGAACACATTGATATTGATAATGTTAATTATAATGAAATATGCATTAAGTATTTTTCGTGTTGAATAAATCACATACCTATTTTCTTCATTAAAATGAATCTGTAAATTTCAATAATGTTATTTATAGGTTACTCTAATGAAAGAGAATTTGTTATCACCAATCTGGCCGGATCTCAAAAAATGCATAGAACTAAAACGGGTCTATTTACAGTAAGACTTGCCGAGACCCAACTCTCGCCCAGCGCCTACGGTGGCGGATGTTGAATGTTGGGTTTCGCTTCGCGCCACCCTGTCTACAAAGTCCGCAATATCAATATGTTGTAAAACGATCTCGCAAGCCTTAAAGCTGCGCTCCATCAGATACTGAGTTTGTCATCACAACAGACAGCGGGAGCATTTCCCGCTGTCTCAGATGATTGACAAGCCTTGCCTGAGTTTTGCCGGATGGCG
Source organism: Salmonella sp. 2020_1395 (assembly GCF_043848115.1). Lineage (NCBI taxonomy): Bacteria > Pseudomonadati > Pseudomonadota > Gammaproteobacteria > Enterobacterales > Enterobacteriaceae > Salmonella > Salmonella sp. 2020_1395. Next base: position 55,543 of record NZ_JBCMFH010000015.1, on the reverse strand, counting down.
GCGCTTGTGCCTTATCCGGCCTACAAACAACGCTAATTTCAACAAATTACACTATTTCTGACAGTATTCGGGGAATATAGCCCCGCAGGTTACATCCCGTACCGTTCAGCAATGGCGCGGTGTTTCTCTTCATTTACGCCTGCGGCCTGCGCCAGCCGCCACCAGCATAGCGGATGCTCCCAGTCGGCGGTCAAACGCGTCAGCGTTTTATCGATATCCGCCTTCGTTACCGACTGCGGCGCGCTGATAACAAAGTAAAATCCTGGGAGGGGAGTCGCATCGTCGCCCTGATGGCTATCGGTTAAGGTGTAATCATCCGGGCTACTGCTCCAGTAATACCACCCCAGCTCCCTGATAGCCTCGCGAAAAGCGTTGTACTGCGCTTCCTCCGGCATGACGCCGTCGCAAAACCAGGATTCGCCGTACTCTGTTGGAATCACCGTTTTCAGGCTGGCATATAAAGGCGTGAAGTTCTTCCGCTCTTCTTCGTCTTCCGGCGGCGTATTCAGTCGCTCGGCGTCAAAGACCACGATTTCACCGACATGCTGCGGGTAATCAGTACGATAAGTGGGCTCAACCACTCTTGCCGTCACCGGCCCAATGCGCTGGGCGAAATAGTATCGGTATTCGTAATCTTCGCGGAAACGCAGGTTTATTAGCCCCCAGTTTTCATCGATAAAACCTTCGCCTTCGGTGAGTTCAATCTCCAGCTCCGCCGCAAGCCTGCGCACGATATCCCATTTCTGCAAAATGCTGGCCGCCGCCATCATATCCCACTGGGTGTTGCGGGGATCTTCTTCGCGCCGTGTGAGCAGTGCCAGTAGCTGCTGTAAATATTCCAGTTGCCTGTCGTAGGCTTCCTGTTTTTGCGCCGCCCATGCGCACATCCGGTAAGCGCCAATCCACTCGCCGCCAATTTTAGTTTGCAGCAGTTTTTGCCCTGTCGCTTCCAGCTGCGCCCAGTCTTCCTGCGAGCCGAGAACCCGCGCACGGAACCACAGCGCCATATGCTCCTGCCCGGATGCGTCATACTGCCGGGCCAGTTGTTCAATCTCCTCCAGCTCGCCTTTCGCCAACAGCAGGTCCAGCAGATCAAAAGGAAGGCCGTTGTCCTCTTGCAGATGGTTTTCAACATAATGGCGCAAAAGCGCGATCGACTCGTCCCGCGCGTAACAGGCGTTCAGCGCATTGACCAGTCGGCCAAGTAACTCCGCATCCTCAGGTGACTGCATAAAGGCGCGGCGGAACTCTTCAACATCTTTTTCTGGATCGGCCTCTGCGTCTTCCGCCGTATTTTCAGTTTGTGGCATAGCGGGGCGCGCCGACAGTTCTGCTTCTTTGGCGGCAATTTTCTCGCTGAGTTCCAGATACTCCCGGTCAACGCCCAACAGGGCGCGCAGTTTTGGCATATGCCGCTGGGCAAGTTTAAACGCCTGCTTCGCGACCCAGACGGATTCACGATCCAGCGCCAGGTTAATCTGCATTTTCGCCAGATCCACCAATTTACGGTGCGCCCCCACCTTAGAATAGTGTTCCAGCATGTGCTGGAAAATTCTCGCCAGCCGCCAGTGGTTACGTTCCGGATAACGGGGAAGCAACACAATCAAAATATCCAGCCACAGATCCCAGGAGTAAGGCGTAAGATCCGACCAGGCGGGTAACGCTTCCCAGACCTCCTCGTCCTGCCCGCCGCTCAGCGCCATGATGTACAGCTTTTTCAGCGGATAACCGATGCGATCGCGCCCCCAGTAGTCATTTTCAGCGATCAAATGTTCAACCAGCTCACGCGCCTCTTCATAGCGTTGCAGCGCGATCAGGATATCGACTCGCGTCGAGAGCAATGCCTCAACGTATTCCTCTCCCGAATCCTTCACCGCCGCAATCTGTTTATCCACATACGCTAACGCTTCTTCGTGCCGATGGGTGTCCATCAGGGCGCTGGCATATTCCGTGGACAAACACTGAAAACAGTTCCAGGTGGGGTCGATGCGCGCAATCGTCTCTTCGCAGACCGCCATTCGCTCTGCCGCCCAGCCAGGGCCATCTATGTTTTCATAGCAGGCGGATAAATCCTGGGTGACGCAGATGGATTGCGGACAATCTTTCGCTTCTTCCCGGTGCGCTTTTTCAAACAGGGCGACAACATCAGGCAGGACCTTTTCGCCTTCGCTATAATTCGTCAGGCGGTGACGCATCTCCCAGTGCCCGATAAATATCTCCAGCCACGGATTTTTGGCGACCTGATTCAGGGCTTTCATTTCTGGCAACAGCGCATCACACTTTTCCAGTTGTAAATTTAGCGCGCCTTCAGAAAAGTCATCAATTATCTGGGGAATATATCCCTGCCCGGCATCCCGCAACTCTTTACTGTAGTTGTTGTACCATTCCCATGTATCCATTTTTATATTCCTTGCTTAATTAATGAGGGGATAATCTGCGTGAAATCTTCCAGTGCCTGATGCAAATCCCATTGTTGTTCTTTATTTCCATTACTACATAAAATAACTTTCAGGGATTTTAATAACCGCAGCGCCGCCACCGGTTGCTGATGATTCTGCAATGCCGTAACTAATTGTTTGACGCAGGCGTTATTCAAATTGAGATATAAGCTGGAGGTTTTGGTTTGTTTAATCTGCGAAGTAAACTGGCGCGCCAGCATTAATGCGGCGGTACTCATTCGCTTGTCCGCATCGTCCTGTTCAAGGATTTGTTTTAATTCGGCTTCACGATCGAGGGTCACCACCAGCGGCAAAACATCCGGGTCAAAGCGGGAGATAATTAATTGCTCGCCGTCGCATAAATGCGCTTCCAGATAATCGACCTGTTCCGCCGGTAAATCGGCGAGCGTAAAGAGTTGCTCGTTGCCGCTTTGCGTGCCGACTTCAATAATCCGACAATGGTATAACAGCGCCCAGCGTCGTAAAAACGGGACCACAGCATAGCGATCGCCTCTGGCGACGGGCCGTTGCAGAATATGGAATAGCATCTCTTCAAAGCCGCCATCAGCGCCCAACAAAATATGGATGCTGTTATTAATGCGGAGTTCCTTCGCCAGCACCGCGCCTTTCGACGTGGGCACCTGCAACCGATCCTTCAGCAGATCAAAAAGACGATCGTCACACAGCGCCGCGCCCAGCAGCGCTTCGTTATGACGCATTAAAACGCGTCGCCATATCTCCGGCTGGTTTTGCGCGAGATCCGACAAACCGGTAATCAGCGCTTCTTTCAATGCCTCCTGTACCGCAACCCAGGTTTCGTCCCGCTGCAAATCTTCCCGGCTTGCCGTCGGCGTGAGTTTCGACGATTCAATCACGCCGCCAATAAACCCCGCCCACGGCGGCAGGAGTTCACGCGCTTCGTCATCAAGCAGCATTCCGCGTAAAAAGAGGGATAGATTACGGTTGTCGCTGGTGCCGTAAGTCGCGCCGTCCTGAATCCACAGAATGCCCACGGCATCGCTGCCCCCCTGCGGAACCACCGGCAGGGTGCAGATAGGTTCGAAGGACGATTCGAACTGCGCCGCGAACGCGAGGTTTTTACGCTGGACCAACGCACGGTGCATCGTCACGCCTTCCGGCGTCGATTCGCGCCAGGGCGGCTGGAGTTTATTTACCGGTTCGGTCGCATCGCCGACAAAAACTGGCTCATGCAACAAAATGCAGTACCTTGAGAGTACGCGATTAAGCAGATTATTACTGGCAAGATGGCTGTATTCTTCTTTCAGCGTCAGGATCACCTGGGTTCCCGGCGCGACGGCGTCAGAAGGCGTAACGGTATAGCGCTGCCCATCAACAGAGTGATATTTCCAGCCCTGGTCCGGCGTTTGCCAGGACGTGGTCAGCACGGTGACATCTTTCGCCAGCACAAACGCCGACAAAAAGCCCAGCCCGAACATGCCGATTAACCCTGTGTCATCATCCTGCTGGCGCAGCATCCGGGTATAGCCCACCCCGACGGTCGCCAAAAAACCATGAATTTCGCTTTCCGTCAGGCCCGCGCCGGTGTCAGATATCGTTATAGTCGATTTTGCCACATCCGCCACAACGCGGATGTGGTTATCCTGCGGGGCATCGGGCTGTTCGATTCGTCTGCGGACAATCGCATCGTGCCCGTTCTGCACCAGCTCTCTTATCGCAACAACGGGCGTTGAATAAAGATGCTTACTGAGAACTTCTATTAATCCATTTAAATTGACTTCAGTAGAAAAAGAACTGTCGGATAGCTGCAATGCACTCATTTTTCAACACTCATAATCCATCACCTGCTGTTGAAAAGTTTTATTTTTACAGTCGGTGCGTAATTTTCGGTTTAACACGCAATCATCGCATCCAGCTCATATTCATTATTGATACGATGATTGTTTCTTGGCTATACATTTCATCCTTCAAGCTGCCTCTGCGTTGGCTGCGCTCATTCACCCCAGTCACGTACTTATGTACGCTCCAGGGGATTCATTCCCTTGCTGCCTTGATGCAACTTGAATGATTTCGTGTATATGTAAAAATCGGACAAATAATTAATGTTACCGTCATGATGCTAAAGCATCATGACGAGGCGCAATGAGTATATACATAATCGGGAATAGTTACGATATTAACGATTGTATTAATAATGTAAAAATTATTGTAACTTATTCAACATAATTATATTTTCAAAAAAATAAACAATATAAATCACATGAATATCATTAACAAATTTCAATAAAAAATAAAATCGTTCATTAACCAAGCCGTGCGGAAATGCTGATATTGTCACAATAACCAAATAATATTTAATGTTTTTTAGTCGCTGGTACATTCCGTTCTATTTACGAGGTTAACGGACCATCAGACGTTTATCACGTTGCTTAAGTAATTCTTCCCAATAAAAACACTTTACCTGAAAGTTTAATCATTCAGTTCATTAAATTAAACCTTGTCACTAAATCATTATAACCTCTGATTACCTTATCAAAAGAACCCTCAGCCCATGCCGGATTCTCTTTATCGCTGTCGGTCAAAGGGATGTGATCTCGTTCACGACGAACTCGCGTTTTTACAGCCAGCACATATTTGTCTGCAGCCTCAAGAAACTGCTCGCGCTGAAAAGAACCACTTTTGGTGTCATTTTGTTTGGCTTTCAGTTGCGCAACATGCTCATTCAACGCCTGTACTTGCTTCATCGCGTCATCCACATTAAATCCGTCATTTTGCAAAAGCTGATTGGTTTTCTTATTTTAACGAACACATTGATATTGATAATGTTAATTATAATGAAATATGGATTAAGTATTTTTCGTGTTGAATAAATCACATACCTGTTTTTTTTCATTAAAATGAATCTGTAAATTTCAATGATATTATTTATAGGTTATTCTAATGAAAAAGGATTTGTTATCATCAATTATTATCGCTATGCTGATGACTGCCGGGCTAAGCGCTTGTGATGAAAAAAAAGCGGACGAACAACCTGTAGCTCAAAGTGCGGATTCATCAGCGAGCAATACACAATCCACATCAGCGGAAAGCGCAGATGCGAACGATGTTCTTAACCAAAAGCTGAATGTTTACATTGATTGTTATAATAATCTCCAGGCAGATATTTACCGTGCTGTAAATCGTTATGCTAACACATTCGACGATTTCCGCACCGGTCCTACCGGTAAGGAAGACGATCCCTCTCCGCTGGTTCCTGTGTATCCTGCATTTATCCAGGACTGCCGGAAAGACATCAAGGCGGCGGCTGAATTAAAGCCGGCGTTTGCCTCTCTGGATAGTGCTGCTCTGGCATTTATTAATGCGGCTGGGCCACTAGCTGAAACAATCAATAGTATGAATAAATACTATGATCAAGATAACTTTAAGGATGATGCCTTTGCTGGCGCTAAAGCGTTTCATAAAACGTTTATAAAACAGTTCGATGAGTTTGATCCCATTGCGAAGAAATATATCGCCGAGATTACCATTATGAGTGGGCAGCATGCGGCTAATGAAATTAAGGCGACCGAGAAGAAAGAAGGTAAATCCATTAAGTACTATACGCTTTTGACGATGCAGGAAGCCGAGACGCTTAATGACGCTGTAGCTGATGATTCTTTTGATGTGGCGGCAGTAAGCAAACAGCTCGCTGATTTTGAAGAGCATACTCAGAAGCTAAACGAGAAGATCAACGTTGATATAGATAAACATCGTAGCTTCCCTGGTTTTATTTCTGAGCTGGAAAAATTCCAGGGCAAGGTGAAAAAACGCATTCGGCGCGTGCGCGATAACGTGGCGTATACCTCGCATGAGCAGGACTACCTCAATAGCGGCAGCGGCGATATGGTAGATGGTTCTTATGAGGCTGTGGTTAAAGCTTATAACGAGCTCATCGATACCTATAATGGCTATCATCTTGAGCGTGAGTTCTAAGCTTTTCACGCTGCAAATCGCGTGCATATGACCGCTGAACTGAGCAAATAAGTCGTTAGCGACTGCCGAAAGAGCGCCCCAGGGGCGCTTTTTTCGTTCGAAGTATTACCGGGTAGCAAGCGCCTCGTGAATGGCTGGAATAAGCTGCGGTCCAGCATAAAAATGATTAAAACCTGTATGGCCTCGCCACTATACGTGTATACGTGATTCCGTTATCAAGAGAGGCTGAAATATATATTTTACGCAAATGTAGAGGGTACTATTTTAGTCTGCGATTAACCGCTGCGGATGGGTATAAATCGTCGCCCGACCCGGCTTACAGAACCCCACCAGCGTAAGATTACACCGTTCAGCGACGTCAACCGCGAGCGTGGTGGCAGCAGAAACCGCAAACAAAATTTCCACACCGCACATCGCCGACTTCTGCACCATTTCGTAACTCGCACGACTGGAAACCAGCGCCGCGCCTTGCCGCCATTCCTCACCTTCCGTAGCGCGGCGGCCGAGCAGTTTATCCAGCGCAACGTGGCGTCCGACATCTTCATGGCCCCCCGCCAGTTCACCCGACGGCATGACCCATGCCGCAGCGTGCGTACAACCCGTCAGCTTACCCGTCGGTTGAAAATCATTCAGATGTTTTAACGCGCGATCAAGGTTACCGAGATTAAACGTTTGGCTAAACGGCAGCGGTTGCACCGGCTTACCAATGTCATTGAGCTGTTCCACGCCACACACGCCGCAACCGGTGCGTCCGGCCAGCGCGCGACGACGCGCTTTCAGCCCCATAAATCGACGGCTGGAAAGATCAATCTGCACTTCAAGTCCGTTACAGGACGGCACAACGTCCATGCCATAGATTTCACGCGGGCTGTCAATGATCCCTTCCGACAGAGAAAACCCCATTGCGAAATGCGTCAGATCTTTCGGAGAGGCCATCATAACGACATGCGAAATACCGTTATACACCAGTGCCACTGGCACTTCCTCGGCAACATCATCAAGTTGGGGGGACTGCAAATCCTCGCGTTTCCAGAGAGTCAACTGGCGTGAGGTTGTGAAATCAGTCACATTTAGGACTTCTTCAGACAGTATATTGTTCACTTTCTTTTAACCATATAAGAACACGCACACCAACATTATGGTATTCTGTTACAACTCCTCCCGGATGGAGGAAAATTTATCCAATTCTGAACCTTTGCGGGCCCGTCCGCAAAGAAAAATAACAACCACTCCCTGAGCGTTTCGGATAGAGAAATGTGAAAGAGAAGTGACAATGTCGAAACAAGGAGCAAACCATGCAGGTCAGCAGAAGGCAGTTCTTTAAGATCTGCGCTGGCGGTATGGCAGGCACCACGGCGGCGGCACTGGGCTTCGCGCCCGGCGTAGCGCTAGCGGAAACACGGCAATATAAACTGCTGCGCACCCGCGAAACCCGTAACACCTGCACCTACTGTTCCGTTGGCTGCGGGCTGTTGATGTACAGCCTCGGCGACGGTGCGAAAAACGCCAAAGCATCTATTTTCCATATCGAAGGGGACCCGGATCATCCGGTAAGCCGTGGCGCGCTGTGCCCGAAAGGGGCCGGTCTGGTGGACTTTATCCACTCTGAAAGCCGCCTGAAATTCCCGCAATACCGCGCGCCGGGTTCAGATAAGTGGCAACAGATCAGTTGGGAAGAAGCGTTTGACCGAATCGCTAAACTGATGAAGGAAGATCGCGACGCCAACTATCAGGCGCAGAACGCCGAAGGCGTTACCGTTAACCGCTGGCTCACCACCGGGATGCTGTGCGCTTCCGCATCCAGTAACGAGACGGGTTATTTAACGCAAAAATTCTCCCGCGCGCTGGGTATGCTCGCGGTCGACAACCAGGCGCGTGTCTGACACGGACCAACGGTAGCAAGTCTTGCTCCAACATTTGGTCGCGGTGCGATGACCAACCACTGGGTCGACATCAAGAACGCCAACCTCGTCGTGGTGATGGGCGGTAACGCCGCAGAAGCTCACCCGGTCGGGTTCCGCTGGGCGATGGAAGCCAAAATTCACAACGGCGCGAAGCTGATTGTGATCGATCCGCGCTTTACGCGTACCGCGTCGGTGGCCGATTTCTATGCGCCAATACGCTCTGGTACTGACATTGCCTTCTTGTCAGGCGTGATGCTGTATCTGCTGACCAACGAAAAATACAACCGTGAATACACCGAGGCCTATACCAATGCCAGCCTGATCGTGCGTGAAGATTTTGGCTTCGATGATGGTCTGTTCACCGGCTACGACGCAGATAGGCGGCAGTACGATAAAACCAGTTGGCACTATGAGCTGGACGAAAACGGTTTTGCCAAACGCGATACGACACTGCAACACCCGCGCTGTGTCTGGAATCTGTTGAAACAGCATGTCTCACGCTATACGCCGGACGTGGTAGAAAATATCTGCGGTACGCCGAAAGCGGACTTCCTGAAAGTGTGCGAGTACATTGCAGAAACCAGCGCAAAAGATAAAACCGCGTCGTTCCTGTACGCGCTGGGCTGGACGCAGCATTCCATCGGCGCGCAGAACATCCGTACTATGGCGATGATCCAGCTTCTGCTCGGTAACATGGGGATGGCGGGCGGCGGCGTTAACGCCCTGCGCGGTCACTCCAACATTCAGGGACTGACCGACTTAGGACTGCTGTCGCAAAGTCTGCCGGGCTACCTGACGCTGCCGAGCGAAAAACAGACCGACCTGCAAACCTATCTGGCTGCCAATACGCCGAAGCCATTGTTGAAGGATCAGGTCAACTACTGGGGCAACTATCCGAAATTCTTCGTCTCAATGATGAAGGCCTTCTTTGGTGATAAAGCGACAGCGGAAAATAGCTGGGGCTTCGACTGGCTACCGAAGTGGGACAAAGGCTACGACGTGTTGCAGTACTTCGAGATGATGAAACAGGGCAAGGTCAACGGCTATATCTGCCAGGGCTTTAACCCGGTGGCCTCATTCCCGAACAAAAACAAAGTGGTCGCGTCGCTTTCCAAACTGAAGTACCTGGTGACTATCGATCCGCTCAACACCGAAACGTCCACTTTCTGGCAAAACCACGGTGAGTCGAACGACGTTGATCCCGCAAAAATCCAGACCGAAGTGTTCCGTCTGCCTTCCACCTGTTTTGCCGAGGAAAATGGTTCCATCGTTAACTCCGGTCGTTGGTTACAGTGGCACTGGAAGGGCGCGGACGCCCCGGGAATTGCCATGACCGACGGCGAAATCCTCGCCGGTATCTTCTTACGCCTGCGTAAGATGTACTCTGAACAGGGCGGCGCCAACCCGGAACAGGTGCTGAATATGACCTGGAACTACACCAAACCATACGAACCCGCCTCTGAAGAAGTGGCGATGGAAAGTAACGGTAAAGCGCTGGCCGATCTTATCGACCCGGCAACCGGCGCGGTGGTGGTGAAGAAAGGTCAACAGCTCAGTTCGTTCGCGCAACTGCGCGATGACGGTACGACGTCCAGCGGCTGCTGGATTTTCGCCGGTAGCTGGACGCCGGAAGGCAACATGATGGCGCGTCGTGATAACGCCGACCCGTCTGGTCTCGGCAACACGCTGGGCTGGGCCTGGGCGTGGCCGCTCAACCGCCGCATCCTCTATAACCGCGCCTCCGCCGATCCGCAGGGTAATCCCTGGGACCCGAAACGTCAGCTACTGAAATGGGAAGGCGGAAAATGGGCCGGATGGGATATTCCGGACTACAGCGCTGCCGCGCCCGGCAGCGACGTCGGACCGTTTATCATGCAGCCGGAAGGGATGGGCCGCCTGTTTGCTATCGATAAGATGGCGGAAGGGCCGTTCCCGGAACACTACGAGCCGTTTGAAACGCCGCTGGGCACTAACCCGCTGCACCCGAACGTTATCTCTAACCCTGCCGCCCGTATCTTTAAAGACGATGCCGACGCGCTGGGTAAAGCGGATAAGTTCCCGTATGTCGGAACCACTTACCGTCTGACCGAGCACTTCCACTACTGGACCAAGCACGCGTTGCTTAACGCTATCGCCCAGCCGGAACAGTTTGTGGAAATTGGCGAGAAGCTGGCGAATAAGCTCGGCATCGCGCATGGCGATACCGTGAAGGTCTCCTCGAACCGCGGCTATATCAAAGCCAAAGCGGTGGTGACCAAGCGTATTCGCACGCTGAAAGCGGACGGCAAGGATATCGATACCATCGGTATTCCTATTCACTGGGGCTACGAAGGCGTGGCGAAAAAAGGCTTTATCGCCAATACGTTAACGCCTTTCGTCGGTGATGCGAACACGCAAACGCCGGAGTTTAAATCCTTCCTTGTGAACGTGGAAAAGGTGTAACGGAGACGACCTATGGCTTATCAATCGCAAGACATCATTCGTCGTTCCGCCACTAACGGTTTCACCCCCGCGCCCCAGGCGCGGGACCACCAGGAAGAGGTGGCGAAACTCATCGACGTCACCACCTGTATCGGCTGTAAAGCGTGTCAGGTGGCGTGCTCCGAGTGGAACGACATCCGTGATGAAGTGGGCAATAACGTCGGGGTGTATGACAACCCGGCTGATTTGACCGCGAAATCCTGGACGGTGATGCGCTTCTCGGAAGTGGAACAGAACGACAAACTGGAGTGGCTGATCCGTAAGGATGGCTGTATGCACTGCGCCGATCCCGGCTGCCTGAAGGCCTGTCCGGCGGAAGGGGCAATCATTCAGTACGCTAACGGTATTGTCGACTTCCAGTCCGAGCAGTGTATCGGCTGCGGCTACTGTATCGCTGGCTGCCCGTTCAACGTGCCGCGCCTCAACCCGGAAGACAACCGCGTCTATAAATGTACGCTGTGCGTTGACCGTGTGGTGGTCGGCCAGGAACCGGCCTGCGTGAAGACCTGTCCAACCGGCGCCATTCATTTTGGCTCGAAAGAGGATATGAAAACGCTGGCGGGCGAGCGGGTGGCGGAACTCAAAACCCGTGGTTATGACAACGCGGGTCTGTACGATCCGGCGGGCGTAGGCGGTACGCATGTCATGTACGTGCTGCATCATGCCGACAAGCCGAATCTGTATCACGGTCTGCCGGAAAACCCGGAAATCAGCGAAACCGTTAAGTTCTGGAAAGGCGTCTGGAAACCGCTCGCCGCGTTCGGTTTTGCCGCGACCTTTGCCGCCAGCGTCTTCCACTATGTCGGCGTCGGCCCGAACCGCGCGGAAGAGGAAGATGACAACCTGCATGAAGAGAAAGACGAGGTGCGCAAATGAAACGACGTGACACCATCGTGCGCTATACGGCGCCGGAACGCATCAACCACTGGATCGTCGCCTTCTGCTTCGTGCTGGCGGCGGTGAGTGGGCTGGGCTTTTTATTCCCATCCTTCAACTGGTTGATGCATATCCTGGGCACCCCACAACTGGCGCGAATTCTGCACCCGTTTGTGGGCGTGGTTATGTTTGCCTCGTTCATCATCATGTTTTTCCGTTATTGGCACCACAATCTAATCAATCGGGATGATATCTTTTGGGCGAAGAATATTCGTAAGATCGTCGTCAACGAGGAAGTGGGTGACACCGGGCGTTATAACTTCGGTCAGAAATGCGTATTCTGGGCGGCGATTATCTTCTTGGTGCTGCTGCTGGTGAGCGGGGTAATTATCTGGCGTCCGTACTTTGCGCCTGCTTTCTCAATCCCGGTGATCCGATTCGCGTTAATGTTGCATTCTTTTGCCGCAGTAGCGTTAATTGTGGTTATCATGGTGCATATCTACGCCGCCCTTTGGGTGAAAGGCACCATTACCGCGATGGTGGAAGGCTGGGTAACCCGGTCGTGGGCGAAGAAGCATCACCCGCGCTGGTACCGAGAAGTCCGCAAGACAACGGAAAAAGAAACTGAATGAGTATTCGCATAATCCCGCAAGATGAGCTGGGGTCGAGCGAGAAACGTACGGCGGATATGATTCCGCCGTTATTGTTCCCCCGACTCAAAAACGTCTACAACCGCCGCGCCGAACGTCTGCGCGAGCTGGCTGAAAATAACCCGCTGGGCGATTACCTGCGCTTTGCCGCGCTTATCGCGCACGCGCAGGAAGTGGTGCTGTACGACCATCCGCTGGAGATGGATCTGACCGCACGTATTAAAGAAGCGAACGACCAGGGCAAGCCGCCGCTGGATATCCACGTGTTGCCGCGTGATAAGCACTGGCAAAAACTGCTGCATTCGTTGATTGCCGAGCTAAAACCCGAGATGAGCGGCCCCGCGCTGGCGGTGATTGAGAACCTGGAGAAAGCCTCAGAACAGGAGCTGGAGCAGATGGCCAGCGCGCTGTTTGCCTCGGATTTTGCCTCCGTCAGCAGCGATAAAGCCCCGTTTATCTGGGCCGCGCTCTCCCTTTACTGGGCGCAAATGGCCAGCTTGATTCCAGGCAAAGCCCGCGCGGAATACGGTGAAGCGCGCCAGTATTGCCCGGTGTGCGGTTCGATGCCGGTCTCCAGCATGGTGCAGATCGGCACCACGCAGGGGCTGCGTTATCTGCACTGTAACCTGTGCGAAACCGAATGGCATGTCGTGCGCGTAAAATGCAGTAACTGCGAACAGAGCCGCGACTTACACTACTGGTCACTGGAAAATGAGCAGGCTGCGGTGAAAGCCGAAAGCTGCGGCGATTGCGGGACTTACCTGAAGATTCTCTATCAGGAAAAAGACCCGAAAGTGGAAGCCGTGGCCGACGACCTCGCCTCGCTGGTGCTGGACGCGCGCATGGAACAGGAGGGCTTCGCCCGAAGCTCTATCAACCCGTTCCTGTTCCCGGGGGAAGGGGAATAAGTTCTCTGGTATACCGGCTAGCAATCTACGTTAGCCGGATCATTGCTCAATACCGCAATGCTTGTATAACGTTTCTCGGGTCGTTGGCAATGGCGCGAAGTAACGCTTTGGCTGGCCCTGTCGGTGAACGTCTTCCTTGCTCCCAGTTGCGCAGCGTATCCACGTTGACCGAAATCAGTTCTGCAAACTTAGATTGCGACAACCCAGATGCCTGCCGTATTTCTTTAACCTTCATTGCATCAATATGAAAGGTACGAGAAGGCTCACGGGTCCCTTCAATGATTTCATTCATTTGAGACATACTTTGAGTTAATCGCTCAAATAACACTTTATCCATCTACCACCTCTCATTCAGCATACGAAGCACCGCTTTTTCCTGCGGCGTGAGATCATCTTTAATGCCTTTTTGATAAATCAGAAGCAAGCGAATCTCATACCGTTGACTACGGTGAAAATAGATAATTCGCACGCCACTACGCTTTCCTTTGCCTCGCGATCCCCAGCGCATTTTTCTCAGGCCGCCCGTTTCCTGAATGACATCACCACAATCTGGATGCTGAGCCATAAAAACCTGAAGCTTATGGTATTCATCATCATCGAGCAGTTTTTTAACATCTTCAGTAAAGAGTTCCGTTTCTATAAATTGCATATTCCATACGCCATTGGCTTATAGTAGTGAAAATAATCTATACGTCAATGGCGTATAGCATCATCATTTCACAGTACAAAAATTAAAAACCCAGCGCCAACCGCATTCCATTTTTTGCGAACCTCTATCCAGAATCATCATCCCCTCGTTTCACCACTTTCCATCCCCAACGAACCAGGTTATAAACTGTATATACATACAGTCAAAGGAGCGTTATATGCCACTGGAAAAAGGAATTGCCGAACTGGTCGCTGGGTTTATCGCCGCGGGCCGTCCCTCTTCACGAGAGCAGAATATTGATGACCGGAGAGCGGGCTATATTGCCAGCACGACGCTGGCGGGTGAGAAAGAAATTCGGGTGAGTTCGGAAGATATCGTGCTGGAAGGGATGACATTTCGCGTCGTTTCGCCGCCAAACGCATCCGGTTCTCTACCCTGTATCCTCTACTATCACGGCGGCTGTTTTGTTAGCGGCGGCTTTCTGACTCATGACCCCCAGCTACGGCAACTAGCCTGGAAAAGCGGCTGTAAGGTGATTGCCATTCAGTATCGCCTTGCGCCAGAACACACCTTCCCTGCGGCTCATGACGACGCTGAACGCGGGGCCAATATCGTCCATCAATACGCGGAGCAGTTAGGCATCGATCGTGAACATATCACGCTTGCTGGCGACAGCGCAGGCGGGCACCTGGCATTGGTCAGCGCGCTACGCCTGAAATCCACCGCCCACTGGTCTCCGGCGAAGCTGCTGTTGATCTACCCGATGCTTGACGCTACTGCCAGTTTCCCCAGCTATGCCAGCAACGGGCAAGACTACATCATCACCCGCGATACGCTGTTATCGGGTTTCGAAATGTATCTCCAGGATACCGACCTCCGCCACCCGGAAGCCAGTCCGATATGGCGTGAAGATTTTGCCGGTTTACCGCCGGTGCATATCCTCACCGCAGAGTTCGACCCACTGCGTGATGAAGGCGAAGCGCTATATCACCGTCTGAACGACCAGGGCGTGGCGTGTACTTGCCAGCGCTATCTCGGTGTCATTCATGGCTTTTTCCAGCTCGGAGGCGTGAGCCAGGCGGCACGAAGCGCCATGCGAGATGTGGCCTGGCGTGTTGTAAGTCCATCAACAGGCAAAATGACCTAAAATTCAATTTTGTTTTCAACTTGAAAACTGGATAACGTTGCGCTAAATTGTTTTCAGGTTGAAAACTTTGTAATGGAACTACATTGTGCATGTTATCAGCCGAAAACCGTTCAATGAAGCGATGCTCATGTATCCAAACCATGAGCTTGCTCTCACTGAGTTGCTGAATGTTCTGGAGAAAAAAACATTCACTCAGCCTGAAGAGATGAAGCGGTATATTCCTTCACTGGATAATTTTAAGTACAGAGATAAATGGTGGGTGATTGATGTTTCTGGTAACAGCCTGAGACTCATTTCCTACATAGATTTCAGGTTACATAAGATATTTGTGAAACATATCGTTTCCCATGCCGAATATGACAAACTAACTGCATATTATCGGGGTAATAAAGAATGAGAACTCATCGTCAGATGGATGCAACCAGCGCAAAAAAGATCGTTGATACCTTCAGCGATGCGGTAAAAACCGTCCCACTGATGGGGGAAGACCGAAATGACAATGAGTATCGCAGGGCACTAGCGCTAGTGGAGTTTCTGGTCGACCACGACGATCTTGAAAACCCACTATTTGAATTGCTCTGTGCCCGAATCAGTGAATACGAAAAACATGCGCCGGAATTCAAAGCACTCAACCAACACCTGGAGAAAACGCCCCCTGGCGTTTCAGTATTGCGAACGCTCATGGATCAATACGGTCTCAAAGCAGCAGATCTTGCCAACGAACTTGGCTCTAAATCGAACGTCAGCAACATCTTAAATGGCCGCAGAGCACTAACGGTTAATCATATTAAAGCGCTTACACAACGCTTCAAACTACCAGCAGATGCCTTCATCGAGTAGTTGGAGATGTCCAGCTACTCCTCCTCATTCCCGCCCTCTTCATACGGGCCGAACGGTTTCGCAGGTAGTACGATATAAATGCCTTCGAAAATTGCCCCGGCGGTCTCGCCGCCCAACAGTTCAACCTGCAACTGGACACGCGCTTTTTTACCCCGCGCCAGCCTGTCCAAATCACCGCTTAGCGACCCCAAATCAGCCACGGCGTTTGGCTTTCCGCTAATGGGTTTACTGTAGCGAATATGGGCGTCAGCAAGAATAATCGTCCCGCCAAGATGGCGTTCACGGAGCATCAGCCAGATAAGTCCCCATCCGGTCAGCGTCGCCAGGGAGAACAGGCTGCCGGCAAACACCGTGTGATGCGGATTTTGATTACCGGTTTCCGGCATCGTGGTGATAAATTTTTGCCCGGTGTACTGCTGAATGCGCACCCCCATCTTTTCACTCAATGGAATGTGCTCATACCAGGCCTGCTGAAGCTGCCCGCACCAGTCGCCGCGATGCAGGATATCATCCAGCGATGCTACCGGTTTAATCATCAGAAAATGGCGGATTGGCGTGGTTGTGGGCGTAGTAATCTCCCCCTGATTGACAAACCCGAGTTTGGCAAAGAACTCAACCGCATCTTCGCGCGCGCTGCAGGTGACGCGCTTAACGCCTTCCTGGCGGGCGACAGACTCCAGGGTCATCGCCATTAATGTCCCCAGCCCTTTATCCTGTACCGAGGGATGTACAGCCATAAAACGGATAGACGCCTCGTTATCTGCATTGATATACAGGCGGCCCACTGCGACTAAATTTCCTTCTTCGTCCACCACCATTTGATGGTGCGCCAACGCATCCCAGCCATCCCGTTCCGACCCTTTCGGCTGGTGCAGCGGTTTACGCAGCATCTCCCAGCGAAACTGGTAGTAACGTTCTAATTCTTCTTCTGTTTGCGGAACTCGAAGGTGATACATAGCCGTACTCTCTCTTGTTATCCGCGGCCACGCCGGAAGCTGACTCATACCTGGAGCCAGAATGTCACGGGACCGTCATTAACCAGCTCAACCTGCATATCGGCAGCGAAGCGTCCGGTTTGCGTGTTTATCGCCTGCTGGCGGCAGCGTTCGACAAAATATTCATAAAGCGCCTGCGCGCGATCCGGCGCAGCCCCGCCGGAAAAGCTTGGTCGCATACCGCGCTCGGTATCTGCCGCCAGCGTAAACTGCGACACCACCAGCACGCTGCCGCCAGCCTGTTGTACATTCAGATTCATCTTGCCGTCAGCATCGCTGAAGATACGGTATCCCAGCACGCGCTCGCACAGACGATTCGCTTTTTGTTCGTCATCTTCTTTTTGGACACCCAATAACACCAAAAGTCCTGGGCCGATTTCACCCGTCACCTCGTCCTCCACGGTGACGCTGGCACGGGTTACGCGTTGAATTAATGCAATCATGGTTGGTCAGCTTCTTCTTGTTCTGCGGCTTGTTTGAGTTTTCGGTATTCCCCGAGAGTGACAGTTATTTCTGCGCCAAGCAAGACTATACACCAGGTCCAGTATACCCAGACAAACAGGATAGGGATCACTGCCAGTACGCCATAAATGAGCTGATATGACGGGAACATGGTGATATAAAGCGCGAAACCTTTCTTTCCGGCCTCGAACAGCAACGCTGCGACAAACGCGCCGACAAGGGCGTCACGGTTCGGTACACGAGTTGTTGGGACAATACTGTAAAGTAACCAGAATGAGATCCACGAAAGCAGCAGCGGAAGGATGCGCAATACATTGTCGATGACCGTATTCAGATCGCTGGCCCAGCGTAAAGAAAGCAGGTAGGAGCTGATCGCCAGGCTGGCGCCAGCGAGAAGCGGGCCGAGCGTGAGGATCATCCAGTACACCGCAAAAGAGTACACTTTTGGCCGTGTGCGTTTGCTGCGCCAGATTGTGTTTAAGGCGCTATCAATGGCGTACATCAACAGCAATGCCGTCACAATCAGTCCACAGGCGCCCACCGCCGTCATTTTGTTGGAATTAGCGACAAACTGCTCAATATAGCGCTGAATCACGTCTCCGGTGGCTGGCATAAAGTTAGCAAAAATAAAATGGCGTAACTGAATGCTGACATCAGAAAACATCGGAAAAGCAGCGAAAAGGGCAAAAACGACGGCAATAAGCGGTACTAAGGAGAGTAATGAGACATAGGCGAGATTTCCCGCCAGAGTCGTCATATTATCCTCATCAATACGCTGCCATAATAGCTTGAGCCAGGCCCGAACAGGGCGCGTATGGCGTCCAGCTTTTTGGTGAACGGTTTTTAGCATAACAGCTTCGCGAAATAGTCAGGGATGGTGGCTTTATCCTTCACCAGAATACTGGTGATCCCCAACTGGTTGGCCCCTTCTATATTATCGGCATTGTCGTCGAAAAAGACCGCATCGGCAGCGGAAAAACCTTCTTTCTGCAGGACGTGCTGATAAATACGCGCTTCCGGCTTACGCATTCCCAAATCCTGCGATAAATAGATATGGTCGGCGGCAGCGCGCACCTCCGGGTATTCCTCCGGCCAGAAGTGGGTATGCAGTCGGTTAGTATTGGATAGCACCACCACGCGATGCCCCTGCTCGCGCAGTTTATGCATGATAGCAATCACTTCGGGCCGTAATCCGACAAATACCGCCTGCCAGCCGTGCGCAAATTGTTCATAACTGAGCGATAACGCCATTTCATGACAGAAAGCTTCAGCAAACGCTTCGTCCGTTATCTCACCGCGTTCATGTTGGTGAAAAGTCTCGCCCATCGTAAATTTTTGCTTCAGCGAAGCCAGCGGTACTCGACTCAGATCGCTCCACACACCTAATACGCGGTTAAAGTCGATGTCGACAATCACATTACCTAAATCAAAGATGTAGAGCATGTCATTCTCCTTGCTAACCGGGGATGAATAACTGTAGCGGGAAAGGAGAAGTTTGACTATGTATCCCTTTATAAATCAATTAACAAAAAGACAATAGAAACGCAGACGATGTTCAATATCGCCTGCATCACAGCGCCGTTTTATTGGCCGGATAAAGCGCTGACGCGACCATCCGGCGCAAGGGCGCTTGTCACGCTGAAACGGCGTCGTCCAGCGAAGGACTCACCTGAACCACTTCGATTTGCTGGGATTGAAGTAAATTCTGTAATGCCGGACCGGGATACTCGTCCGTAAACAGAGCGGTAATCTGTGACACATTGCCGATCTCAACCGCCGCAGAAGCATGGTATTTCGTATGATCGGCGGCCAGCAAAATATGTCGCGAGTGGGCCATCATGGTTTTCACTACGCTGGCTTCGTTGACATCAAACTCCAGTAACGCGCCATCGCTCTCTATCGCGCCTACGCTGGTGACGAGATAGTCCGCCCGGAACCCCGCCACAAACGCCGCCGCGGATGGCCCGATAATGCCGCTATTATGCGGGCGCAGCGTGCCGCCAGGCACCATCACTTCAAAGCGAGGGTTATTATAAAGAATGTGCGCGACGCGCAGGCTATTGGTGATAATGCGCAGATGATTATGGTTGAGCAGCGCGCGCGCCACCTGCTCAACCGTCGTTCCAATCGTGATAAATATCGTGGAGCCATCCGGAATATAGTCAGCCACGGCTTCCGCAATGGCTTTTTTCTCTTGCGTCCAGGAGACCTCTCGCTGCTCAAAGGCGGTATTGACCACACTGGACGCTCTGCCAGCGCCGCCGTGATGACGCGTAATCAGCCCCTGCTCGCTTAATTTACGAATATCGCGGCGAACCGTCTGGGTAGAGACCTCCAACAAACTGGCTAACTCATCGATATTCATATAGCCGCGCTCATCAATTAGCATTAACAGCCGATCGTGTCGCGGATTACCGGTCAGTTCGGTAAGACTCATGAGCATTCCTCTAAAAGCTTCCTACTGCTCATATTATACAAAAAGTGACAAGAAAGATCGGGTTTGCTCACAATCAGGGATACCCGCCCGGCCACCCGGGCGCGTACACTTCAGCGCGGCAACGCCGCTGGCGAATCTGACAGCCTCTTCGATGGCGTATCCGCTTGCCAGGCCAAATGCCAGTGCGCCATGAAAAACATCGCCCGCGCCGGTAGTATCCACCACCTCCACGGTAAAACCCGGTTGGTGGCGTACCGCTGCTTTTTCCAACCAGTTGCAGCCTTCACTGCCTCGCGTGACATAGACATGTCCATTTGTGAGCATTTGTGCTTTTTTTAGCGCATCAATGGCTTCGCTCATCCCCGTCAGGCGTGCCAGCCCTGGCTCGGAGAAGGCGGCGTGGTCGCTTAACGCCACCAGCTCGCTAATATCCTGTGGCGTAATATCGCCATCAAGAACAGTCATGACGCCAGCCTGACGCGCCAGCGTAAACGCCTGTTTTGCGCCGTCATGCCAGCGCACATCCGCCAACACCACATCCCACTGCGAAAAATCGATGTCGTTAAGCCAGTCGGCGTCAGGTAGTAAATCCGGGCTGGGATAATTAACGATAATCCGCTCTCCTTTGGCATCCACCATAATCGCTGACTGCGACGACATGGCCTGCGTGTAGCGGCGGGTATAGCGGGTATTTACCCCCAGGGATTCCAGTTCCGCCAGCAGGCTGTTTCCGGTGTCGTCATCGCCCACACGGCCAATAAAGTCCACCTGCGCGCCCAATTTCGCCGCAGCCACGGCAGCGGTCGCCGCAGGCCCGCCGCCCACTTCCGTATAGCGCTTCGCCACATATTTACCCCCTTCTGTCGGTAATCCTTCCACGTAATAGATGCGATCCATCACGGTAATACCTACACAAGCAATACGAACCATGGTCATTCCTCAAGCATTTTCGATGTGCTCATTTTAATTTCACGAAATGTTTAAAAAGTGACGGCTGTCAATTTTTTGACTATAAATTACAAATACGATCACAAACAGACAGAAAAAGGCTCATTAATGACAAAAAATGACACCACCGTGTTCAGGAGAACGATATGGCAGTTATAGCATTTATCGGGTTGGGACAGATGGGCTCCCCTATGGCGAGCAATCTGCTAAAGCAGGGCCATCAACTCAGCGTCTTCGATGTTAATCCCGACGCCGTACAGCGTCTGGTAGACAAAGGCGCGCAACCTGCAAGCAGCCCGGCTCAGGCAACCATCGGCGCTGAATTTGTTATCACCATGCTCCCGAACGGCGATCTGGTTCGTTCCGTTTTGTTTGGCGAGCAAGGCGTTTGTGAAACTCTTTCCCGTGAAGCGCTGGTCATTGATATGTCCACTATTCATCCGTTGCAAACCGATAAGCTGATTGCCGACATGCAGAGCAAAGGGTTCAGCATGATGGATGTGCCGGTAGGCCGGACATCCGACAACGCGATTACCGGCACATTGTTGCTGCTGGCAGGCGGTACGGCGGAGCAAGTAGAGCGTGCTACCCCTGTTCTGATGGCGATGGGTAATGAGCTGGTCAACACCGGCGGCCCGGGAATGGGTATTCGCGTAAAACTGATCAACAACTACATGAGTATTGCGCTAAATGCGCTCTCCGCCGAAGCCGCCGTGCTGTGTGAAGCGCTGGGGCTTTCCTTCGACGTGGCTTTAAAAGTGATGAGCGGCACTGCCGCAGGCAAAGGGCATTTCACCACCACCTGGCCGAATAAAGTGATGAAAGGGGATCTGTCTCCCGCCTTCATGATCGATCTGGCGCACAAAGATCTTGGCATCGCGTTGGATGTCGCCAATCAACTGCACGTACCGATGCCGCTCGGCGCCGCCTCCCGTGAAGTTTATAACCTGGCGCGGGCCGCAGGCCGCGGTCGGGAAGACTGGAGCGCCATCCTGGAACAGGTGCGCATCAGCGCCGGGCTGACCGCCAACGTAAAAAAGTAACGACTGTATAAAGGAAAATTGAATGAACAACTACACCATCAAAGACATTACGCGAGCGTCCGGCGGGTTTGCCATGCTGGCTGTCGATCAGCGCGAGGCGATGCGTTTAATGTTTGCTGCTGCTGGTGCGAAAACACCCGTTGCCGATAGCGTGCTGACGGATTTCAAAGTGAATGCGGCGAAAATTCTTTCCCCGTATGCCTCTGCCGTTCTGCTGGATCAGCAGTTCTGTTATCGCCAGGCCGTAGAACAAAACGCGGTCGCTAAAAGCTGCGCCATGATCGTCGCGGCGGATGATTTCATCCCGGGCAACGGTATTCCCGTTGATAACGTGATCATTGATAAAAAAATTAATGCGCAGGCGGTAAAACGGGATGGCGCGAAAGCCTTAAAACTGTTGGTACTGTGGCGCAGCGACGAAGACGCGCAGCAGCGTCTGGATATGGTCAAAGAATTCAATGAATTATGTCACTCCAATGGTTTGCTGAGCATTATCGAACCGGTTGTACGTCCGCCGCGCTGCGGCGACAAGTTCGATCGCGAGCAGGCGATTATCGATGCGGCCAAAGAGCTGGGCGACAGCGGCGCCGATCTTTACAAAGTTGAAATGCCGCTCTACGGCAAAGGCGCGCGTTCCGATCTTCTTACCGCCTCACAACGCCTGAATGGGCATATCAATATGCCGTGGGTCATCCTCTCTTCCGGTGTGGACGAAAAACTGTTCCCTCGCGCGGTCAGGGTCGCCATGGAAGCTGGCGCATCCGGGTTCCTGGCGGGACGCGCGGTCTGGTCATCAGTAATTGGTCTACCGGATACCGAGCTGATGCTACGTGATGTTTCCGCGCCTAAATTGCAACGTTTAGGTGACATTGTCGATGAAATGATGGCTTGTCGCCGCTAATACGAGGATGAAAGAATGAAATGGTTTAACACATTGAGCCACAACCGCTGGCTGGAGCAGGAAACCGACCGCATCTTTAATTTCGGTAAAAACGCCGTGGTGCCGACAGGCTTCGGCTGGCTGGGAAATAAAGGGCAAATCAAAGAAGAGATGGGCACCCATCTTTGGATCACGGCGCGTATGCTGCACGTTTATTCCGTGGCGGCGTCGATGGGCCGACCGGGCGCTTATGATCTGGTCGATCATGGCATCAAAGCCATGAACGGCGCACTGCGCGACAAAAAATACGGCGGCTGGTATGCCTGCGTTAATGATCAGGGCGTGGTAGATGCCTCTAAACAGGGTTATCAACACTTCTTCGCCTTGCTGGGCGCGGCCAGCGCCGTCACGACCGGGCATCCTGAAGCCAGGAAATTGCTGGATTACACCATAGAAGTGATTGAGAAATACTTCTGGAGTGAAGAAGAGCAGATGTGCCTGGAGTCCTGGGACGAAGCCTTTAGCAAAACCGAAGATTACCGTGGCGGTAACGCCAATATGCACGCCGTCGAAGCGTTCCTGATTGTTTATGACGTTACCCATGACAAAAAATGGCTGGATCGCGCTATCAGAATCGCATCAGTCATTATTCATGATGTAGCCAGAAATAATCATTACCGTGTTAATGAACATTTCGATTCACAGTGGAATCCTATCCGCGACTATAACAAAGAAAATCCAGCACACCGTTTCCGTGCATTTGGCGGTACTCCAGGTCATTGGATCGAATGGGGTCGTTTAATGCTGCATATCCACGCAGCACTGGAAGCCAGATGCGAACAACCCCCTGCATGGCTGCTGGAAGACGCGAAAGGTTTGTTCCACGCTACGGTACGTGATGCCTGGGCTCCGGATGGAGCAGACGGCATTGTGTATACCGTTGATTGGGAAGGGAAACCCGTTGTACGTGAACGTGTACGCTGGCCAATTGTAGAAGCGATGGGGACAGCCTATGCCCTCTATACCGTAACAGGGGATCGTCAATACGAAACCTGGTATCAAACATGGTGGGATTACTGCATTAAATACCTGATGGACTATGAAAATGGTTCCTGGTGGCAAGAATTGGATGCTGACAACAAGGTGACCACTAAAGTCTGGGACGGTAAGCAGGATATATACCATCTTCTGCACTGTCTGGTAATTCCACGCATCCCGCTCGCTCCAGGGCTGGCACCAGCCGTAGCAGCAGGTTTGTTAGATATCAATGCGAAATAAATAAGCCTGGTAACGACGGCATATCAGCAAATAAACATTGCATATGCCGTTGTTTAGTAAGGGTATCTAATATTAAGGTGATATGTATGCATAGTGGTGGGAATACGATATTACTCGCTGCAGGTGATTACCGGGCGCAAATAGTTTCAGTGGGTGCCGGTCTTGCCGAATTAACCTGGCAGGGCAAGCATCTGGTTATACCTCATAAACCAGAAGAGATGCCTCTTGCTCATCTTGGTAAGGTATTAATCCCTTGGCCAAATCGTATTGCCAATGGTATCTATCAGCATGATGGGCATGAGTATCAGTTGCCGATTAATGAACATGGCTCTAACGCCGCTATTCACGGCTTGCTTGCATGGAGAGACTGGCAAGTTGATGAATTAACAGCCACAAAAGCCTCGTTCTCCATATTTTTACCGCCAAGCTATGGCTACCCATTCGCATTGATTTCGCAGGTTATTTACTCACTGGACGCAACAACAGGGCTGTCCGTTGAAATAATTAGCCAAAATATCGGCGATAAACCAGCACCTTATGGCGTCGGTGTTCACCCCTATTTAACCTGTGACTTAGCACCTGTTGATGATTATACGCTGCAACTTCCTGCAAAAGAGGTTTTTGCTTTCGATACACAGTCTAACTCATCAACGTTACTACGCGTCGATGAGCTGAATCTGGACTATTCCATCCAACAAAAAATTGGTGATAAACGGATTGATCATACTTTCAAAACTTACAGCGAGCGATGGGAGGCGAAAATTATTAACCATCAACAGGAACTGGCTGTTAGTTTATGTTCCGATCAACCGTGGCTTCAGGTCTATAGTGGCGAAAAGTTGAATCGCCGGGGATTAGCTATCGAACCGATGAGTTGTCCGCCGAATGCCTTTAATTCTGGGATCGACTTACTATTACTTAAACCAAAACAACAGCATATATTGTTTTTTAATATTTGTGGTGAATGCATATAGTTCATGTATTTATTTGTGCAGGATACCTATTACCCTGACTTAAAACAGTCAAAGTAATATTTTAGAATTTGATAATGAAGGAATTATAATGGATTTCTTTAATTTATTTACACCTGATGGCGTGATGTTGGAACCTGGTGTTATATACACCGTTATCGCCTTAATGTTTCTTTATACATTCGTAGGAATATGTGCTGGCTTTGGTGGTGGATTGACTACCATGCCGCTCATAACCCTAATGCTACCTGTAAAAATGGCAACACCACTTTCTGTTATTGTCGGAACAGCGACCGCCATTTATGCCACATGGTTATCTCGTAAAGAAACGGACTGGCGATCGGCTGCCGTTCTTATCGGCTTCTCTTTTCTTGGCATTCCGGTAGGTTTATATGCACTTTCCTATCTACCTGATCACATAATGAAAATAGGATTGGGTGGTTTTCTTATTCTCTACTCATTCTACAGTATGTTTATTCCCCGTCTACCCATCTATGACAGACGTTGGATTGCTGCACCGTTAGGGGCGATAGCTGGGGCGCTAGGAGCGGCCTTTTCCACAAATGGACCGCCAGTTGTGATGTATGGAATGCTACGTAACCTTGGCCCAGCCGCTTTTCGCGGTACGCTGAATGCATTCTTTACGGCAAACAACATTGCAGTTGTCGGCGGCCTGGCAACCAGTGGAATATTAACAATTTCAACATTTAAACTGGTTATTTTCTGTATCCCTACCATGATACTCGGTTCCTTAGTCGGGCAATATGTTCATAAGCGTATTTCGGTAAAAGTATTCCGCGTTTTAGTATTTTTATTATTAATTGCTTCGGGTGCAATGTTAATAAAAGGTGCATTAGGTGTTTCAGCGGCTACTGCGCTTCTACCACCATTTGTACTGTTGGCAATATTACAAATACTTTTAGGCAAAAAAATTGCTGAGATTCGTAAAGTGGATGCCAGCAAATAATAAGTGCTTGCTTTGTTCAGGCGCTACTTCAAGAGTAGCGCATAACTATTTAAGGCTAATGAATAATAACGAATCATAAACAATCAGTATGCTCGCGTTCCTCAATTTCATGGAGAATATTTTATGAGCACGCAAAGTAAGCATTTATCCTCTGTCCTGATAGAAAAGAACATTGAGGGCTTTACGCTGACGTACCACCAGCGCCTGATTTTACGCCACAGCGCCGAAAACCCCTGTCTGTGGATTGGCGCGGGCGTTGCCGACATTGATATGTTCCGCGGCAACTTCAGCATCAAAGACAAACTTAACGAGAAGATTGCATTAACAGAGGCCACGGTCAGCGAGCTACCCGACGGCTGGCTGGTACAATTCAGCCGTGGCGCAACAATTAGCGCCACCCTTCGCATCTCCGCCGATGAGGCGGGACGCCTGAAGCTGGATCTGCAAAACGACGACCTACACCATAACCGTATCTGGTTACGCCTCGCGGCTAATCCAGACGACCATATCTACGGCTGCGGCGAACAGTTCTCTTATTTCGATTTGCGCGGCAAGCCGTTCCCGCTGTGGACCAGCGAACAGGGCGTTGGCCGTAATAAAACCAGCTATGTCACCTGGCAGGCAGACTGTAAAGAGAATGCCGGCGGCGACTATTACTGGACCTTCTTCCCGCAACCGACCTTTGTCAGCACGCAGAAGTATTACTGCCACGTCGATAATAGCTGCTATATGAATTTCGACTTCAGCGCGCCGGAGTATCACGAACTGGCGCTGTGGGAAGATAAAACTACGCTGCGTTTTGAGTGTGCCGCCACCTACATCGCCCTGCTGGAAAAACTGACTGCGCTGTTAGGCCGCCAGCCGGAGCTGCCGGACTGGGTTTACAACGGCGTCACGCTAGGCATTCAGGGCGGTACGGAAGTTTGCCAGCAAAAACTGGATACCATGCGCAACGCAAGCGTAAAAGTGAACGGTATTTGGGCGCAGGACTGGTCCGGTATCCGCATGACCTCCTTTGGCAAGCGCGTGATGTGGAACTGGAAGTGGAATAGCGACAACTATCCACAGCTGGATAGCCGGATCAAACAGTGGAAAGAAGAAGGCGTACAGTTCCTCTCTTATATCAACCCATACGTCGCCAGTGATAAAGACCTCTGCGCTGAGGCGGCGAAACACGGCTATCTGGCGAAAGACGCCACGGGCGGCGACTATCTGGTCGAGTTTGGCGAATTCTATGGCGGCGTGGTCGATCTGACCAATCCGGAAGCTTACGACTGGTTCAAAGACGTCATCAAAAAGAACATGATCGCGCTCGGCTGCAGCGGCTGGATGGCGGATTTCGGCGAATATCTGCCGACCGACACGTATCTGCACAACGGCGTCAGCGCCGAGATCATGCATAACGCCTGGCCTGCGCTGTGGGCGAAATGTAACTACGAAGCGCTACAGGAGACCGGCAAGCTCGGCGAGATCCTGTTCTTTATGCGTGCGGGTTATACCGGCAGTCAGAAATATTCCACCATGATGTGGGCAGGCGACCAGAACGTTGACTGGAGCCTTGATGATGGTCTGGCCTCTGTAGTACCTGCGGCATTGTCGCTGGCGATGACCGGCCATGGTCTGCATCACAGCGATATCGGCGGCTACACCACCCTGTTTGACATGAAACGCAGCAAAGAGTTGCTGCTGCGCTGGTGCGATTTCAGCGCCTTTACGCCGATGATGCGCACCCATGAAGGCAACCGCCCCGGCGATAACTGGCAGTTCGACGGCGACGCGGAAACTATTGCCCACTTTGCCCGCATGACCACCGTCTTTACCACGCTGAAACCGTATCTCAAGCAGGCGGTGGCGCAAAACGCAGCTACCGGTCTGCCGGTCATGCGTCCGCTATTCCTGCACTACGAGAACGATGCCGCAACCTACACCCTGAAATATCAATATCTGCTCGGTCAGGATCTGCTGGTCGCGCCGGTTCACGAGCAGGGGCGTTGCGACTGGACGCTGTACCTGCCGGAAGATCACTGGGTGAATATCTGGACCGGCGAAGTTCACCACGGCGGTGAAATTACCGTGTATGCGCCCATTGGCAAGCCGCCGGTCTTCTATCGCGCAAAGAGCGAGTGGGCTTCACTTTTTGCTTCTTTACGGAATATCTAATACGGCTCGCCCGCAGGGAAACCTGCGGGCAGATGGAGAAAAATAATGAGTCAGACCTCTGCTGATCCGGCAACGCTACGCCTGCCGCTTAAAGAAAAAATAGCTTATGGCATAGGCGATCTGGGTTCCAATATTCTGCTGGATATTGGCACACTCTATTTGTTGAAATTCTACACAGATGTCCTCGGTCTTCCGGGAACCTATGGTGGGATTATTTTCTTAATCGCTAAATTCTTTACCGCATTTGCCGATATGGGCACTGGTATTGTGCTCGACTCGCGGCGAAAAATAGGACCGAAAGGTAAATTTCGCCCGTTCGTTCTGTATGGCTCATTCCCAGTAGCACTGTTGGCTACAGCCAACTTTATAGGAACACCGTTAGAAATTACGGGCAAAACGGTCGTCGCAACGCTGCTGTTTATGCTGTATGGATTATGCTACAGCCTAATGAACTGCTCTTATGGCGCGATGGTGCCAGCTATAACCAAAAATCCAAATGAACGTGCCTCGCTGGCAGCCTGGCGCCAGGGCGGATCCACCTTAGGCCTTCTCATTGGCACCGTTGCTTTTGTACCAGTAATGAATTTGATTGAAGGCAATCAACAATTGCAATATGGCGTAACCGCTGCTCTTTTCTCGTTATGCGGGCTGCTATTTATGTGGCTTTGCTATGCGGGTGTCAAAGAGCGTTATGTCGAGGTCAAACAGGCTGATTCCGCACAAAAAGCAGGAATTTTGCAATCCTTTCGCGCCATCGCCGGTAACCGCCCGTTGTTTATTCTGTGCGTCGCCAACCTTTGCACCCTTGCGGCATTTAATGTCAAACTGGCGATTCAGGTCTACTACACCCAGTACGTGCTGAACGATCCGATTCTGTTGTCCTATATGGGATTCTTCAGTATGGGTTGTATCTTCATCGGCGTATTTTTAATGCCTACCGCTGTACGCCGTTTTGGTAAGAAAAAAGTCTATATCGGCGGACTGCTAATTTGGGCCGTGGGTGATTTGCTTAACTACAGCTTCGGCGACAGTTCGGTGAGCTTCGTGGCCTTCTCCTGTCTGGCATTCTTTGGTTCAGCATTCGTCAACAGCCTGAACTGGGCGCTAGTCTCGGACACAGTGGAATATGGTGAATGGCGTACAGGTGTTCGTTCCGAAGGGACGGTTTATACCGGGCTCACCTTCTTTCGCAAAATGTCCCAAGCGTTGGCTGGATTTTTTCCCGGATGGATGCTTACTCAAATTGGCTACATACCCAACGTGGTGCAATCAACCAGCACTGTTGAAGGATTACGTCAGTTGATCTTCATATATCCTTGTGCCCTCGCAGTGTTGGCCATGATTACAATGGGTTGTTTTTACAACCTCAACGAGAAAATGTACATACGTATCGTTGAGGAAATAGAAGCACGTAAACGTACTGCTTAACAATAATAATGACTGATGCCCTTCGGGGCGTTGTAAGGAGTGGTTATGCCTGACCATGATCCGCTAACGCTAAAACTAAGCTTGAAAGAAAAACTCGCTTACGGTGCGGGTGATATTGGCTCTAATCTAATGCTAAGCATTGGCACATTATATTTGCTCAAGTTTTACACAGATGAGCTAGGAATGCCTGCATATTATGGCGGGGTTATTTTCCTCATAGCAAAATTCTTTACTGCATTTACAGATATGCTAACCGGATTTCTTCTCGATTCTCAAAAAAACATTGGAATCAGAGGGAAATTTAGACCTTTCATTCTGTATGCAGCAGTACCATCAGCAATTATTGCGACAGTTCAGTTTATTGCTACAACATTTAGTCTGCCGATAAAGACCGCTATTGCTACCGGTCTATTTATGTTATTCGGACTGTTTTACAGTCTAATGAACTGTTCATATGGCGCTATGATCCCAGCAATAACAAAAAATCCAAATGAACGCGCACAACTGGCAGCTTTTCGGCAGGGAGGGGCAACAATAGGATTATTAATCTGTACGGTTGCTTTTATTCCACTTCAATCTTTATTCTCTACAACTACCATTGGTTATGGTTATGCAGCCTTAACTTTCTCTATCTTTGGTTTCATTTTTATTATGTTATGTTATAAAGGAACCAAAGAACATTACATTGAGCCCCCATCGCCGGGACATAAGGCAAGCATCATCAAATCATTTTGTGCAATTTTTCACAACCCACCACTATTAGTTCTATGCATTGCAAATTTGTGTACACTAGCAGCATTTAATATCAAGCTCGCTATTCAGGTTTATTATACCCAATATGTACTAAATGACATTAACCTATTATCCTGGATGGGTTTTTTTAGTATGGGCTGTGTAATTATTGGTGTTTTGTTAGTTCCCTGGACCGTAAAATGCTTTGGCAAGAAACGCGTGTATTTAGCAGGTATGCTTTTATGGGCCGCGGGCGATGTTTTAAATTATTTTTGGGGTTATAACTCCTTTTATTTTGTCATTTTCTCTTGTATCGCCTTCTTCGGTACCGCTTTCGTCAACAGCCTGAACTGGGCGCTGGTTCCGGATACGGTTGACTACGGTGAATGGAAAACGGGTATTCGCGCTGAAGGCTCGGTGTATACGGGTTACACCTTTTCCCGCAAAATTTCCGCTGCGCTTGCTGGCTTTTTGCCAGGTATTATGCTGACGCAAATCGGTTATATCCCCAACATAGCTCAAAGTGACACCACGTTGCTTGGTTTGCGTCAGCTCATTTTTTTATGGCCTTGCGGTCTTGCCATTATCGCAGCACTAACGATGGGCTTTTTTTATAAGCTCAATGAACAACGTTTCGCTTTTATTATCGAGGAAATTGCCCAACGAAAGAAAACAGGTAATCAAATTGTCGCGACTAATAATAAACAAAGTATTTCTACTGTAAATAATTAAACGACGCTTGCCGCTTTATCCATCCCGATGGATGGCGGCTTCCCTATATTTGAAAAATGGATTTATTATGAAATCTCTGAATACTCTAGTGATATTAACTTCAGTAATATCCACCTCTGTTTTTGCTGGCGCTTATGTAGAAAACCGTGAGGCCTATAACCTGGCGTCTGACCAAATGGAGTTTATGCTGCGCGTCGGCTATAACTCCGATATGGGGGCCGGAATTATGTTGACCAATACCTATACGCTACAGCGTGATGATGAATTAAAGCACGGTTATAATGAGATTGAGGGCTGGTATCCGTTATTTAAACCTACAGATAAATTAACCATCCAGCCTGGCGGGTTAATAAACGACAAAAGCATTGGTTCCGGCGGCGCCGTCTATCTGGATGTTAACTATAAATTTACCCCGTGGTTTAATCTTACGGTACGTAACCGATATAATCACAATAATTATAGTTCAACCGATTTGAATGGCGAACTGGATAATAATGACAGCTATGAAATCGGTAACTATTGGAATTTTATCATTACCGATAAATTTTCTTATACCTTTGAACCACACTATTTTTATAACGTTAATGATTTTAATAGTAGTAATGGTACGAAGCATCATTGGGAAATCACCAATACCTTCCGTTATCGTATCAATGAACACTGGTTGCCCTATTTTGAATTACGCTGGTTAGATCGTAACGTGGGCCCCTACCATAGAGAGCAAAACCAGATTCGTATCGGGGCGAAGTATTTCTTCTGATATTATCGCCTCTATTTTCCGAATCTGCATCACAGCGGGTAGTTGTTCTGCCCGCTCATTCATCCTGAATCAGACTCCCGATATCCCGTCTCTAAGCGCCATGATAATATTCGCAAAGCGTTTTACCATATTCATGCTTATAGAGAAGGGAAACAAATGAATAAGCGATTTAATATTGATTGGGACAATGAATTAACCCAGGAACAGCTCATTAATTTGATTTTAACCGATGAAGATCTGCCAAAGCTTCGCTCACTGACCATTGGTAACTGGGGTGATTGTTGGGAAGACGAAACCTGCCAGCCTATTATTGATATGATTGTGGAGAACGCCCCCCGCTTTTCTCACCTGGAATCACTGTTTATCGGTGATATGGAGAGCGAAGACTGCGAGATCTCCTGGATTAAACAAGGTGACTATTCCAGGCTCTATGCGGCGTTACCCAATCTGAAGGAACTGATCATTAAAGGCGCGTCGGATCTGCGACTGGGCGCTATACATCATGAGAAACTGGAGCACCTGGAAATCATTTCCGGCGGCATCCCTTCTAACGTAGTTGCCGAACTACAAAATGCGCAGCTCCCTGCATTAAAAACGCTGAAGCTCTTCCTGGGCGTAGAGGGATACGGTTTTGACGGTTCGCTGGATGACGTGATGGCGCTGGCATCGAAAGATCTTTTCCCTCAGCTCACCCATCTGGGGTTGATGAATAGCGAAGAGCAGGATGATATCGCCCGCCGGGTGCTGGAAAGTAATATCCTGCCGCAGCTTAACGTGCTGGAACTCTCATGCGGTACCTTAACGGACAACGGCGCAGAGGCGCTGCTGGAGCATAAAGACCGAATTGCGCATCTGGAAACACTCGATCTCCACCACCACTATTTGACGCCGGAGATGCAGGAAAAGCTAAAAGCCACACTGCCGATAAACCTGAATCTTTCAGAAGCTCTGGAGCCTGATGATTACGATGGCGATATTTATATGAATGCGATGTACACCGAGTGATTGTGTAGGGGAATGTGCACATTCCCCTACTCAACGATAAAGGGATTTATTGTGATTACGCTCATTGGCCCCCATCAGAGCAAGCGCACGCATTATTTTATGCAGGCTGCCGCCGTACTTGGGGAATCCGTCACGGCGCTGACTCATCCGCAAGCGCTGGACGCTTCGCTGACCTCTGGCATCGTTAAAATCGACCCGCCAGTACACAGTGAAACAGACATCCGCAAAATAAACGCGATCGGTCTGGACTATATCCATTTTTTGCAGAACATGGCGGCGCGTCCTGGCGTCACCTGGCTTAACCATCCGGCGGGCCTCATTCACCTGTTGGATAAAAAACGCTGCAAGCGGCGCTTACTGGAACACGGCATCCCCACGCCGCCGTTGGTAGCGGAAGACGTAAAAAGTTTTGCACAGCTCACCGCCATCATGGAGGAAAAAAGGGTCGCCAGCGTGTTCATTAAGCCCTCGCTGGGTTCTGGCGCGGCGGGCGTTATCGCTTTGCGCCGCCACCCTGATGGCATAAAGCAGGTGCTTTACAGCGCGATTGCCATATCAGGACAACAGCTATTTAACAGCAAAAAAATCCAACAGTATCGTCAGAAAGAAGATATCCAGCTCATTATTGATGGCGTTCTTCAGCAGGAAAACCTCGTCGAACAGTGGCTGCCCAAAGCCAGCGTAAAGCATAAAACCTATGATTTACGCATCGTCTGCCTGGATGGCGAAATTATCTGGCGAGTGGTCAGAACCTCCTCGCAGCCCATTACTAACTTACATCTGCAAAACCAGGCTTACTGCTTCGAAAGTCTGGAGTTATCTGCCGCAAAAGTGACTGAGATCGATACGCTCTGTCAAAATGCCATGCGACTTTTCCCTGGCATTCGCTTAGCGGGTATTGATGTTTTACTTACCACCAGCCTGACGCCGTATATTATTGAAATTAATGGCCAGGGTGATTTGATTTATCAGGATGCGCAGCAGAATAATCTAATTTATCAGGCGCAAATCCGGGCCATGAGGAAGCAAAATGTATAATTCAATGGATGAAGTCCCCGTCTCGCTGCACGCGTCGATTGACACAGGCGATGGCGAATTCGATATGAATGCGCTAATTAGTAATAACGCTCATATTCTTTTTATTGTGCTGGACTCGTTACGCTACGACATTGCGCTTCAGGAACAAACCGCCGGAAATACGCCCAACCTTAATCATTATGGACAATGGACGAAATGCGAAGCGGCCGGTAATTTTACCTGGCCTTCGCATCACGCCATGTTTTCAGGTTTTATGCCAAAACCTATTGATGATACCGTTAATCAGACCATGCTGTTTTTCCCAAAAGATATCGGACTTGGTCGTAAAGGGCCGAAAAATGCATTTGCCTTTGATGACGCAACATGGATAAAAAGTCTGGAAAATAAAGGCTACCAGACCATCTGTATTGGCGGCGTCTCTTTCTTTAATAACCGCTCCGGCATGGGAAAAGTGTTCCCGTCGATGTTTAAAGAGAGTTACTGGCATCCACGCTTTGCCTGTACGGTTAAAGAAAGTATGGATAACCAAATCCATTATATCCAGAAAATCATGGCCGAGCGTGCTGGCAACCAACCGGTCATGATGTATATCAATATCGACACGATTCATTACCCTAACCATTTTTACGTTGAGGGCGCGGCCCCTGGCGATACCGTTGAGACCCATGCCGCCGCGCTACGCTATATCGACGCCCGCATCGACGGATTACTGAACATTTTCCGCCAAACCGGCGGCGAAACGTTCGTTATTGTCTGTTCCGATCACGGTACCTGCTATGGCGAAGACGGGAAATATTTCCATAGTTTTAATCATCCGATCGTTAATACCGTTCCCTATATGCATTTCTTGCTGAGCGGTAATCATTAATATGAATAACAATGATATTTATCGTCAGTATATGTACAGTTATCCGCATAAGACGGCTTATCGGGAGCTGGAGAACGTCAGCTTTAGCGAAGTAAAACCGCGCATTTACGAGCACGACACACATCTGTATGTTCATATGCCGTTTTGTCAAAGTCGCTGCGGGTTCTGTAATTTATTTACCTGTACAGGCGCAGATAATACGTTCATTGATAGCTATATCGACGCGATTATTACCCAGGGCCAACAAATGGCGCTGGCGCCCGTCCACTGGGCAAGCTTTACCGTAGGCGGCGGAACACCTCTGCTATTAAACATTGCGCAATTAGAGAAGTTATTTTTTTCCGTCTTTGATGTGCTCAATGTTGACTGGAATATTTATAAAACAATTGAAACTTCCCCTACGGATACCACGGCAGAAAAAGTAGCGCTATTAAACGCCTTTTCCGTTAATCGCGTCAGTATTGGCGTACAAAGTTTTCATGATAGCGAGTTACATACGCTGCATCGCCGCCACAATGCCGCCAGCGCGCACCAGGCGCTGGAATGGCTAAAGGCGGGTCATTTTCCATCACTCAATATTGATATTATTTACGGCATTCCCGGCCAGACTCACGCAAGCCTGACGGAATCGTTACATCAGGCGCTCGTTTATCAACCGGAAGAGCTTTTTCTTTATCCGCTTTATAATATGCCTCGCCAGGAAAATATGCATAGCTACTACGTTTTAGCCCGCGATCTTTTACGCAACGCGGGCTATACCCAAACGTCCATGCGCCGTTTCGTCCTTAATCCAGCGCCATCCGCCGCGGCGGAAAGCTGCGGATTTGAAAACTCACTGGCGCTCGGCGCGGGCGGCAGAAGTTATCTTGGCAATCTGCATTACTGTTCGCCGTGGTCGTCGAACCTGCAGACATCACGAAAAATCATTCAGGCGTTTATCGACAGCCCGGATAAAACCGTCATTAATCACGGTTATCTGCTCCCCCCTGATGAAATGAAACGCCGCTTTATCATTAAAAATCTATTTTTCTGGCAGGGACTTTCTCTTAGCGATTATCAGCAATATTTTGCCAGCGATGCGCTAAGGGATTTCCCCGACCTGGAACGCTTTATACAGCAAGGCTACTGTTATCAGAATAGCAGTCGCCTCCGGCTAACGGAGACCGGTATGGCATTATCCGATTGCCTTGCTCCTGTGTTCGTTTCGCCTGAGGTGATGCTACGGGAGAATCGGCAGAGATGAGCGCCCCCGCCCTGCGCGATATTCACACGCTGTTTTATCGCGGCTATCTTAAATCGTGTAATTATCATTGCGGCTATTGCCCGTTCCATAAACACGCCCGTAACGATAAAAAACGCGACGAAGCCGCGCTATGGCGCATGGTTGACCATTTGCCTCTTTTAGGTACGCCGTTGAATGTGATGATTACGCCTTATGGCGAGGCGCTACGCTTGCGTTATTACATGGCGGCGCTGGCAGAAATTAGCCGCTATCCTCATGTTCAGGCGGTCGGCATACAAACTAACGCCTCTTTTTCGTTAATGTCATTGCTGGAATCATTTCGTGCTGGCGGCGGAGATATCTCAAAGCTTCGGTTATGGTGTTCTTTTCATCCCTCACAAATTACCGCTGAGCGCTTTCTCCAGCAGTGTTTAGCGCTCTCTGCCGCCGGAATAACCTGGTGCGCGGGGGCTGTCGCCAGTATGAAAGATATCGACCAGTTTCGTTGGCTCCGCCAGCAGTTGCCTGACCAGAATTATTTTTGGTTTAACGCCAACGAGTGTGCCAATACCCGGCATACCGTTGAGGAAACCATCTCCTTCGGCGAACTCGATCCGCTGTATGTGATTGAAACGCAGCAGTGGCCAGCGCAGCTGGATATCTGTACCGCAGGAAGAAAAAGTATTTTTATGAATGCAGAAGGCGATCTTTTTGCTTGTCATATCAGCAAAATTAAAATGGGTAATTTATATCAGCAACGGCTTAATTCTCCCGCCTGCCAGGCAAAACAATGCCACTGTTTTCTCGCTTATCAGCACCGTCTCGATATTCCATTGCTGAATCACCTGGATGCCTCACGCTGTTTTAGGATCGGACGCTCATGCGATATCGTTTAATCGCTTTTGATCTTGATGGAACGCTGCTAAACCGTAATAAACAAATTCTGCCAGAGTCGCTAACCGCTATCCGTCAGATGCAGGACATGGGCTGCCGAATAATGCTTGTCACCGGTCGCTCTCATCGTGAAGCCTATGCGTATTATCAAACGCTGGCGCTCACCGAACCGATGATCTGTTGTAACGGAAGTTATATTTATCAACCGGCTCAACAGCAGATCCTTCATCCGCTGCCGCTGACGCACTTACAAACGGAAAAAATACTGGCGCGGGTATATCCGCTTAAACCGACAATTCGTGCTGATGATAAAATAATCTTTCAGGCTGATGAGCTAAGCAGTAGGGAGAATATCTGGCAAATCAGCGTCGTTCATCGGCACATAAAACAACTACAAAATATTGCTGAGTTTATACAGCATGAATTACAGCTAAGCTGTACCTGGTCCTGGCATCATCAACTGGATATTCTCCAGAAGGGGTGTAGCAAAGGACAAAGCCTCGCCAGATATGCACAGCAACAGCATATCGCAATGCGCGAAGTGATGGCGTTTGGCGATAATGATAACGATGCGGAAATGCTACGTTTAGCCGGATTGGGCGTCGCGATGGGGAATGCCAGCGCTCGGGCAAAGATGTATGCGGATAGCGTCATTGGTCGGCATAATACGCCAGCGATTGCTGATTTTTTGACAACCTTATCCCTTTATCAATGTGAATAAAAAAACCCCGCCGAGTTTTCATTTCGGCAGGGTTTTTATCCGTAAGAACGTTAATTACTCTTCTTTCTGACCACGGTTCGCACGGCGGCGATCGTTTTCCGTCAGGTGACGTTTACGGATACGGATAGAGGTTGGGGTGACTTCTACCAGTTCGTCGTCATCAATGAACTCCAGCGCTTGCTCAAGGCTCATTTTAATTGGCGGAACCAGAATCACCGCTTCATCCGTACCAGACGCACGCATGTTGGTCAGTTTCTTACCGGTCAGGCAGTTTACCGTCAGGTCGTTGGAGCGACTGTGAATACCAATAATCTGGCCTTCATAAACTTCCGCGCCGTGACCCAGGAACAGCTTACCGCGATCCTGCAAACCGAACAGCGCAAACGCCACCGCTTTACCCTGACCGTTGGAGATCAGTACGCCGTTCTGACGCTGACCCACTTCACCCGGACGAATATCGTCGTAATGGCTGAAGGTGGAGTACAGCAGACCCGTACCGGAAGTCATGGTCATGAATTCTGAACGGAAACCAATCAGCCCACGGCTTGGGATCACGTAGTCGAGACGTACGCGGCCTTTACCGTCCGGATTCATGTTTTTCAGGTCGCCTTTACGCTCGCCCAGCGCCTGCATGACAGACCCCTGGTGCTGCTCTTCGACGTCCAGCGTCACGTTTTCGTACGGCTCTTGTTTACGACCGTCGATTTCACGGAAGATAACTTTCGGACGGGAAACCGCCAGTTCGAAACCTTCACGACGCATATTTTCAATCAGCACGGACAGGTGCAGTTCGCCACGACCGGATACACGGAACGCATCCGCATCTTCGGTTTCTTCAACGCGCAGCGCCACGTTATGCACCAGCTCTTTGTTCAGACGGTCAAGAATCTGACGAGAAGTCACAAACTTACCTTCTTTACCGCAGAACGGCGAGGTGTTAACGCAGAAGAACATAGACACGGTCGGCTCATCAACGGACAGCGCCGGCAGCGCTTCAACGTTCTGCGGGTCGCAGATGGTGTCGGAAATGTTCAGCTCGCCCAGACCGGTGATCGCAATGATATCGCCCGCTTCGGCGATATCGCTGTCGATACGCTCCAGACCCAGATGCGTCAGCACTTTACCTACTTTCGCGTTACGGGTTTTCCCTTCACTATCGATGATAGTGACCTGCTGGTTCGGCTTCACTTTGCCGCGTTTGATACGGCCGATGCCGATAACGCCAACGTAGTTGTTGTAGTCCAGCTGGGAGATCTGCATCTGCAACGGACCATCGAGGTCAACGTCCGGCGCCGGAACATGATCAATGATCGCCTGATACAGCGGGGTCATGTCTTCCGCCATATCTTCGTGGTCCAGACCCGCGATACCGTTCAGCGCCGAAGCGTAGATGATCGGGAAGTCCAGCTGTTCGTCGGTCGCGTCGAGGTTAACAAACAGGTCGAATACCTGGTCAACAACCCAGTCAG
Source organism: Salmonella sp. 2020_1395 (assembly GCF_043848115.1). Taxonomy (NCBI): domain Bacteria; kingdom Pseudomonadati; phylum Pseudomonadota; class Gammaproteobacteria; order Enterobacterales; family Enterobacteriaceae; genus Salmonella; species Salmonella sp. 2020_1395. Next base: position 16,689 of record NZ_JBCMFH010000015.1, on the reverse strand, counting down.
GGCGCGCGCCAGGACGGTCAACCTTGTTGATAACCACAATAGGTTTCAGGCCATGAGCAAAGGCTTTTTTGGTCACGAAGCGCGTTTGCGGCATCGGGCCGTCAAATGCGTCAACCACCAGCAGCACAGAGTCAACCATGGACATGACGCGCTCTACTTCACCACCGAAGTCAGCGTGCCCGGGAGTATCAACGATGTTGATACGGTAATCATTCCATTTAATAGCGGTGTTTTTAGCGAGGATAGTAATACCACGCTCTTTCTCCAAATCGTTGGAGTCCATCACTCGCTCTTGAGTTTCGGCACGCGCGTCGAACGTACCGGATTGCTGGAGCAGCTTATCAACCAGGGTAGTTTTACCATGGTCAACGTGCGCGATGATGGCGATGTTACGCAAATTTTCGATCACAACTTTGCCTCAGGCATTAGAAATAGCGCGTTATTGTACACGGATTAATCGCACTACAAAACAGGATCACAAACATCCTCCGCAAACAAGTATTGCAGAGTCTCTTTGTGATCGCTTTCACGGAGCGTTAAAAGGGTGGCTTGCGTTCTATTGCACCAATGTGGTGCTCAATGTTCACATTAAAGCACTATTTTGGTGCAACATAGTCACCGTGGTGCAGCCCTTTTGCACGATGGTACGCATGATAACGCCTTTTGGGGGCAATGTGAAAGTTGGCACAGATTTCGCTTTATATTTTTACGGCGACACGGCCAGCAGAATTGAAGATCTCGTTACCACGACGACCGACCATGACCAATCCGGGAGAGTACAAGTATGTCCGCTGAACACGTTTTGACGATGCTGAACGAGCACGAAGTGAAGTTTGTTGATCTGCGCTTCACCGATACCAAAGGCAAAGAACAGCACGTCACGATTCCTGCTCATCAGGTAAATGCCGAATTCTTTGAAGAAGGCAAAATGTTTGACGGCTCCTCTATCGGCGGCTGGAAAGGCATTAACGAATCCGACATGGTGCTGATGCCAGACGCATCCACCGCAGTGATTGACCCGTTCTTCGCGGACTCTACCCTGATTATCCGTTGCGACATCCTGGAGCCTGGCACTCTGCAAGGTTATGACCGTGACCCACGTTCCATCGCAAAACGTGCGGAAGACTACCTGCGCGCGACCGGTATCGCCGATACCGTCCTGTTTGGGCCGGAACCTGAATTCTTCCTGTTCGACGACATCCGCTTCGGCGCATCTATCTCCGGCTCACATGTGGCGATTGACGATATTGAAGGCGCCTGGAACTCCTCTACCAAGTACGAAGGCGGCAACAAAGGCCATCGTCCGGGCGTGAAAGGCGGTTATTTCCCGGTTCCGCCAGTTGACTCCGCGCAGGATATCCGTTCTGAAATGTGTCTGGTCATGGAGCAGATGGGCCTGGTCGTTGAAGCGCACCACCACGAAGTAGCGACCGCAGGTCAGAACGAAGTGGCGACCCGCTTTAACACCATGACCAAAAAAGCCGACGAAATTCAGATTTACAAATATGTCGTGCATAACGTGGCTCACCGCTTCGGTAAGACCGCGACCTTTATGCCAAAACCGATGTTCGGCGATAACGGTTCCGGTATGCACTGCCACATGTCGCTGGCGAAGAACGGCACCAACCTGTTCTCTGGCGACAAATATGCCGGTCTGTCTGAGCAGGCGCTGTACTACATCGGCGGCGTCATCAAACACGCCAAAGCCATCAACGCCCTGGCGAACCCGACCACCAACTCCTACAAGCGTCTGGTCCCGGGTTACGAAGCGCCGGTGATGCTGGCCTACTCCGCCCGTAACCGTTCCGCCTCCATCCGTATTCCGGTGGTGGCGTCTCCGAAAGCGCGCCGTATCGAAGTTCGCTTCCCGGACCCGGCGGCTAACCCGTATCTGTGCTTTGCCGCCCTGCTGATGGCCGGTCTGGACGGGATTAAGAATAAGATTCACCCGGGCGAAGCCATGGACAAAAACCTGTATGACCTGCCGCCGGAAGAAGCGAAAGAGATCCCACAGGTAGCGGGTTCTCTGGAAGAAGCGCTGAACGCGCTGGACCTGGACCGCGAGTTCCTGAAAGCAGGCGGCGTGTTCACGGATGAAGCGATCGATGCGTATATTGCGCTGCGTCGCGAAGAAGATGACCGCGTGCGTATGACCCCGCACCCGGTAGAGTTTGAGCTGTACTACAGCGTTTAATCGTATATTAAAAATCCGACGAATTTCGCGTTGCTGCAAGGCGGCAACTGAGCACATCCCCAGGAGCATAGATAGCGATGTGACTGGGGTAAGCGAAGGCAGCCAACGCAGCAGCAGCGTGAAAGGCGTCAGGAGTTTTTGAGTTGCCGTGGAAACTTTCAGCCCATCCCAGGATGGGCTTTTTTCTCCACCAACAATCTGATCTCACGCGCTTTTTAGTAGTAAAAAGCTATAATGCACTAAAATGGTGCAACCTTTTCCAGGAGACTGCTGAATGGCAAGCGGCATACAGCCCGATGCTGGGCAGATCCTCAATTCGTTAATCAACAGCGTGCTGGTGGTCGACGACGCGCTGGCAATCCATTACGCCAATCCTGCCGCGCAGCAGTTGCTCGCGCAAAGCTCACGCAAACTGTTCGGGACGCCGTTACCTGAACTGTTGAGCTATTTTTCGTTAAACATTGACCTGATGCGCGAAAGTTTAGCGGCAGGGCAAGGCTTTACCGATAACGAAGTGACGCTGGTGATTGATAGTCGCTCGCATATTCTCTCTTTGACCGCCCAACGTCTGCCCGACGATTTTATACTGCTCGAAATGGCGCCGATGGATAACCAGCGTCGTCTGAGTCAGGAGCAGTTGCAGCACGCGCAGCAAATCGCCGCCCGCGATCTGGTGCGCGGTCTGGCGCACGAAATCAAAAATCCGCTCGGCGGCCTGCGCGGCGCGGCGCAGCTACTCAGCAAGGCGCTGCCCGACCCGGCGCTAACGGAATATACCAAAGTCATCATTGAACAGGCCGACAGGCTACGCAACCTTGTCGATCGTTTGCTGGGGCCGCAGCACCCGGGAATGCACATTACCGAGAGCATACATAAAGTCGCGGAGCGCGTGGTGGCGCTGGTGTCGATGGAACTGCCGGATAATGTCCGGCTTATCCGCGATTACGACCCCAGTCTGCCAGAACTGCCGCACGATCCGGAACAAATTGAGCAAGTACTGCTGAATATTGTCCGCAATGCCTTGCAGGCGCTGGGGCCGGAAGGCGGCGAAATTACGCTGCGTACCCGTACCGCCTTCCAGTTAACGCTGCATGGCGAACGCTATCGCCTGGCGGCGCGTATAGACGTTGAAGACAATGGGCCGGGCATTCCTCCCCATTTACAGGATACGCTGTTCTACCCGATGGTCAGCGGTCGCGAAGGAGGCACCGGGCTTGGGTTATCTATCGCCCGTAATCTTATCGATCAACACGCCGGCAAAATTGAATTTACCAGTTGGCCGGGGCATACCGAGTTTTCGGTTTACCTGCCGATTCGGAAATAGAGGTGTTTATGCAACGAGGAATAGTCTGGGTCGTCGATGATGATAGTTCCATCCGTTGGGTGCTTGAACGTGCTCTCGCCGGGGCAGGGTTGACCTGTACCACCTTTGAGAATGGTAATGAAGTACTGGCTGCGCTGGCCAGTAAAACGCCGGACGTCTTGCTGTCGGATATCCGAATGCCGGGAATGGACGGGCTGGCGCTATTAAAGCAGATTAAACAGCGTCACCCGATGCTTCCGGTCATCATTATGACCGCGCATTCCGATTTAGATGCCGCCGTGAGCGCTTATCAGCAGGGGGCGTTTGATTATCTGCCTAAACCGTTTGATATTGATGAAGCCGTCGCTCTGGTCGAGCGCGCGATTAGCCACTATCAGGAGCAGCAGCAGCCGCGTAATATCGAGGTTAACGGCCCGACAACAGACATGATAGGCGAAGCGCCCGCCATGCAGGATGTGTTTCGCATTATTGGTCGGCTGTCGCGTTCTTCGATTAGCGTGCTGATTAACGGCGAATCAGGAACCGGTAAAGAACTGGTCGCCCATGCGCTACATCGCCATAGCCCACGCGCCAAAGCGCCGTTTATCGCGCTCAATATGGCGGCCATCCCGAAAGATTTGATTGAATCCGAACTGTTTGGCCATGAGAAAGGCGCTTTTACCGGGGCGAATACCATCCGGCAGGGCCGTTTCGAGCAGGCTGACGGCGGCACGCTGTTTCTGGACGAAATTGGCGATATGCCGCTGGATGTCCAGACTCGTCTGTTACGCGTGCTGGCTGACGGACAGTTCTACCGTGTGGGCGGGTACGCGCCGGTAAAAGTGGATGTGCGCATTATCGCCGCCACCCACCAGAACCTCGAACGACGCGTTCAGGAAGGGAAATTCCGCGAAGACCTGTTCCACCGCCTGAACGTGATTCGTATCCATCTTCCGCCGTTGCGTGAACGCCGTGAGGATATTCCGCGCCTGGCGCGCCATTTTTTGCAGGTCGCCGCCCGTGAATTAGGCGTGGAAGCCAAATTATTACATCCAGAAACCGAAACGGCGTTAACACGCCTGGCATGGCCTGGTAACGTGCGTCAGTTAGAAAATACCTGCCGCTGGCTCACCGTCATGGCCGCCGGACAGGAGGTATTGATCCAGGATTTACCAGGCGAACTGTTTGAAGCCTCGGCGCCGGATAGCCCGTCTCACCTGCCGCCGGATAGCTGGGCTACATTACTGGCGCAATGGGCGGACCGCGCCTTGCGATCCGGTCATCAAAACCTGCTTTCTGAAGCGCAGCCAGAACTGGAAAGAACGCTACTGACCACGGCGTTACGCCATACGCAGGGTCATAAACAGGAAGCCGCCAGGCTGCTCGGTTGGGGGCGAAACACCCTAACGCGGAAGTTGAAAGAGCTGGGAATGGAGTAAACATTACCCGCGAGTGTAAAGATTAATAATTGAGCGCAAAACGCTGCTATTTTGCGCTTTACTGTTCCGATGAGTTCAGTATGATCATGCCCGGCAAACGGGGGGATTCATTATGTTAGAATCTATTATTAATCTGGTATCGAGTGGAGCGGTCGACAGCCACACGCCACAAACTGCGCTAGCCGCCGTGTTGTGTGCCGCGCTGGTAGGACTGTTCAGCTGACAATGTGCCGGATGGCGCTAATGCTTATCCGGCCTACAGGTTGTCGCAACGTGTAGGCCCGGTAAGCGCAGCGCCACCGTGCAACCCGGCTAAATGACGCGCGAGAACTGCTGCATCCGCGCTTTCTGGCGCAGATACGCGTCAAAGCACATGCAGATATTGCGGATCAGCAAACGACCTTTCGCCGTCACCTGAATTCCCTTCTCGCTAATATCCACCAGCCCATCTTTCGCCAGCGGCGACAGTAACTGCAAATCTTCGGCAAAATACTCAGCGAAATGCAAACCCCACTGCTGTGCGACAGCGTTAAAATCCAGGCGGAAGTTACAAATCAGCGCCTTGATAACATCGCGACGAATGCAATCATCACGGGTCAGCGTAATACCACGCCATAGCGCATTGCCCCGCTCATCCACTTGCTGGTAATAACGCTTCAGCTCTTTCTGGTTCTGCATGTAGCCATCGCCAATCATGCTGATAGCAGAAACCCCCATCCCCAGCAGATCGGTATCGCCCTGGGTCGTATAGCCCTGAAAATTACGGTGCAACACGCCTTCGCGCTGCGCGACGGCCAGTTCGTCGTCCGGACGGGCAAAATGGTCCATCCCGATAAACTGATAACCGGCCTGAGTAAGCGATACGATGGTCTCCTGCAAAATATCCAGTTTCTGCTGCGCACTGGGTAAATCGGCATCTTTAATTTTACGCTGGGCGGCAAAAAGCGTTGGCAGATGCGCATAGTTAAAGACGCTCAAACGATCGGGGTTCAGCTCCGTCACACGCTTCAGCGTGAAAGCGAAGCTTTCCGGCGTCTGTTTCGGTAGACCGTAGATCAAGTCGATATTGGTCGAGGTAAAGCCGATATCGCGGGCGTGATTAAGCAACGCAAAGATGAATTCTTCATCCTGCTCGCGGTTAACCAGGCGCTGCACCTCTTTATTAAAGTCCTGCACGCCCATACTCAGGCGGTTAAAACCTTCCGCACGTAAATGATCGAGCACATCCAGCTCAATTTCACGGGGATCGACTTCGATCGAGATTTCCGCGTCGGTATTAAAGTGGAAATTTTCACGCAACAGCGTCATTAAGCGGCTGATTTGCGCTTTATTCAGGTAAGTAGGCGTACCGCCGCCCCAGTGAAGCTGGCTGACATGACGGTCTGCAAACAGCGGCGCGCGATGGCGAATTTCCTGCTCAAGCGCGTCAAGATACTGGTCAGCTTTATGCTGTTGGCGGGTGACAATCTTGTTGCAGCCGCAGAAATAACACAACTTGTGACAAAACGGGATATGCACATACAGCGAGAGCGGACGTTCAGGATAACGCGCCACAGCCTGCAAGAATGCGGCGTCCTCGAAGTCTTCAGAAAACTCCAGCGCGGTTGGGTACGAGGTATATCGTGGCCCGGAATAGTTATATTTCTGGATCAGGGCCAGATCCCAGTCTATTTGCTGTTCAGACATGCTCACTCCTTCCGATGGCGTCTCTGGCGGGTACGGCGTACCGGCTTCACGCCATGACGGGCGGCAAGCCGGCTGCGCAGCCATTTCTGTCGCCGCGACAATCGCTGTAGTTTAACGAATAACCACACCAGATAACATATAACCGGAAGGGTTATAAGCAGGACGGGCAAGCCCACGGTGTAAACCCGTTAGTTGCCGCCTCTTAGCAGGCGCATCATATCTTCCTGCTTCTCGTCCTCTTCGTCGTCTTCTTCGTCGTCATCGTAAGACAGACCAAGCTTCTGCATCAGTTCATCAATACGATCCAGTTTGGCATCTACCCAGGCTTGATCTTCCGCACTCAGGGTTTCGCCCGCTTCCAGACGTTCTAACAGCGCATCCAGGCGCTCATCCGTTTCCAGTAAATCCAACTCCGCCTGCGGTGAAAGCATAGGTTTCTCACTTTTCGGTTTATGCTGTTGGGTCACTTTTTCAGTCACGCCCAATGGAACAGGTGTTTTACTGCCAATACGTGGATCTTTTTGTTGATTCTGATTGCCGCCGCCCGAAGCGGAATTGCCGCCCGCCGCGCGACTTCCCGGCGCATGACCGCGATGTTTTTTCAGGCGTTTACGGTCGCGCGCCTCCTGGTTTAACTCTTCACGCGTTTTACGACGCTGTTTGCCAAAGGCTTTACTGCGCGGTGCAGAGGTTGGTTTTTTCATGATGTCAGATCTTTAAGCCGTTTTATTCAGTATAGAATTGAGGCGGAATCTAGCAGAAAGCAAGCAAAGAAAAAAGGCGACAGAGTAATCTGCCGCCTTTTTTCTTGACTCACGACCCTTAACGGGTTCCACCATCCCTGTTGGCTATCAACACGCCCTGTTTTTCCCTTAGCCTGGAACATTCCATGTTGTTTCCATTTCCTTTTACTAACGTCTCCGGACGTTTGTCTTCCTGACAATCCTGTGTCTTCGCCTCCTGGCGCTCCTGACCCTCATCCTGAGTCGTTGATCCTGTTAGCGTCCTCGCTATGTGCATTACTTTACTCTTTTGGGGTAAACTCACAAGATACCGACACGGCAAATCCCTTTTTTTCAGACAATTACCTTTCTATAAATTCATGATTTAACTATATTAACTGGCTTTGAGCCTGACAACGACTCTGTCATGTCGCATAAGTGCAATGGTCAATGTCTCACAAAGCGTATGGCTTTTACTTACAGCACCGCCGCGCCGAAAAATCCGTCTTTTGCTGGCGTTCAGGTATAATCGCCACAATGCTTTGACTGACGGAGACGACCGCTTTGACTAACCTGAATTATCAACAGACGCATTTTGTGATGAGTGCGCCTGATATTCGCCATTTACCTTCCGATTGCGGAATTGAAGTGGCTTTTGCTGGCCGTTCCAATGCAGGCAAATCCAGCGCCCTGAACACGTTGACCAACCAAAAAAGCCTGGCGCGTACCTCTAAAACGCCGGGCCGTACCCAATTGATTAACCTGTTTGAAGTCGTAGATGGCAAACGGTTGGTCGACCTGCCGGGCTATGGCTACGCGGAAGTCCCGGAAGAGATGAAACGCAAGTGGCAACGCGCGCTGGGGGAATATCTGGAGAAACGTCAAAGCCTACAGGGCTTAGTCGTTTTAATGGATATCCGCCATCCGTTGAAAGACCTCGACCAACAGATGATCCAGTGGGCTGTAGAGAGCAATATCCAGGTTCTGGTTCTGCTGACCAAAGCGGACAAACTGGCCAGCGGCGCGCGCAAGGCGCAGTTGAATATGGTACGTGAAGCCGTGCTGGCTTTTAATGGCGATGTGCAGGTAGAAGCGTTTTCCTCGCTGAAAAAGCAGGGAGTGGATAAGTTACGTCAGAAACTGGATAGCTGGTTTAGCGAACTGGCACCGGTCGAAGAGATTCAGGACGGGGAATAATCACCCGCTATGCCGGATGGCGCCGCTGCGCGTCTTATCCGGCCTACGGTGTGAGCGAAACTTTTCTTACGCCCAATAAAAAACGCCCCAGTCATAAACTGACTGGGGCGGCTAAAATATTCAGCCAAATCCGATTACGTGAAGTAAAAGGTCTGAAAGATAGAACATCTTACCTCTGTACCCTACGTGAATAACTTTACTCTTTTTTGAGCAACACAGAAAGACCTTTTCGTAATTTTTTTTCATTCTTTACATAGGGAATTCTAATACCCATCACAAAACTCCCGTGCTTATGTTGCTTAATTACGAAAAAAGCGCGTTATTCCTTAAATGCTTAGTGCGCTTGATCCCAATTTTCCCCGCTACCGACTTCTACCAGCAACGGCACATCAATACGCGTGCAGTTTTCCATCAACTGATGGATACGTTTTGCTACCGCATCTAAGTCGTCTTTATGCACCTCGAACACTAATTCATCGTGTACCTGCATAATCATCCGCACGCGCGGCTGCTCGGCCTGTAGCCAGGCATCGACGGCAATCATGGCGCGCTTGATGATATCGGCAGCCGTTCCTTGCATGGGAGCATTGATCGCCGCGCGTTCCGCCCCCGCGCGCCGCGCCGCGTTGCTGGATTTAATATCCGGCAGGTAAAGGCGGCGTCCCTCCAGCGTTTCCACATAGCCTTGTTCTTTTGCCTGAGCGCGGGTGCGCTCCATGTATTCCAGCACGCCAGGATAGCGTTCGAAGTAGAGATCCATATACTTCTGCGCCTCTTTACGCGGAATATTAAGCTGGCGAGAAAGACCGAAGGCGCTCATCCCGTAAATCAGGCCAAAGTTAATGGCTTTCGCACTTCGGCGCTGTTCCCCGGTCACGCTATCCAGCGGCAAGCCAAAGACTTCCGCCGCCGTTGCGCGGTGAATATCCTTCCCTTCAGCGAACGCCGTGAGTAGTCCTTTATCACGGGAAAGATGCGCCATAATACGCAGCTCAATCTGTGAATAGTCCGCAGACACGATGAGATAATCCTCAGGCGCAATAAATGCCTGACGAATGCGGCGGCCCTCTTCATTGCGCACCGGAATATTTTGCAGGTTCGGATCGGTGGACGATAAACGTCCCGTCGCCGTTACCGCCTGATGATAGGACGTATGGACGCGCCCGGTTTTCGGGTTAATCATCAGCGGCAGCTTATCGGTATAGGTGGATTTTAGCTTCGCCAGACCACGATACTCCAGAATCACTTTCGGCAGCGGATAGTCCAGCGCCAGCTCCTCCAGCACCTCTTCCGACGTTGACGGCGCGCCGCCAGGCGTTTTCTTCAGCGGCTTAATACCCTGCTTTTCAAACAGGATAGTCTGCAACTGCTTCGTCGAGGACAGGTTGAACGCCTCGCCCGCAATGTCATGCGCTTTCTTTTCCAGTTCCGCCAGACGTAGCGTGATTTCTTCCGAATGTTTGTGCAGGACGGCAGGATCGATTTTTACACCATTGCGCTCAACGCGTGACAGTACCGGCACCAGCGGCATTTCGATGTTTTCGAAAACATTCAGCGGGCCTTTGTGCTGCTGGAGCTCAGGCCACATTTTGAGATGCAACTGTAACGTGACATCCGCATCTTCTGCCGCATAGCGCCCCGCTTCCTCCAGTGCGATCTGGTTAAAGGTGAGCTGGTTTTTACCTTTACCGGCAATGTCTTCAAAGGTGATAGTTTTGTGCTTCAGCCAACGATCGGACAAGCTGTCCATATCATGGCGTCCGGCGACGCTGTTCAGAATGTAAGACTCAAGCATGGTATCGAAGGCGATACCGCGCAGCTCAATACCGTAATTTTGCAAGACGCCGCGATCGTACTTGAGGTTTTGCCCCACTTTGCGCACTTTTTCATCTTCCAGCAGCGGCTTCAGCAGTTCCAGAGCACGCTGGCGGGAGATTTGATCCGGAGCGTCCAGATAATCATGCGCGACAGGTACATATGCGGCAACGCCAGGTTCGATAGCAAAAGAGAGGCCCACCAGGTTGGCGGCGATATTATCCAGACTGTCGGTCTCCGTGTCGAAAGCAAAAACTGGCGCTTTTTTCAGCTTTTCAATCCAGCTTTCCAGCGTAACGTCGTCCAGAATAGTGACATAATTTTCATAAGAGAGCGCCGCTGCCGGTTCGCTGAGCGATTCATCAATAACGACCGTTTCCTGCGGTTTGGCCGCCGGTTTCGCGCCCTTTGCCTGTAGCCACTTGCCTGACTCAACGTCCGCCGTCCAGCGCTTAAACTCATATTTTTTAAACAGGCCCAGCAGTTCATCCGCAATCGGCTGCTGCACTTCAAGCTGTTCGCAGGTCAGCTCCAGCTCAACATCCGTTTTAATGGTGGCGAGTTTATAAGACAGGTACGCTACGTCTTTATTCTGCGCTAATTTACCGGCCATCGTTTTGGCGCCGCGGAAAGTGAGACCGGCAATTTTTTCCGGCTCGGCGTACAGCGTATCCAGGCCGCCCAATCCCTGAAGCAAGGCTTGCGCCGTCTTCTCACCCACGCCTGGTACGCCTGGAATATTATCCGAGGAGTCCCCCATTAGCGCCAGAAAGTCGATAATCAGCTCAGGCGGCACGCCGTACTTATTAACGACTTCATCCGGGCCGAGGATAGTGTTAGTCATGGTGTTGATCAGCGTAATATTCGGCGTCACCAACTGTGCCATATCTTTATCGCCGGTGCTGATTAATACCGGACGCCCCACCTTCTCCGCTTCTCGCGCCAGTGTACCGATAACGTCATCCGCTTCTACGCCAGAGACCGCCAGCAGAGGTAACCCCATGGCTTTAACCATGGCATGTAACGGCTCTATTTGCGCTCGCAGATCATCCGGCATCGGAGGACGATGCGATTTGTAATGTTCAAAGAGCTCATCACGGAAGGTTTTTCCTTTGGCGTCAAACACCACCGCAGCATGCGTCGGCTGATACTGCATGATCAGGCTGCGCAACATGTTGAGAACACCATACATTGCGCCCGTAGGTTCTCCCGCGCTGTTGGTTAACGGCGGAAACGCATGATAGGCGCGATAGAGATAGGATGAGCCATCTACGAGAATAAGTGGGTTTTCTGGGATCTGAACCATAATGTCCGTGCCTGTATAACAGATTATGGTTAAAGGATGCCACATACAGGAGGAAAACTTGAGTTTTTCGCCGCATTTGCGGAAAAGTTTTGTCGATCTTCAGGATCGCTCGCAAAACAACCTGTGGATAACTTTGTGTGTAAATTCTTACCATTACTTTAAAATCAGCGCGATAGCCTTCTCATCTTAATAATTAACCATTATTTTCAATGAGTTGTTAACATCACGTTTTTCTGATTATCTGATTCATGCCGTTATCATAATGTGGATAGTTGTTACGAGTGTTTCTATTTCACTCAGCGCCATCATTAGCATCGTTTTCTGATAGAATCAGCCTCTTGCGCCCTTTTCGCGCACCGTTTATGGCTAACTTTTGAATAATTTATTATGACGAGAATACTCGCGGCTATCACGCTCCCATTGAGTATCGTATTGACCATCCTGGTCACTATTGTTTGCTCCGTACCGATCATCGTTGCCGGTATGGTAAAGCTCCTTTTGCCTGTTCCCGGTATCTGGCGCAAGGTCTCCATTTTCTGCAATTTCATGATGTATTGCTGGTGTGCTGGTCTTGCAGCGCTGTTACGCCTTAATCCGCACTTGCAATGGGATGTAGAAGGGTTAGAAGGGCTGAGCAAGAAAAATTGGTATTTACTGATTTGTAATCATCGCAGCTGGGCCGATATCGTTGTGCTTTGCGTTCTGTTCCGCAAGCATATCCCAATGAATAAGTACTTTCTTAAACAGCAATTGGCCTGGGTGCCGTTCATCGGCCTGGCGTGCTGGGCATTAGATATGCCGTTTATGAAGCGCTACTCCCGTAGCTACCTGCTCCGACACCCCGATCGACGCGGCAAAGATGTTGAAACAACTCGTCGCTCTTGCGAAAAGTTTCGTCGGTATCCCACCACTATCGTTAACTTTGTTGAAGGCTCGCGATTTACGCATGAGAAACGTCAGCAAACGCATTCACCTTATCAACATCTGTTGCCGCCAAAAGCAGCCGGTATTGCAATGGCGATTAACGTTTTAGGCTCACAGTTCGATAAGCTGCTTAATATTACGTTGTGTTACCCAAACAACGATCGCCACCCTTTCTACGATATGCTAAGCGGTAGGCTGACGCGTATTGTTGTTCGGGTGCAACTGGAACCCATAAATGAAGAACTGCACGGCGATTACGTGAACGACAAAACATTCAAACGCCGTTTTCAACGTTGGCTTAATACGCTGTGGGATAAGAAAGATATACAGATAGAAGAGATTAAAACATCTTATAAAAACGCCGGTCAGTGACCGGCGTTCTTTTTATTTTTTATCAACCAAATATTTCACGGTATCAGCATACTGCTGAACAAAAACATCCATGCTGCTGGTATCCATACCTTGTGGGTTAATCTGGTATTTGCCATTGACGAACATCGCCGGAACGCCCTGCAGTTGCAGGTCAGCCGCGGCTTTCTCCTGTTGCGCAACCAGTGATTTCACCACGAAGCTGTTCCATGCCGCATCGTAATCTTCGCCCTTGACGCCCGCATCAACGAACACTTTACGGATATCCGCGGCAGATTGTACTGTCTGGGTTTTCTGTACGGCTTCAAACAGCGGGACCGTGACTTTATCTTCTACACCCAACGCCATCGCCACCGCCCATGCCTGGGTGAGCTCCTTGCCCAACGGCCCCAGGAACTCAACGTGGTACTTGGTCATTTTGGTGCCTTCCGGCAGCTTTTTCTTCACATTGTCAGACACATGAAGCACTTCTTCAAACTGATAACAATGTGGGCAGTAGAAGGAGAAAAACTCCAGTACCTGGGGTTCGCCAGCGACCGGTTTATCCAGCGTGATATACTGTTTACCGTCGCTGATCTGTGCTGCCGAGGCGCTAAAAGCTAAAACCATACCAGCCAGCGCCAGCCAAATCTTTTTCATGATCAACTCTCTCCGATTAATACATTGGCGTTAATTGTAAAGGGGGTTCGTGCAAAATTTTAGTCTGCTCAATAAAAGTCGTTGTCTGTCGCTGCCAGTAATCTTCCCCTGTTAACCAGGGAAAGTTTTTTGGAAACGCAGGATCGCCCCAACGACGAATCAACCAGGCAAGATAATAAACTAAACGCATGGCGCGTAAAGGTTCAATGAGACCAATTTCAGCCGTATCGAACTCACTAACTTCTTCATAAGCTTCAATAATGGTTTCAAGCTGCATTCGCTGTTCGGCTTTGTCGCCGTTCAGCAGCATCCATAAATCCTGTATCGCCGGGCCGTTACGGGCATCATCTAAATCGACAAACAGCGGTCCATCACGCCATAGAATGTTGCCGGCATGACAATCGCCGTGCAATCGCAGCGTGGCGAAATCGGTGCGCCAGCATTCGGTAACTGCAGACAGTAGAGTATCAGTGGCTTTCAGGAAAGCCGCTTTTTGCCCGGAGGGAATCAGTGCGGCATCTTCGAATACCTGGCGAGGTTCAAAAAGATACTCTGCAAGCCCAATGTCAGGCCGGAAAGTGAAAGGACGTTTTCGCCCCGTCTGATGCAATCGACCAAGATAACGCCCTACCGCCTCCATCTGATCGATATTATCTGCTTCAAACTGACGACCGCCTACGCTGGGGAAAATGGCATAATGATAGCCCTGATGTGCTAACAGCGTCTGGCCATTAAACGCGAGCGGAGCAGCAACCGGAACCTCATCCTTCACCAGTTCAAGCGCGAATTGGTGTTCTTCCCGAATTTGATCAACAGACCAGCGTTCAGGACGATAAAACTTAACGACAAAACGTCGACGGTCTTCATCCTGAAACTGATAGACGCGGTTTTCATAACTGTTTAGTGGAGTCAGCCCGGAATCCACCCTGATCCCCTGTTCAAACAGCGCATCCATGATGGTTTCCGGGTGTAGCGTCTGGAAAGTAAAAGCGTTGTCGTTCATCCCATCATCCGGAAAATACTACGAATGATTCAGGATATCATTTCGTGGCGATTTCGGTGGCGCCGCTTACAAGGTTTTACTCTTTAATAACGCCGCGGGCGCGTAAAAGCGCCGTTTTAAAGTCCTCTTCATAGTCTTTTTGAATCCCTGGAATGGCGGCGTCTTTGGCGGAATCGCGCATTTTCAGATGGTAGATCAGGATATCATCAGTTAAATCTTCCAGTTTGCCGTCAAAACCTGACTCTTTCGCCAGTTTCTGCAAAAATTGCGTCAGATTAAGATCAGGCTCTTTCTGCCAGGCTGGCTGGAGGAGTTCAATGACTTCATTCAGGCGTTTACATTTCATAGCTGTGCTCCTTATTCTTGATACAGACACGGTAGCAGGGTCAATCCCACAATAAAAGAGGCGATATCGGTGAATCTGGATGAAGTAATAACCGGCGTGGTGCTGGCAGGCGGTAAAGCCAGGCGGATGGGAGGTGCGGATAAAGGTCTGCTTGAACTGGACGGGAAACCGCTCTGGCGGCACGTTGCCGATGCGCTCGCGCCGCAACTGGCTACGGTCGTCATTAGTGCTAATCGCCATCTGGATATCTACCAGGCCAGCGGCCTGAAAGTCATTCCGGATTCAATCGCTGACTTTCCCGGTCCGCTGGCGGGTATGCTTTCCGTTTTTCAGCAGGCAGCAGGCGACTGGTTTCTGTTTTGCCCCTGTGACAATCCCTGTATCCCCCACAACCTGGTCGATCGTTTAGCAGCGCAGCGTCATGGCGCACCCGTGGTTTGGGTTCATGATGGAGAGCGCGATCATCCAACGATCGCGTTGATTAATCGTGCCGTTGAGCCCCAGTTGACAGCTTATTTGCAAGCAGGCGAGCGGCGGGTAATGATTTTTATGCGCCAGGTAGGCGGACACGCCGTTGATTTCAGCGATTGTAAGGAGGCATTTGTGAACGTCAACACGCCGGAGGAACTCGCGCAATGGCAAAAGAGACCATGATACCGCTACTCGCCATTGCCGCGTGGAGCGGCACGGGAAAAACAACACTGCTGAAAAAACTGATCCCAGCACTTTGTGCGCACGGTATTCGGCCAGGGCTGATTAAGCATACCCATCATGATATGGATGTTGATAAACCGGGTAAAGATAGCTACGAATTACGTAAGGCCGGGGCAGCACAAACGCTGGTTGCCAGTCAGCAGCGCTGGGCGTTAATGACTGAAACGCCGGGGCAAGAAGAGTTGGATCTGGCATGGCTGGTGAGCCGGATGGATGCATCAAAGCTAGATATGGTGCTGGTAGAAGGGTTTAAACACGAGGCAGTTGCGAAGATCTTACTTTTTCGTCAGGGATGTGGGCACAGCGAGGAGGAATTGATTCTTGATGAGCATGTTATTGCGGTTGCCAGTGATATTCCACTTGCCGTAGCGGTACCCGTTTTGGATCTTAATGATGTATCGCAGATTTCTGCCTTCATTTTGCGGTGGTTAGAGAAAGCACGTTCCTTGTAGGCCGGATAAGGCGAAGCTGCCATCCGGCGGTACCGGTTGCCTGATGGCGCTGCGCTTATCAGGCCTACGGTTTTACAGTTACCACACACGCAAAGAAGCCCGTCCGTCAGAACGGGCTTCTTCACTTGTCTGATGCCCGCCACCCTACGGGCCGTTGCTGCGCAACGTTCAAATCCGCTCCCGGCGGATTTCTCCTCCTCAGGAGAGTGCTCACCGACAGACCACAGATAAAACAAAAGGCCCTGTCTTCCGACAGGGCCCTTCGTTTTATTTGATGCCTGGCAGTTCCCTACTCTCGCATGGGGAGACCCCACACTACCATCGGCGCTACGGCGTTTCACTTCTGAGTTCGGCATGGGGTCAGGTGGGACCACCGCGCTACGGCCGCCAGGCAAATTCTGTTATCAGACCGTTTTTACGTTCTGATGTAATCTGAATCAGTGCTGAAAATCTTCTCTCATCCGCCAAAACATCTTCGGCGTTGTAAGGTTAAGCCTCACGGTTCATTAGTACCGGTTAGCTCAACGCATCGCTGCGCTTACACACCCGGCCTATCAACGTCGTCGTCTTCAACGTTCCT